>NZ_NEJM01000011.1:175586-212870 GCF_002113725.1 Pseudomonas sp. B23(2017) | reverse complement strand
CTCCACCAGTCGGCGGTCATCGGCCTGGTCGCCGACGTTCAGCGGCAAGGCACCGAAGACACTGCCGGCGGAAACCCGCTGCAGGCCGTTGACGCGGATATCGGAGATGGTGAAGGACTCGGCGTGAACTTCAGCGATCATCAGTGCGGACATGACCGCAGTTAGCAGCAGACGTTTCATGAAGTCCTTTTATTCCAACTGGCAATAAACAGCCCGCCGCGACAAGACGGCAGGTTTCGCAATTGAGCGAAGCTTTATAGTCGACCCAGATCGTTGATCAGGGCGAGCAACATCACCCCTATGACCAAACTGATACCGATCTGGACCCCCCAACCTTGCACCCGATCCGACAGCGGACGACCGCGCGCCCACTCGACCAGGTAAAACAGCAAATGCCCCCCATCCAGAACCGGGATGGGCAGCAGGTTAAGAACCCCCAGGCTTATGCTCAGGTAGGCCAGGAAATTCAGGAAATCCCCCACGCCGGACTGGGCTGAAGCGCCCGCCACTTTAGCAATGGTTATCGGTCCGCTCAAGTTTTTTACCGAGAGCTCCCCGAACAGCATTTTCTTCAGCGATTCAAGGGTCAGGACGCTCATGTTCCAGGTGCGTGACAAGCCCTCACCCACCGCATCCAGCGGGCCGTAGCTGACTTCGCGGAGCATGTTGGCAGGCCATTCGCCACCTTTTACACCGGCGCCAAGATAGCCGCCGGCCGCCTTGCCCTCGCCCTTGCGCGCCAGGGTGACCGGGACGTCCAGCGCAGCACCATCGCGCTCGACACGCACCACAACCTTGGCTTGCGGGCGGGCCCGCACGGCATCGACCACCTGCTGCCATTCGCTCACTGCCACGCCATCGAGGGCCAGCAGCTTGTCACCGGTTTTCAGGCCCGCAGCGGCAGCCGGCCCCTTCGGATCGATCTCGGCCAACACCGGCACGATCGCCGGGCGCCAAGGGTGCAGCCCAAGGGACTGGATCGGGTCCGGCTCGTCGGCGCCCTTGAGCCAGCTGTCCAGCTTCACCTGCAGCTGGCGCTCGGCGCTGGCGCCCTCTTCACGCACGCCAACCTGCAGGGTGCCGCTCTCGCCCAGGCGGCGAACCAGTTGCAGGTTGACTGCAGACCAACCATTGGTCGGCTTGCCGTCGATGGAGACGATTTCCTGACCTGCGGTCAGGCCTGCCGATGCTGCCAGGCTGCCCGCATCGACCGCACCGATCACCGGGCGGATCTGCTGGGTACCCAGCATCGCCAGTACCCAGAAAAACAGGATGGCCAGCAGGAAGTTGGCAACCGGGCCCGCCGCGACGATCGCGATGCGCTGGCGCACGGACTTGCGGTTGAACGACTGCTCGATCAGCGCCGGCGGCACATCACCCTCGCGCTCGTCGAGCATCTTGACGTAACCACCCAGCGGGATCGCAGCGACCACGAACTCGGTGCCATGGCGGTCATGCCAGCGCAGCAGCGGCGTGCCGAAGCCTACCGAGAAGCGCAGCACCTTGACACCGCAGCGGCGTGCCACCCAGAAGTGGCCGAATTCATGGAAAGTGACCAGTACACCCAAGGCTACGAGGGTGCCGATAATCATGTAGAGCGCTGTCATATCCATCTCCGAATGATGTTCAGCGGGCTGGCATCATGCCCAGCCCCCTCGTGAACCGTGGCGGGCCTGCATCAGCGACCGTGACGCCTCAGCCACTCACGGGAAAGCTCCCGGGCACGCTGGTCGGCGGCGAACACCGCGTCCAGCGACGGCAGCGGTACGACGGGCTCCTGATCGAGCACCTGTTCGATCATACCCGCGATCTCCGGGAAGCGGATACGCCGCTGGAGAAATGCCTCGACCGCAACCTCGTTGGCCGCATTGAGCACGGCCGGTGCGCTGTTGCCGGCCTCGGCAGCCTGCCGCGCCAGGCGCAGGCAAGGGAAGCGCTGTTCGTCGGGCGCCTGGAAATCCAGACGGGCGATGGCGAACAGGTCCAGCGGTGCCACCCCGGAATCGATCCGCTCGGGCCAGGCCAGGGCGTTGGCAATGGGTGTGCGCATGTCCGGGTTACCCAGCTGCGCCAGCACCGAACCGTCGACATAATCCACCAGGGAGTGGATCACGCTCTGCGGGTGCACCACCACCTCGACCTTGGCCGGTGCCGCATCGAACAACCAGCAGGCCTCGATCAGTTCCAGGCCCTTGTTCATCATGCTGGCCGAATCCACGGATATCTTGCGCCCCATGGACCAGTTGGGGTGCGCGCATGCCTGTTCCGGGGTGACATCCAGCAGCGCCTCGACGGGGGTCTCGCGGAACGGGCCACCGGAGGCGGTGAGCAGGATCCGGCGTACGCCGACGGCACTCAGGCCGCGCGCGTAGTCGCCGGGCATGCACTGGAAGATCGCATTGTGCTCGCTGTCGATCGGCAGCAGCACGGCGCCACTGCGCCGCACCGCCTCCATGAACAGCGCGCCGGACATCACCAGCGCCTCCTTGTTGGCCAGCAACACCTTCTTGCCCGCCTCGACCGCCGCCAGGGTGGGGCGCAGGCCGGCGGCGCCGACGATGGCCGCCATCACTGCGTCCACTTCCGACGCAGAAGCCACCTGGCACAGCCCCGCCTCGCCTTCCAGCACCTCGGTGGCGCAGCCCGCCGCTACCAGGCTTTCGCGCAGTCGCGCGGCCGCCTCGGCACTCGGCACCACGGCGAATGCCGGGCGATGGCGCACGCACAGGGCCTGCAATTCGTCGATACGCGAATAGCCACTCAGGGCGAACACCTGGTAGCGGTCGGGATGGCGCGCGATGACATCCAGCGTGCTCAGGCCGATGGAGCCGGTGGCCCCGAGCACGGTAATACGCTGCGGGCGGCTCACATAACACCCCATTCGGCAGCCCACAGCAGCACGGCGAAAATCGGGATCGCCGCAGTCAGGCTGTCGATGCGGTCGAGCACCCCACCATGGCCGGGCAACAGGTTGCTGCTGTCCTTGATGCCGGAACGGCGCTTGAACATGCTTTCGGTCAGGTCACCGACCACCGAAGACATGACCACCAGCGCGGCACTCAGCAGGCCCAGCAGGATCTGGCCGAAGCCCCAGTCGCGGCTGATACCGACCACCAGGGTGATCACCAGGCTGACCGCCAGGCCGCCATACACGCCTTCCCAGCTCTTGCCAGGGCTGACCTGAGGCGCCAGCTTGCGCTTGCCGAAGGCACGGCCGGAGAAGTACGCGCCAATATCGGCAGCCCACACCAACACCATGACCGACAGGATCAGCCAGTTACCCAGCGGCCAGTGCTTGAGCAGCACCAACCCCTGCCAGGCCGGCAGCAATACCAGCAGGCCGATCAGCAACCGGCAGGCGGCACTGGCCCACAGCTCGCTGCTGCGCGGGTAGGTAAGCACCAGCCAGGTGGCCAACCCCCACCAGATCACCGCAGCGCCCAGCACCCAAGGCGCCAGCTCCGGAAGGATGTACAGCAACATCAGCGCTCCGGCGACGACCACGGCATAGGCGATGCGCAGTGGCTGGGCCATGAGCCCGGCCAGGCGCGCCCACTCCCAGGCGCCGAGGGTCACCACGAAGCCGATGAACAGGGCGAAATCCCCACCATTGAGCAGGAAGAAGCCACCCAGCGCGATCGGCAGCAGGATCAGCGCGGTAATGATGCGTTGTTTAAGCATTAAGCACGAGCTCCAGCCTCGACCTGCTCGCTGGTCTTACCGAAGCGGCGCTGGCGCGAAGCGAAATCGGCCAGGGCGTTGCGCATGGCCTCGTGTTTGAAGTCCGGCCAGTACAGGTCGGAGAAATACAGCTCGGCGTAGGCCAGCTGCCACAACAGGAAGTTGCTGATGCGGTGCTCGCCACCAGTGCGGATGCACAGGTCCGGCAGCGGCAGCTCGCCGGTTGCCAGGCAGGTCTGCAGCAGGCCCGGGGTGATGTCTTCCGGGCGCAGGTGCCCGGCTTGCACTTCCCGCGCCAGCCGCTGGGCGGCCTGGGCGATGTCCCACTGGCCACCGTAGTTGGCCGCGATCTGCAGAATGAAGCGGTTGTTGCCGGCGGTCAGCGCCTCGGCCTCGCGCATGGCGGCTTGCAGCTCCGGATGGAAACGCGAACGGTCACCGATGATACGCAGGCTGATGTTGTTCTCGTTGAGGCGCTTGGCCTCGCGGCGCAGGGCCGAGAAGAACAGCTCCATCAGCGCACCGACCTCTTCGGCGGGACGCTGCCAGTTCTCACTGGAGAAGGCGAACAGGGTCAGCACCTCGACCCCGGACTCGGCACAGACTTCGATGACCGCGCGAACGGCGTCGACACCCGCCTTGTGCCCGGCAACGCCGGGCAACAGGCGCTTTTTCGCCCAGCGGTTGTTGCCATCCATGATGATCGCGACATGACGCGGCACCGAGGACGGCGCCGCTGGCTTGGTCTTTTCCATTAAAAAACCCCGGCCTTAGACGGCCATCAGGTCCTTTTCCTTGGCTTTGAAGGCGGCATCGACTTCGGCAACGTACTTGTCGGTCAGTTTCTGGATTTCGTCAGCGGCACGACGCTCTTCGTCTTCGCTGATTTCCTTGTCCTTGGTCAGCTTCTTCAGGTCGGCCAGGGCGTCACGGCGCACGTTGCGCACGGCTACCTTGGCATCCTCGGCAACGCCGCTGGCCTGCTTGGTGTAGCCCTTGCGGGTTTCCTCGGTCAGGGCCGGCATCGGCACACGGATGGTGGTGCCGGCGCTGGACGGGTTCAGGCCCAGGTCGGAGGTGAGAATGGCCTTCTCGATGGCGGCGCTGAGGTTCTTGTCGTGGGCGACGATCTTCAGGGTGCGGGCATCTTCGACGGTGATCGCGGCCACCTGGTTCAGCGGCATCTCGCTACCCCAGGCCGGGACCTTGACGCTGTCCAGGATGCTCGGGTGGGCGCGACCGGTGCGGATTGCCGCCAGGTTGCGGGCCAGGGCCTCGAGGGACTTGGTCATGCGCTCCTGCGCGTCTTTCTTGATGTCGTTGATCATGCTTGGCCTTCCTCGATCAGAGTACCTTCAGCGCCACCCACCACGATGTTCAGCAGGGCGCCAGGCTTGTTCATGTTGAATACCCGCAATGGCATCTTGTGGTCACGGCACAGGCAGATTGCGGTCAGGTCCATCACACCCAGCTTGCGATCCAGGACCTCGTCGTAGGTCAGGTGATCGAACTTCTCGGCATGCGGGTCCTTGAATGGATCGGCAGTGTACACACCATCGACCTTGGTCGCCTTCAGCACCACGTCGGCATCGATTTCGATGGCGCGCAGGCAGGCCGCGGAGTCGGTGGTGAAGAACGGGTTGCCGGTACCGGCGGAGAAAATTACCACATCCCCGGAGTTGAGGTGGCGAATAGCTTTGCGACGATCGTAATGATCGGTGACACCGACCATGGAAATGGCCGACATGACCAGGGCCGGGATGTTCGAGCGCTCCAGCGCGTCGCGCATGGCCAGGCCGTTCATCACGGTGGCCAGCATGCCCATGTGGTCACCGGTGACACGGTCCATGCCGGCTGCGCTGAGCGCGGCGCCGCGGAACAGGTTGCCACCACCGATCACCAGGCCGACCTGGACACCGATCCCTACCAGCTGGCCAACTTCGAGGGCCATGCGATCCAGCACTTTCGGGTCGATCCCGAAGTCTTCCGAGCCCATCAGGGCCTCGCCGCTAAGTTTGAGCAAAATGCGTTTATAGCGAGGTTGGCGACCACTCACCTGCTGAGCCATTGCGAGTCTCTCCTGCGGCGTACTTTTAGAAAATTCGTGCGGGCTGTTTGCAGCCTGCTAACTGTAGCGTGGCACCGTTTTGGTGCCAGCGGCGGCAGGTTTTATAAACCCTTCGCCGTTTTGACAAAGAGGCTGCGCGCGTGAGCGGGCAGCCTCTTCGGGGCGACAGACGGGGCTGTCTTACTGCTTGGCAGCAGCTACCTGAGCGGCAACTTCAGCAGCGAAGTCGTCGACTGGCTTCTCGATGCCTTCGCCTACTTTGAAGTAGGTGAAGGAAACGATTTCAGCACCGGCTTTCTTGGCCAGCTCGCCAACCTTGACTTCCGGGTTCATGACGAAGGCTTGCTCGACCAGCGAGGCTTCGGCCAGGAACTTCGAGATACGACCTTTGATCATGTTCTCGACGATGTTTTCCGGCTTGCCGGCGATCTTGTCAGCGTTCAGCTGCAGGAAGACGCCCTTCTCGCGCTCGATGGCTTCGGCCGATACTTCCGATGGCAGCAGGAACTCAGGGTTCGAAGCTGCAACGTGCATGGCGATGTTCTTGGCCAGATCGACGTCGCCGCCTTTCAGGACAACGGCAGCGCCGATCTTGTTGCCGTGCAGGTAGGCACCGACAACGTCACCTTCAACGCGCACCAGGCGACGGATGTTGACGTTCTCGCCGCACTTGGCAACCAGGGCTTCACGAGCAGCTTCACGCGAGGCGATCAGCGGAGCAGCGTCGGTCAGCTTCTGGGCGAAGGCTTCTTCGATGCTGTCGGCAACGAAGTTCTTGAAGTCGTCTTGCAGGGCCAGGAAGTCGGTCTGCGAGTTCACTTCCAGCAGGACGGCGGATTTACCGTCGGTCTTGACGGCGATAGCGCCTTCAGCAGCGACGTTGCCAGCCTTTTTGGCGGCCTTGATGGCGCCCGAGGCACGCATGTCGTCAATGGCTTTTTCGATGTCGCCGCCGGCCTTTTCCAGGGCCTTCTTGCAATCCATCATGCCTTCGCCGGTACGCTCGCGCAGTTCTTTGACCAGCGCTGCAGTAATTGCTGCCATTTCAAAATCCTCTTGGAAAGTTTTTCAACCATTCCACCCGTTCGTCACGGGCGTTCAATTCTGCAAATCCGCTGTGTTTATCTCAGCGAGCCCATGATGCGGGGCCGATGCTGACAGCAGGATTTCAAGGTGGCAAAAAGGGGGCAGAGCCCCCTTTTTGCGTGCCAAGTCGACGCTAGCGTCTAATTACTCGGCAGCAGGTGCAGCCGCTTCTTCAGCGTAAACTTCGGTGCCGCCGGCAACGTTGTTACGGCCGCGGATGACTGCGTCAGCCATCGAAGTCATGTACAGCTCGATAGCGCGGATGGCGTCATCGTTACCTGGGATGATGTAGTCAACACCTTCCGGGCTGCTGTTGGTATCGACAACGCCGATAACCGGGATGCCCAGCTTGTTGGCTTCGGTGATCGCGATGCGCTCGTGATCAACGTCGATAACGAACAGAGCGTCTGGCAGACCGCCCATGTCCTTGATGCCGCCCAGGCTGCGATCCAGTTTTTCCAGGTCGCGGGAGCGCATCAGGGCTTCTTTCTTGGTCAGCTTGGCGAAAGTGCCGTCTTCGGCCTGGGTTTCCAGGTCGCGCAGACGCTTGATCGAAGCGCGGATGGTCTTGTAGTTGGTCAGCATGCCGCCCAACCAACGGTGGTCAACGTACGGCGAACCGCAACGAGCAGCTTGCTCGGCGACGATCTTGCCGGCGGAACGCTTGGTGCCGACGAACAGGATCTTGTTCTTGCCCTGGGCCAGGCGCTCTACGAACGACAGAGCGTCGTTGAACATTGGCAGGGTTTTTTCCAGGTTGACGATGTGGATCTTGTTACGCGCGCCGAAAATGTACTTGCCCATTTTCGGGTTCCAGTAACGGGTCTGGTGGCCGAAGTGCACACCGGCCTTCAGCATATCGCGCATGTTGACTTGGGACATGATAGTTCCTTGATAAGTCGGGTTGGGCCTCCACGTATCCCAATGACCAACCCGCGAATTCTGCAACTCGGGGCACCCAGGTCATCGTGTCGACACGTGTGTGGGTTAAGTGCTGACGGGGTCGTCCCCGAAAGCGGCGCATTTTATACCACAGACCGCGGCCGAACGGAACCCGGATACTGTTGCGTCCGTCAGCGGTTTTTGCAGCACCCCGGCTTTCGCGCCAGAATGCCAGCTATAGACAGCAGCATGGCCGCCTTTATCCCGACCGATCGGCGCCCTGCTCTGCTAGAATCCGGCCTTTCCCGTTTGTTCGCGCCGCATGCGGCGCTGTAGAGAGCCTGTAATGACCGTCACCATCAAGACCGCAGAAGACATCGAGAAGATGCGCATCGCTGGCCGCCTGGCCGCCGACGTGCTGGAAATGATCGAGGAACACGTCAAGCCCGGTGTCACCACCGAAGAGCTGGACCGCCTGTGCCACGACTACATCGTCAACGTCCAGCAGGCCATCCCGGCACCGCTCAACTACAAGGGCTACCCGAAGTCGATCTGCACCTCGATCAACCATGTGGTCTGCCACGGCATCCCCAACGACAAGCCGCTCAAGGACGGTGACACGCTGAACATCGACGTCACCGTGATCAAGGACGGCTACCACGGCGACACCAGCCGCATGTTCCACGTCGGCACCGTGCCGGTATGGGCCGAGCGCCTGTCCAAGGTCACCCAGGAGTGCATGTACAAGGCCATCGAACTGGTCAAGCCGGGCTGCCGCCTGGGCGACATCGGCGAAGTGATCCAGAAGCACGCTGAAAAGAACGGCTTCTCGGTGGTGCGCGAGTTCTGCGGCCACGGCATTGGCAAGGTGTTCCACGAAGAGCCGCAGATCCTGCACTACGGCCGCGCCGGCACCGGCATGGAGCTGAAGGAAGGCATGACCTTCACCATCGAGCCGATGATCAACCAGGGCAAGGCCGACACCAAGGTGCTGGGCGACGGCTGGACCGCCATCACCAAGGACCGCAAGCTCTCGGCCCAGTGGGAACACACCCTGGTGGTGACCGCGACCGGCTACGAGATCTTCACCCTGCGCAAGGACGACACCATCCCGCGCACCTCGGCCTGACCGCACTCCCACAGGCCACCCCCACGACAGGAACGTGACGCGATGCCCCAGGTGGACCCCGAGTTGTTCGACCGCGGCCAGTTCCAGGCGGAACTGGCCCTCAAGGCGAGCCCCATCGCTGCCTTCAAGAAAGCCATCCGCCAGGCCGGCGAGGTGCTCGACAAGCGTTTCCGCAGTGGCTGCGAAATCCGCCCACTGATCGAGGCCCGCGCCTGGCTCGTCGACAACATCCTGCAGCAGGCCTGGAACCAGTTCGACTGGGGCGACCAGAGCGGCATCGCCCTGGTCGCGGTGGGTGGCTACGGGCGCGGTGAGCTGCACCCGCATTCGGACATCGACCTGCTGATCCTGCTGGATGCTGCCGAACACGAGCAGTATCGCGATGCCATCGAGCGGTTTCTCACCCTGCTGTGGGACATCGGCCTGGAAGTGGGCCAGAGCGTGCGCACCGTCGACGAGTGCGCCGAGCAGGCCCGTGCCGACCTGACGGTCATCACCAACCTGATGGAAAGCCGCACCATTGCCGGCCCCGAGGCCCTGCGCCAGCGCATGCTGGAGGTGACCAGCACTGCGCACATGTGGCCGAGCAAGGACTTCTTCCTGGCCAAGCGAGCCGAACTCAAGGCCCGCCACCACAAGTACAACGACACCGAGTACAACCTCGAACCCAATGTGAAAGGTTCACCCGGCGGCCTGCGCGACATCCAGACAGTGCTGTGGGTGGCCCGCCGCCAGTACGGCACCCTCAACCTGCACGCGCTGGCCGGCGAAGGTTTCCTGCTGGAAAGCGAGAACGAGCTGCTGGCCTCGTCCCAGGACTTCCTGTGGAGGGTGCGCTACGCCTTGCACATGCTGGCCGGGCGCGCCGAGGATCGCCTGCTGTTCGACCACCAGCGCAGCATCGCCGCGCTGCTGGGCTACAGCGACGACAACCCCAAGCGGGCGATCGAGCAGTTCATGCAGCAGTACTACCGGGTGGTGATGAGCATCAGCCAGCTGTGCGACCTGATCATCCAGCACTTCGAGGAGGTCATCCTCGCCGATGACGACAGCGGCACAACCCAGCCGCTGAACGCGCGCTTCCGCCTGCATGACGGCTACATAGAAGCGGCCAGGCCGAACGTGTTCAAGCGCACGCCGTTCGCCATGCTGGAAATCTTCGTGCTGATGGCCCAGCACCCCGAGATCAAGGGCGTACGCGCCGATACCGTGCGGCTGCTGCGCGAGCACCGGCACCTGATCGACGATACCTTCCGCACCGATATCCGCAACACCAGCCTGTTCATCGAGCTGTTCAAGTGCGAAATCGGCATCCACCGCAACCTGCGGCGGATGAACCGCTACGGCATCCTCGGCCGCTACCTGCCGGAGTTCGGCCTGATCGTCGGGCAGATGCAGCACGACCTGTTCCACATCTATACGGTCGATGCGCACACCCTCAACCTCATCAAGCACCTGCGCAAGCTGCAATACACGCCGGTGTCCGAAAAATTCCCGCTGGCCAGCAAGCTCATGGGCCGCCTGCCCAAGCCCGAGCTGATCTACCTGGCCGGCCTGTACCACGACATCGGCAAGGGCCGCCAGGGCGACCATTCCGAGCTGGGCGCCGTGGATGCGCAGAAGTTCTGCGAGCGCCACCAGTTGCCGGCCTGGGACAGCCGGCTGATCGTCTGGCTGGTGCAGAACCACCTGGTGATGTCGACCACCGCCCAGCGCAAGGACCTGTCCGACCCTCAGGTGATCAACGATTTTGCCCTGCACGTGGGCGACGAGACACGCCTGGACTACCTGTACGTGCTGACCGTGGCCGATATCAACGCCACCAACCCCAGCCTGTGGAATTCGTGGCGGGCCAGCCTGCTGCGCCAGCTGTACACCGAGACCAAGCGCGCCCTGCGCCGTGGCCTGGAAAACCCGCTGGACCGCGAGGAGCAGATTCGCCAGACCCAATCGGCGGCGCTGGATATCCTGGTGCGCGAAGGCACCGACCCGGACGACGTCGAGCAGCTGTGGTCGCAACTGGGCGATGACTACTTCCTCAAGCACACCGCCGCCGACGTGGCCTGGCACAGTGACGCGATCCTCCAGCAGCCGGCCGATGGCGGGCCGCTGGTGCTGATCAAGGAAACCACCCAGCGCGAGTTCGAGGGTGGCACGCAGATCTTCATCTATGCCCCCGACCAGCACGACTTCTTCGCCGTGACGGTGGCGGCCATGTCGCAGCTGAACCTGAACATTCATGACGCGCGAATCATCACCTCGAGCAGCCAGTTCACCCTCGACACCTACATCGTGCTGGACAACGACGGCGGCTCGATCGGCGACAACCCGCAGCGGGTCAAGCAGATTCGCGACGGCCTGACCGAAGCGCTGCGCAACCCCGAGGACTACCCGACCATCATCCAGCGCCGGGTACCGCGCCAGCTCAAGCACTTCGACTTCCCGCCACAGGTGACCATCCTCAACGATGCCCAGCGGCCGGTGACCATCCTCGAAATCACCGCGCCCGACCGCCCAGGCCTGCTGGCCCGGCTGGGGCGAATCTTCCTGGAGTTCGACCTGTCGCTGCAGAACGCCAAGATCGCCACCCTTGGCGAGCGGGTGGAAGACGTGTTCTTCATCACCGATGCCGACAACCAGCCGCTGTCCGACCCACAGCTGTGCAGCCGACTGCAGGAGGCCATCGTCCAGCAGCTGCAGGCCGGCCAGGCCAGCGATGCCAGCCCCACCCGCGTGACCTTTTAACGACTAGACGATTGACGAGACCTTGCGCCGATGAACCATGCCTTGACCCAGCTTCAGCCCTACCCGTTCGAGAAACTCCGCGCCCTGCTGGGCAGCGTTGCACCTGCGGCGGACAAGCGCGCCATCGCCCTGTCGATCGGTGAGCCGAAGCACGAATCGCCGGCGTTCGTCGCCCAGGCCATGGCCGACAACCTCGACAAGCTGGCGGTGTACCCGAGCACCATCGGCCTGCCGGCCCTGCGCCAGGCCATCGGCCAGTGGTGCGAGCGGCGCTTCGGCGTACCGGCCGGCTGGCTGGATGCCGACCGCCACATCCTGCCGGTCAACGGCACCCGTGAAGCGCTGTTCGCCTTCACCCAGGCCGTGGTCAACCGCGCCGATGACGGCCTGGTGGTCAGCCCCAACCCGTTCTACCAGATCTACGAAGGCGCAGCGCTGCTGGCCGGTGCCACCCCGCACTACCTGCCGTGCCTGGAAAGCAACGGTTTCAACCCCGACTTCGACGCCGTGCCGGCTGAAGTGTGGAAGCGTTGCCAGATCCTGTTCCTGTGCTCGCCGGGCAACCCCACCGGCGCACTGGTGCCGATGGACACCCTGAAGAAGCTGATTGCCCTGGCCGACGAGCACGACTTCGTGATTGCCGCCGACGAGTGCTATAGCGAGCTGTACTTCGACGAGGATGCCCCGCCACCAGGCCTGCTGACTGCCTGTGCAGAACTGGGCCGCAGCGACTTCAAGCGCTGCGTGGTATTCCACAGCCTGTCCAAGCGCTCCAACCTGCCGGGCCTGCGCTCGGGCTTCGTCGCCGGTGACGCCGAGATCATCAAGCCGTTCCTGCTGTACCGTACCTATCACGGTTGCGCCATGCCGGTACAAACCCAGCTGGCCAGCATCGCTGCCTGGCAGGACGAGGCGCATGTGCGCGAGAACCGCGACCAGTACCGCGCCAAGTACGATGCCGTGCTGGATATCCTGCAGCCGGTGCTGGACGTGCAGCGACCGGATGGCAGCTTCTACCTGTGGGCCAAGGTACCCGGCGGCGATGCCGAGTTCACCCGCGACCTGTTCGAGGCCCAGCATGTGACGGTGGTGCCGGGGTCGTACCTGTCGCGCGAAGTGGATGGCGTGAACCCGGGCGCCGGGCGCGTGCGCATGGCACTGGTTGCACCGCTGGCCGAGTGCATCGAGGCGGCGGAGCGGATTCGCGAGTTCCTGCAGAACCGCTGATTCGACAGAGGCCGTACAACTCTCGAGTGTTGTGCAGTACCTGTAGGAGCGGGTTTACCCGCGAACACCGGCACAGCCGGTGCCATGCACCGCGTCGCCTGATTCGCGGGTAAACCCGCTCCCACAGGGCCGCATAGCGGCCCCCTGCAATCTACTTGACTGCCCCCAGGTTCGCTTCACTCATATCCAGCTCACCCAGCACCTGCCGCACCACTTCATCCCCCACCAGATGCTGGCGATGCAGTTCATACAGCTCCAGCCGCTGCGCCCGCAGCGCCCGCAAGCGCAAACGCCGCTCCAGCAGGTCCATCTGCTCGGCCAGCGCCTTGGCTTCGGCACTGTCGTTGTAGCTGTCCAGCTCATCGCGGTATTCCGCCATCAAGCGCGCCTTCAACTCGGTCGCCAGGGTCGCCTGCGCGGCATCCTGCGGCGCATTGCTATCGATCACTTCCTCTGCCTCCAGCGCATGGATCGCCGCCTCGGCCGTGCGTCGCCAGGCCTCCTGCACCTCCTGGTGCAAGCGCTCGTCCGGGCTCTTGGTCACCCCGCGCAGCAACAGCGGCAACGCGATACAGGCACTGATCAACGACAGCAGGATCACCCCGGCCGCAATGAAGATCAGCAGGTCACGCTCCGGGAAGGCCTTGCCTGCTCCCATCAGCAACGGGATCGACATCACGCCGGCCAGGGTCGCCGCACCGCGCACACCACCCAGGGTCAGCAGCCAGCAGGAGCGCGCCGTGGGCATCAGCACCAGCGCCGGCTTGCCGCGCCAGCGGCGTACCACACCGATCGAGCGCCAGATGCTCTGGACCCAGATGAACCGCAGCAAGATCAGCGCCACAAAGATCGCCACCACGTCCAGGCAGCGCCAGGCCAGGGTCGGCCAGACGGTGGGTTCATGGCTGACCACGGCCTTGATGATGTCCGGCAACTGCAGGCCCAGCAGCAGGAAGATCAGGCCGTTGAAAGCGAACTCCAGCAGCGACCACACGCTGCGGTTGAGCAGGCGCGTGCTGGTCTGCCGTGGCAGCAGGTCGAGCCAGCTCTGCATCATGCCAGCCGCTACCGCCGAAAGGATGCCCGACACGCCCAGGCGCTCGGCCAGCACGTAGGCAGCGAACGGCAGCAGCAACATGAACACCACGTGGGTGGCCGGGTCGTCCCAGCCGCGGGCGATCATCCAGGCACGCAGGCGGCCGATCAGCCAGCTCAGGGCCACGCCCACCGCCAAGCCGCCCAGGGCGACCAGTACGAAGCTGAAGCTTGCGTCGGTCAGCGAGAACACCCCGGTGATCGCCGCCGCCAGGGCGAACTTGAAGGTCACCAGGCCCGAGGCATCGTTCATCAGGGCCTCGCCCTGGAGCATGTGCATCAGCGGGGTGGGCAGGCGGTCCTGGGTAATGGCCGAAACCGCCACGGCGTCGGTTGGCGACAACACTGCGGCCAGGGCGAAGGCCACGGGCAGCGGGATGCTCGGCAGCAGCCAGTGAATGAAGTAACCGGCCCCGACCACGGTAAACAGCACCAGACCCACGGCCAGCGCCACCACCGGCCCACGAATGCGCCACAACTCGCGCTTGGGAATGCGCCAGCCGTCGGCGAACAGCAACGGCGGCAGGAACAGGAACAGGAACAGCTCGGGGTCCAGTGCCACATGCAGGCCCAGTGTCGGCCACGCAAGCAAGGCGCCGGCGGCGATCTGTACCAGCGGCAAGGGCAGCGGAATCATGCGGCCGACCAGCTTCGACACGCTGACCAGCGTCAGCAGGATGAGGACGGTGTAGGCGGACTGCATCCGGGAAAGCTTCCTTTGTGAACCAGAAACGACAACAGGGCGAAACATCGCCATTGAAACAATATGTTAGCGGCGATGGGGGATTCGGGGCCGCTGCACGATAGTCGCAGGTGGCGGATGAATATGTAACATGATGATACCCAGCAATCGTGACTGACGTTGGCGAGCATCGTGCGCTAGTCAGGCTTGAACTGCTGGGATCACGTCGTATAATTAACCTTAACGAATAACGTTAAGCATTCAGCCTCATGATTCGAAGCTTTAGCTGTGCCGACACGGAAGCACTTTTTACTCATGGAAAGACACGGCGTTGGTCAGATATCAAGTCAGTTGCGGAACGCAAACTGGCCATGCTCGATGCCGCAACAGAGCTGCGAGACCTTCGGTCGCCACCTGGCAACCGTCTCGAGGCATTGAGCGGCAACCGTGCAGGCCAGCACAGTATCCGTGTCAATGACCAATGGCGCCTGTGCTTTATCTGGACCGACAACGGGCCGATTAACGTTGAAATTGTCGATTACCACTGAGGTGCATCATGCTCAAGAACGGTATGCGTCCGATTCATCCCGGAGAAGTCCTGCGTGAGGACTTCCAGAAAGAAATGGGTTTCAGCGCCGCGGCACTGGCCCGGGCGCTAGGCGTTGCCACGCCAACCGTCAACAACATCCTGCGTGAACGGGGCGGTGTTTCCGCCGACATGGCGCTGCGCCTGTCCATCTGCCTGGACACCACCCCCGAGTTCTGGCTCAACCTGCAGACCGCCTTCGATCTGCGCACCGCCGAACAGCAACACGGTGATGAGATCATCGGTTCGGTACAGCGCCTGGTCGCTTGAGACATACCTTGATCAGTAAACATGGGCACCACGGGCGTGGCGCCGCGAGGATCGTTCCCGCATAATCCCGCGACTGAAATCGGAAAACGGAGAGATTGGGGCAGCCTGTGATCCCCAATGTACACAAATGACCTACACGCTCTACGGCATTAAAGCCTGTGACACCATGAAAAAGGCACGTACCTGGCTCGAAGACCAGGCCATCGCCTACGAATTCCACGACTACAAGGCCCAAGGCATCGACCGTGACAGCCTGAACCGCTGGTGCGACGAACACGGCTGGGAAGTCATCCTCAACCGTGCCGGCACCACCTTCCGCAAGCTGGACGACGCCAGCAAAGCCGACCTCGACCAGGCCAAGGCCGTCGAGCTGATGCTGGCCCAGCCGTCGATGATCAAGCGCCCGGTGCTCGACCTTGGCGCGCGTACCCTGGTCGGCTTCAAGCCCGACCTGTACGCCGCTGCCCTGGCCTGAGCCCCTACCCTATTTCGCACGAGGTAATCACATGTCCAATACCCTGTTCAGCCTGGCCTTCGGTGTCGGCTCCCAGAACCGCCAGGGCGCCTGGCTGGAAGTGTTCTACGCACAACCGCTGCTCAACCCGAGCGCCGAACTGGTCGCTGCAGTAGCCCCTGTTCTCGGTTATCAAGGTGGCAACCAGGCCATCGCCTTCAGCAACGCCCAGGCCGCGCAACTGGCCGAAGCCGTGAAAGGCGTGGATGCCGCCCAGGCCGCCCTGCTGACCCGCCTGGCCGAAAGCCACAAGCCGCTGGTTGCCACCCTGCTGGCCGAAGACGCCGCGCTGACTTCGACCCCAGAGGCCTACCTCAAGCTGCACCTGCTGTCGCACCGCCTGGTCAAGCCGCACGGCGTGAGCCTGGCCGGCATCTTCCCGCTGCTGCCGAACGTGGCCTGGACCAACCAGGGCGCGGTCGACCTGGCAGAACTCGCCGAACTGCAGCTGGAAGCGCGCCTGAAGGGCGAGCTGCTGGAAGTGTTCTCGGTGGACAAGTTCCCGAAAATGACCGACTACGTGGTCCCGGCCGGCGTGCGTATCGCCGACACCGCCCGCGTGCGCCTGGGCGCCTACATCGGCGAAGGCACCACCATCATGCACGAAGGCTTCGTCAACTTTAACGCTGGCACCGAAGGCCCGGGCATGATCGAAGGCCGCGTTTCCGCTGGCGTATTCGTCGGCAAGGGCTCGGACCTGGGCGGCGGCTGCTCGACCATGGGCACCCTGTCCGGTGGCGGCAACATCGTCATCAAGGTTGGCGAAGGCTGCCTGATCGGCGCCAACGCCGGTATCGGCATTCCGCTGGGCGACCGCAACACCGTCGAAGCCGGCCTGTACATCACCGCCGGTACCAAGGTGAACCTGCTGGACGAGAACAACCAGCTGGTCAAAGTGGTCAAGGCCCGCGACCTGGCCGGCCAGACCGACCTGCTGTTCCGCCGCAACTCGCTGAACGGCGCGGTGGAGTGCAAGACCCACAAGTCGGCCATCGAGCTGAACGAGGCGCTGCACGCGCACAACTGAGAACCCTTCAACCGCTGCCGGAGCGAGCTTGCTCGCGAACAGCGGATTCTCAGCGTTTGAAATGTTAAGATCGGGTCTGGCACCACGCCAGACCCGATTTTCATTCCAGGCCCCGCGACCATGTTTCAGCCCTCCCCCTGGCGTGCCGATTTTCCCGCCATCGCCGCCCTGCAACGGCAGCACCAGACCTACCTGGACAACGCCGCCACCACCCAGAAGCCGCAAGCCCTGCTGGATGCCCTGAGCCATTACTACGGCCATGGCGCGGCCAACGTGCACCGTGCCCAGCACTTGCCCGGCGCACTGGCGACCCAGGCCTTCGAAACCAGCCGCGACAAGGTTGCCGCCTGGCTCAATGCGGCAGACTCGCGGCAGATCATCTTCACCCACGGTGCCACTTCAGCGCTGAACCTGCTGGCCTATGGCCTGGAACACCGCTTCGAGGCCGGTGACGAAATTGCCGTCAGTGCCCTGGAGCACCATGCCAACCTGCTGCCCTGGCAACAGCTGGCGCGCCGGCGCAACCTGCGCCTGGTGGTGCTGCCGCTGGATGCCCATGGCCGCATCGACCTGGACCAGGCGCTGCAACTGATCGGCCCGCGCACCCGGGTGCTGGCGGTGAGCCAGCTGTCCAACGTACTGGGTACCTGGCAGCCGCTGCCGGCGCTGCTGGCCCATGCCCGCGCCCAAGGCGCGCTGACCGTGGTCGACGGTGCCCAGGGCGTGGTGCATGGCCGCCATGATGTGCAGCAGCTTGGCTGCGACTTCTATGTTTTCTCCAGCCACAAGCTGTACGGCCCGGAAGGCGTCGGTGTGCTGTACGGCCGCAGCCAGGCGCTGGAACTGCTGCACCACTGGCAGTTCGGTGGCGAGATGGTGCAACTGGCCGAATACCACAGCGCCAGCTTCCGTCCGGCGCCGCTGGGGTTCGAGGCAGGCACGCCGCCGATCGCCGGGGTGATCGGCCTGGGTGCAACCCTGGACTACCTGGCCAGCCTCGATGCCCAGGCGCTCGAAGCCCATGAAACCAGCCTGCACCAGTACCTGCTGCGTGGCCTGGCGGACCGCGATGGCGTGCGCATCCTGGGCACGCCACAGGCGGCCCTTGCCAGTTTCGTCATCGACGGCGTGCATAACGCCGACATCGCCCACCTGCTGACCGAGCAAGGCATTGCCGTGCGTGCCGGGCACCACTGTGCCATGCCGCTGCTGCAGGGCCTGGGCCTGGAGGGTGCGATCCGCGTGTCATTGGGGCTGTATAACGACAGCGATGACTTGCAGCGTTTCTTCGCGGCGCTGGATCAAGGCCTGGAGCTGTTGCGATGACCCTGCCGGATCAGGCGCGCCAGGCGCTGGAAGCTTTCGAGCAGGGCAAGGGCTGGGAACAGCGTGCGCGGCTGCTGATGCAGTGGGGCGACCGGCTGGAACCGCTGGCTGACAGTGAAAAGACCGAGGCCAACCGGGTGCATGGCTGCGAAAGCCTGGTATGGCTGGTGGCCGAGCAGGTCGAGGGCTTGTGGCGGTTCAAGGCCAGCAGCGATGCACGCCTGTTGCGTGGGCTGCTGGCGTTGTTGCTGGTGCGGGTGCAGGGATTGGCCAGTGAAGAACTCGCCGGGCTCGATCTGCGTGAGTGGTTCACTCAGCTGGGCCTGGAGCGCCAGCTTTCGCCGTCGCGCAGCAATGGGCTGCATGCGGTGTTGCAGCGGATGGCGGAGCTGGCGTCCAACCGTTGAATCGGTGCAGGCCTCTTCGCGGGCTCGCCCGCTCCCACAGGTATCGCGTGGCGTTTTGGCTGGCGCTGTACCTGTAGGAGCGGCCTTGTGTCGCGAGAGGGCCGCAAAGCGGCCCCATCAATCTCTGTGGTGAAACTGGGAACCTGAGGCCGCTACGCGCCCCTTTCGCGACACAAGGCCGCTCCTACAAGGACCGAGTGGGCCAGAAGCAGTTATTCAGGCTTGACCCGCTCCGAGGGCCGCCGCGCCCCCGCTACCAGTTTTTCCACCGCCTTGCTCGCCGCCACCATGCCAAAGGTCGCGGTCACCATCATCACCGCGCCAAAGCCACCCGCGCAGTCCAGCCGCACGCCCTCACCCACGAAGCTTTTCTGCAGGCAAACGCTGCCATCGCCCTTGGGGTAGCGCAACTGTTCGCTGGAGAACACGCATGGCACGCCATAGTTGCGGCTGACATTGCGCGAGAAGTTGTAGTCGCGGCGCAGGGTGGAACGCACCCGCGAGGCCAGCGGGTCGTTGAAGGTCTTGTTCAGGTCGGCGATCTGGATCTGTGTCGGGTCGATCTGCCCACCGGCACCACCCGTGGTGACGATGGCGATCTTGCGCCGCCGGCACCAGGCAATCAGCGCCGCCTTGGCCATGACGCTGTCGATGCAGTCGATCACACAGTCGAGGTTCTCGGTAATGTACTCGACCATGGTGTCGCGGGTGACGAAGTCGGCCACTGCATGCACCGTGCACGCCGGGTTGATCGCCCGCAGGCGCTCGGCCATGACCTCGACTTTGGGCCGCCCCACCTGCCCATCCAGGGCATGGGCCTGGCGGTTGGTGTTGCTGACGCACACGTCGTCGAGGTCGAACAGGGTGATCTCCCCCACGCCACTGCGGGCCAGCGCTTCCGCCGCCCACGAGCCTACCCCGCCAATACCGACCACGGCCACATGGGCCTGGCCCAGACGGTGCAACCCCTGGTCGCCATACAGCCGGGCAACGCCGGCGAAGCGTGGATCTTCTGTGCTCATGTTCATACCCCAAAAAACCGGCGCGCATTATATGCCAGCGGGCCCATGGCCTGCATCGTTAGGAAAGAGACTACCAACCCTGCTTTAATGTCCTATCACTTCGACACATATGGACGACAATGTCTTCACGTAAATTCGGCCTGAACCTGGTCGTGGTCCTGGCCATCGCCGCGTTGTTCACCGGGTTCTGGGCACTGATCAACCGCCCGGTCTCCGCCCCCGCCTGGCCAGAACAGATCTCTGGATTCTCGTATTCACCGTTCCGTCTGGGCGAAAGCCCGCAGAAGGGCCAGTACCCCAGTGACGACGAGATGCGCCAGGACCTGGAGCAGTTGAGCAAACTGACCGACAGCATCCGGATCTACACCGTGGAGGGCACCCAGGCGGATATCCCGCGCCTGGCCGAGGAATTCGGCCTGCGGGTGACGCTGGGCATCTGGATCAGCCCGGACCTGGAGCGCAACGAACGCGAAATCGCCACGGCCATCCAGCTGGCCAACACCTCGCGCAGCGTGGTGCGGGTTGTGGTCGGCAACGAGGCACTGTTCCGCGAAGAAGTCACCCCGGAAAACCTGATCAAGTACCTGGACCGGGTACGCGCAGCGGTCAAGGTGCCGGTGACCACCAGTGAGCAGTGGCACATCTGGAAGGAAAACCCGCAGCTGGCCAAGCACGTCGACCTGATTGCCGCGCACATCCTGCCGTACTGGGAGTTCGTGCCGATGAAGGATTCGGTCGAGTTCGTGCTCGACCGCGCCCGCGAACTGAAGCACCAGTTCCCGCGCAAACCCCTGCTGCTGTCGGAAGTCGGCTGGCCGAGCAACGGCCGCATGCGCGGCGGTGCCGATGCCACCCAGGCCGACCAGGCCATCTACCTGCGTACCCTGGTCAACACCCTCAACCGCCGTGGTTACAATTACTTCGTCATCGAGGCCTACGACCAGCCGTGGAAGGCCAGTGACGAAGGCTCGGTGGGCGCCTACTGGGGCGTGTACAACGCCGAACGCCAGCAAAAATTCAACTTCGACGGCCCGGTAGTGGCGATCCCGCAATGGCGCGCCCTGGCGGTGGCCTCGGTGGTGCTGGCGATGATTGCCCTGATGGTGCTGTTCATCGACGGTTCGGCCCTGCGCCAGCGCGGCCGCACCTTCCTGACCTTCATCACCTTCCTGTGCGGGTCGGTGCTGGTATGGATCGCCTACGACTACAGCCAGCAATACAGCACCTGGTTCAGCCTGACCGTGGGCGTGCTGCTGGCCCTCGGCGCGCTGGGCGTGTTCATCGTGCTGCTGACCGAGGCCCACGAACTGGCCGAGGCGGTATGGATACACAAGCGCCGGCGCGAATTCCTGCCGGTGCAGGCCGACAGCGCCTACCGGCCCAAGGTGTCGGTGCATGTGCCGTGCTACAACGAGCCGCCGGAGATGGTCAAACAGACCCTCGATGCCCTGGCCGCGCTGGACTACCCCGACTACGAAGTGCTGGTGATCGACAACAACACCAAGGACCCGGCCGTGTGGGAGCCGCTCAAGGCCCATTGCGAGAAGCTCGGCGAGCGCTTCAGGTTCTTCCACGTCGCGCCCCTGGCCGGTTTCAAGGGCGGCGCGCTGAACTACCTGATCCCGCACACCGCCAAGGACGCCGAAGTGATCGCGGTGATCGACTCGGACTACTGCGTCGACCGCAACTGGCTCAAGCACATGGTGCCGCACTTCGCCGACCCGAAGATTGCCGTGGTGCAGTCGCCGCAGGACTACCGCGACCAGCACGAAAGCGCCTTCAAGAAGCTGTGCTATAGCGAGTACAAGGGCTTCTTCCACATCGGCATGGTCACCCGCAACGACCGTGACGCGATCATCCAGCACGGCACCATGACCATGACCCGGCGCAGCGTGCTGGAAGAGCTGGGCTGGGCCGAGTGGTGCATCTGCGAGGACGCCGAACTGGGCTTGCGGGTATTCGAGAAGGGCCTGTCGGCCGCCTATGCCCACAACAGCTACGGCAAGGGCCTGATGCCCGACACCTTCATCGACTTCAAGAAGCAACGCTTCCGCTGGGCCTATGGCGCCATCCAGATCATCAAGCACCACGCCAGCGCCCTGCTGCGCGGCAAGGGCAGCGAGCTGACCCGCGGCCAGCGCTACCACTTCCTGGCCGGCTGGCTGCCGTGGATCGCCGATGGCATGAACATCTTCTTCACCATCGGCGCGCTGCTGTGGTCGGCGGCGATGATCATCGTGCCGCACCGGGTCGACCCGCCGCTGATGATCTTTGCCATTCCGCCGCTGGCACTGTTCTTCTTCAAGGTCGGCAAGATCATCTTCCTCTACCGCCGCGCGGTAGGGGTGAATCTGAAGGATGCCTTTGCTGCGGCGCTGGCCGGGCTGGCGCTGTCGCATACCATTGCCAAGGCGGTGCTGTACGGGTTCTTCACCAGCAGCATGCCGTTCTTCCGCACACCGAAGAACGCCGACAGCCACGGGCTGCTGGTGGCGATTTCCGAGGCGCGGGAAGAGCTGTTCATCATGTTGCTGCTGTGGGGCGCAGCGCTGGGCATCTACCTGGTACAGGGGCTGCCGAGCTCGGACATGCGCTTCTGGGTGGCAATGTTGCTGGTGCAGTCGTTGCCTTATGTGGCGGCGCTGGTGATGGCGTTCCTGTCTTCGCTGCCCAAGCCTGGGGAAAAGGCTGCCGAGGCGCAGCAGGCCTGAGATTGCCGGGGCTGCTTTGCAGCCCATTCGCGGGCACGCCCGCTCCCACAGGTCTGTCACCGACATTCAGAGCTGTGCAGTACCTGTGGGAGCGGGCGTGCCCGCGAATGGACCGTGCCGCCTGAAACCATTTGATATAAGATAACGCCCCTCAGATTTCCCCGCCTTGCCTTGCCCCGGAGTCCCCCATGACGGCCCCTGCCGAGCTCTCGCCTACCCTTCAACTGGCCTGCGACCTGATCCGCCGCCCCTCGGTCACCCCCGTCGACGCCGACTGCCAGGCGCAGATGATGAACCGCCTGGGCGCCGTGGGCTTTCAGCTCGAGCCGATGCGCTTCGAGGACGTCGACAACTTCTGGGCCACCCACGGCAGCCAGGATGGCCCGGTGCTGTGCTTTGCCGGCCACACCGACGTGGTACCGACCGGCCCGGTGCAGCAATGGCAGCATGAGCCGTTCGAAGCGCTGATCGACGCCGACGGCATGCTCTGCGGCCGTGGCGCCGCCGACATGAAAGGCAGCCTGGCCTCCATGGTGATTGCCAGCGAGCGCTTCGTGCAGGACTACCCGGGCCACCGCGGCAAGGTCGCCTTCCTGATCACCAGCGACGAGGAAGGCCCGGCCCACCATGGCACCAAGGCTGTGGTCGAGCGCCTGAAAGCACGCAACGAGCGCCTGGACTGGTGCATCGTCGGTGAACCCTCCAGCACCACTCTGCTGGGTGACGTGGTCAAGAACGGCCGCCGTGGCTCGCTGGGCGCCAAGCTGACCGTGCGCGGCAAGCAGGGCCATGTGGCCTACCCGCACCTCGCGCGCAATCCGATTCACCTGGCCGCACCGGCCCTGGCGGAACTGGCGGCCGAGCACTGGGACGAAGGCAATGCGTTCTTCCCGCCGACCAGCTTCCAGATCTCCAATCTCAACTCCGGCACCGGCGCCACCAACGTGGTCCCGGGCGAGCTGACCGCACTGTTCAACTTCCGCTTCTCCACCGAGTCCACCGTCGAAGGCCTGCAGGCGCGGGTGTCGGCGATCCTCGACAAGCATGAACTGGACTGGTCGATCGACTGGGCACTGTCGGGTCTGCCGTTCCTCACCGAACCGGGCGAACTGCTGAGCGCCGTCTCGGCCAGCATCAAAGGCGTCACCGGCCGCGACACCCAGCCGTCCACCAGCGGCGGTACTTCCGATGGCCGCTTCATCGCCACCATGGGCACCCAGGTGGTCGAGCTCGGCCCGGTCAACGCCACCATCCACCAGGTGGATGAGCGGATCCTGGCCAGCGACCTCGATTTGCTGACCGAAATCTATTACCAGACCCTGGTCCGGTTGCTCGCCTGATGCTCGCCTGCCCTCTTTGCCAGGCACCGCTGAGCCGGCTCGACAACGGTGTGGTGTGCCCGGCCGGCCACCGCTTCGACCGCGCCCGCCAGGGTTACCTGAACCTGCTGCCGGTGCAGCACAAGAACAGCCGCGACCCGGGTGACAACCAGGCCATGGTCGAAGCCCGCCGCGATTTCCTCGACGCCGGCCACTACGCGCCGGTGGCGCGCCGCCTGGCCGAGCTGGCCGCCGAGCGCCAGCCCGGTGCCTGGCTGGACATCGGCTGTGGCGAGGGTTACTACACCGCGCAGATCGCCCAGGCGCTGCCGGCCGCCGACGGCTACGCCCTGGACATCTCCCGTGAGGCGGTCAAGCGTGCCTGCCGCCGCGCGCCCGAGGTTACCTGGATGGTCGCCAGCATGGCCCGCGTGCCGCTGGCCGACGCCAGCTGCCAGTTCATCGCCAGCGTGTTCAGCCCGCTGGACTGGGCCGAGGCCAAGCGCCTGCTCAGCCCCGGCGGCGGCCTGATGCGGGTCGGCCCCACCAGCGGCCACCTGATGGAGCTGCGCGAAGTGCTCTACGATGAAGTACGCCCGTACGCCGACGACAAACACCTGGCCCTGGTCCCCGAAGGCATGGCCCATGCCCACAGCGAAACCCTGGAGTTCCGCCTGAGCCTGGCCGCGCCCAAGGCCCGCGCCGACCTGCTGGCCATGACCCCGCACGGCTGGCGCGCCAGTGCCGAGAAGCGTGCCCGGGTGATCGACCAGCCCGAGCCGTTCGAGGTCACGGTTTCCATGCGTTATGACTATTTCGTGCGCCAAGACTGAGCACACCCGGAGCCCTTATGCGCCAACCTGATATCGAGATCTACCTGAAGGACGCCGACGTCGACCACAAGCAGATTGCCGAGTGGCTCGCCCAGGCAATCGGCCCATGCAGCGAATGGAAGCAGAAAGGCCATACCTTCAAATGCCAGGCCGGTAACATTCCGGTCACCTGGTTACCCAAGGCTGTAGGGAAATGGAACAGCCTGTACCTGGAAAGCGACCAGACGCCGTGGGCCGATGACGTTGCCTGCGCCCGCGCCGCATTTGCCGCACTGGGCGTGGAAGTGCGCTGCGCGCCGGGTGGCTGGGTGGAGGAAGATGGGGAAGAAGATGCCGACCGCTGGGTCCGCATCAGCGCCGACGGTGAAGAGGAAATCACCTGGCGCACCGGAGGTTGATTCCTGTAGGAGCGGCCTTGTGTCGCGAAGGGCCGCAAAGCGGCCCCCTGACAATGGCGGCACGGCACCTGTTGTCGGGGCCGCTACGCAGCCCTTTCGCGACACAAGGCCGCTCCTACACAGGCCGCGTCAGCCGGCCATTACAGCAGAGGCTCAGAGGCCTACCACGTCCTCGGCTTGCAGGCCTTTCTGGCCCTGCACGCAGGCGTATTCCACCCGCTGTCCTTCGACCAGGGTACGATGCCCCTCACCGCGGATCGCCCGATAGTGGACGAATACATCCGCACCACCTTCGCGCTGAATGAAGCCATAACCCTTGGCATCGTTGAACCACTTTACATTCCCAGTCTCACGAGACGACATCTGAACTACTCCGGATTTTTATTGTGAAGATCGCCTTGCAGACACAGAGTCCCTCCCTGTGTCGACGCCGCTTGCGCAAATATCTTGCAAGTGGCAGGCCGAGTATATGACACAGAACAAAAAAATTTGATGACCGTCGCGCCGTTCGGCGATTTTTGCTGAACTTGCGCGGATACGGCAGACTAATTGGCTGGATACCCACCTGAAAATCACACCCAGGGCACACACCCCATGACCCGTTCCCCCCTGCGCCGCCTGATCTTCGGCGCCCTGCGTCGCCTGTTGTACCTGTGGGTGCGCTCCGAGACCATCAACCAGTCCTCCCTAACCCTCAAGCTCGACCGCAGCCGCCCGGTGTTCTATGCCCTGCCCTCGCCCGCGCTCACCGACCTGGCCGTGCTCGACCATGAATGCACCAAGGCAAGCCTGCCGCGCCCGGTGCTGCCGGTGGCGGTTGGCCCGCTGCAAGAGCCGGCGGCGTTCTTCTACCTGACCCCGGACCCGGACTGGCTCGGCCGCCATGACAAGCGCGGCGCCCCGCCTACCCTGGAGCGCCTGGTCGCCGCCGTCAGCCAGCACGCCGAAGAGGATGCGCAGATCATTCCGGTCAGTGTGTTCTGGGGCCAGACCCCGGCGAGTGAATCCAGCCCGTGGAAGTTGCTGTTCGCCGACAGCTGGGCGGTTACCGGGCGCCTGCGCCGGCTGCTGACCGTGCTGATCCTCGGGCGCAAGACCCGGGTGCAGTTCTCCGCGCCCATCCACCTGCGCGAACTGGTACAGCACAACAAGGGCCACGAGCGCACCGTGCGCATGGCCCAGCGCCTGATGCGCGTGCACTTTCGCAACCTCAAGACCGCCGTCATCGGCCCGGACATCTCGCACCGGCGCAACCTGGTCAAGGGCCTGATCCACGCGCCCCAGGTGCGCCAGGCCATCGTCGATGAGGCGCAGCGCGAAAACCTGCCGCTGGCCAAGGCCGAAGCCCAGGCTCTGCGCTATGGCAACGAAATCGCCTCGGACTACACCTACACCGCCATCCGCTTCCTCGAAGTGGTGCTGAGCTGGTTCTGGAACAAGATCTACGACGGCATCAAGGTCAACCACATCGAGCAGGTGCAAGGCATCGCCCCCGGCCACGAAGTGATCTATGTGCCGTGCCACCGCAGCCATATCGACTACCTGCTGCTGTCGTACCTGCTGTTCCGCAACGGCCTGACACCGCCGCACGTGGCCGCGGGCATCAACCTCAACATGCCGCTGGTGGGTAACCTGCTGCGCCGTGGCGGTGCCTTCTTCATGCGCCGCACGTTCAAGGGCAACCCGCTGTACACCGCGGTGTTCAACGAGTACCTGCACACCCTGTACACCAAGGGCTTCCCGGTCGAGTACTTCGTCGAAGGCGGCCGCTCGCGCACCGGGCGCATGCTGCAGCCGCGCACCGGGATGCTGGCCATCACCCTGCGCAGCTTCCTGCGTTCGTCGCGCACGCCGATCGTGTTCGTGCCGGTGTACATCGGCTACGAGCGCGTGCTCGAAGGCCGCACCTACCTGGGCGAGCTGCGCGGTGCCAGCAAGAAGAAAGAGTCGATCTTCGATATCTTCAAGGTGTTCGGCGCGCTCAAGCAGCGCTTTGGCCAGGTATACGTGAACTTCGGCGAGCCGATCCGCCTGGCCGGCTTCCTCGACCAGCAACAGCCCGGCTGGCGTGAACAGGACCACGGCCCGCAGTACCGCCCGGCCTGGCTCAACGCCACCACCACCCGCCTGGGCGAAACCGTGGCCCGCCACCTCAACGAGGCGGCCGCGATCAACCCGGTCAACCTGGTAGCCCTGGCGCTGCTGTCCACCAGCCGCCTGGCCCTGGACGAGCGCGCCCTGACCCGCGTGCTCGACCTGTACCTGGCCTTGCTGCGCCAGGTGCCCTACTCACCGCACACCACCCTGCCCGACGGCGACGGCCAAGCGCTGATCGAACACGTGCGCGGCATGAACCTGGTGGCCGAGCAGAAGGACGCCCTGGGCCGCATCCTGTATCTGGATGAAGGCAACGCGGTACTGATGACCTATTACCGCAACAACGTGCTGCACATCTTCGCCCTGCCAGCGCTGCTGGCCAGCTTCTTCCTCAGCAGTTCGCGCATGAGCCGCGAACTGCTGGGCCAGTATGTGCACGCGCTGTACCCCTACCTGCAGGCCGAACTGTTCCTGCGCTGGACGCCGGAGCAACTGGATGCGGTGATCGACCAGTGGCTGACCGCACTGGTCGAGCAAGGGCTGCTGCGCCAGGACAACGACACCTACATTCGCCCGGCACCCAGCTCGCGGCAGTTCGTGTTGCTGACCCTGCTCGCCCGCACCATCACCCAGACCCTGCAGCGCTTCTACATGGCCACCTCGCTGCTGCTGAACAGCGGGCAGAACAGCCTCAGCGCCGAAGAACTGGAAGACCTGTGCGTGATGATGGCCCAGCGCCTGTCGATCCTGCACGGCCTGAACGCCCCGGAGTTCTTCGACAAGACCTTGTTCCGCCACTTCATCCAGACCCTGCTCGAGCAAGGCGTGCTGCATGCAGATGCCCAGGGCAAGCTGGGTTATCACGACAAGCTCGGCGAGCTGGCCGAAGGCGTGGCCAAGCGCGTGCTGTCGGCGGAACTGCGCCTGTCGATCCGCCAGGTGGCATTGCACCAAGATGAGCCTGTGGAGATTATGCAAAGGTAGTTTTTCAGGGTGCTCTCGGCCCTTGGGAGGGATCAGGATCACGGCGCTACTCCAAGCCCATCCCTCTCAAGGAGCACCAACATGACTCAAATGAAGACACTGGACGTTGAAATCGTTTCCTCAGGCGATAACACGCTCGCACCGTCCGGCCTGGTTGAATTGAAGCTGATCGATATTTCGAAGGCAGATGCACGCTCCATCAGCCTTGCCGAGTTGCGTCTGCGCTGTGGCGGCCTGATGCCGATCAATCTGCCGCTGACGTTTGATACCAGCCTTATCGACCCACGCCGCAGCTATGCCCTCGCCGCGCGCATCGAGATAAACGGCCAGCTGCGCTACATCAACACCAGCCGTCACTCGATAGAACCAGCCACGGTATCGGGTATACAACGGGTAACTGTCGACCCGGTTGCCACCTGAAACGCTCTCCTGTCGGTGCCGCCCTGTGGACTACACAGGGCGGCCTCGCCGTTTCAAGCGTTGCCAACTGGATGCAATCAGCCTGCGACCGCCGCGCCGCAGCTGAATATTAGGCTTCGCCTTGCTCTCCCACTCTTTGTCGCATCTTCATCAAGGACCCACCAGAAGAAATCCGCTAAAGTCCTTGGGTTGGCCACAAGCCAACGCCAAGGACTTCGGAGATACCATGAAAAAGCTCTTTATGCTGTGTTGCGCATCCTTGCTCGCAGCCTGTTCCAGCCACACCCCGTCCAACCAGGCCAGCCTGGATGGCGAAGTCTTCTACCTGCAGCGCAGCGCCCTGCCACCTGCCGCCACCCTCAGCGTGGAACTGCAGGACGTCTCGCTGATGGACGCCCCGGCGGTGACCCTGGCCCGCCAGGCCGGCCCGGTCAAAGGCAACGTACCGCTGCCGTTTCACCTCACCTACGACCCGGCCCAGGTCAAGCCCGGCCACCGCTATGCGGTAAGCGCGCGCATCGAGCTGGACGGCAAGCTGCTGTTCATCAACACCGAACACCACGGCGTCATGCTCGACGGCAGTGACCCACAGCCCGTGCGGATCAAGGTCGATCCGGTTCGCTGATACCCGTATTCATCTGTCTACAAGGAAAGCTTCATGATCCGCACTTCCCTGCGTTTCACCACCCTGTGCGCCGGCCTGCTGCTCTCGGCCAGTGCCCTGGCCCTGTCGCTGGGCGACCTGTCCCAGAAAGACGCCACCGGCGGCCTGAAGGATGCCCTGACCCAAGGCGCACAACTGGCCGTCAAGCAGCTGAGCACCCCGGGCGGCTTCAGCAACAACCCGGACGTGCGCATCGAACTGCCAGGCAACCTGGGCAAGGCCGCCAAGGCGATGAAGATGTTCGGCAAGGGTGAACAGGTCGAAGCCCTGGAAACCAGCATGAACAAGGCCGCCGAGGCTGCCGTGCCGCAGGCCCAGGCGATTCTGGTAGATGCCGTGAAGAACATGAGCGTGACCGATGCCAAGGGCATCCTCGGCGGCGGTGACGACTCGGCTACCCAGTACCTGAACAAGAGCAGCCGCGAGCAGATCCGCGCCAAGTTCCTGCCGATCGTCAAGCAGGCTACCGACAAGGTTGGCCTGGCTCAGCAGTACAACAACTTTGCCGGGCAGGCCGTGGCGTTGGGTGTGGTCGATGCCAAGAGCGCCAGCATCGAGAACTACGTGACTGAAAAGGCACTGGATGGCCTGTTCGAGATGATCGGAAAGCAGGAGCAGAGCATTCGTCAGAATCCGGCTGAAGCAGCTACCAGCCTGGCCAAGAAGGTCTTCGGCGCCCTGTGATGGCCCTGGGGGCTGCTTTGCAGCCCATCGCCGGCAAGCCAGCTCCCACAGAGATAGCGCATGGCTTGAGGACAATGCGGTCGAGGTGGGAGCGGCTTTAGCCGCGAAGAATCCAACGCGGTGTATGGCACCGGCTGCGCCGGTGTTCGCGGCTAAAGCCGCTCCCACAGTGTCCCTGCTAATGAGTTATGTGCAGTTCTGTGGGAGCTGGCTTGCCGGCGATTCGAGGGCGAAGCCCTCCCCTGCGACGTTCAGCCCTTCTTCACCCTGAACCAAGCCGCATACAACGCCGGCAAGAACAGCAGGGTCAGCACCGTGGCCACGATCAACCCGCCCATGATCGCCACCGCCATCGGCCCGTAGAACACACTGCGCGACAACGGAATCATCGCCAGCACCGCTGCCAGTGCAGTCAGCACGATCGGGCGGAAGCGCCGCACCGTGGCTTCGATGATCGCCTGCCAGCGCTCCAGCCCCGCCGCGATGTCCTGCTCGATCTGGTCCACCAGGATCACCGAGTTGCGCATGATCATCCCCGCCAGGGCAATGGTGCCGAGCATGGCGACAAAGCCGAACGGCTGGCGGAACACCAGCAGGAACAGGGTCACGCCAATCAGCCCCAGCGGCGCGGTGAGGAACACCATCACCGTGCGCGAGAAGCTGCGCAGCTGGATCATCAGCAAGCTCAGCACCACCACCACGAACAGCGGCATGCCGGCATTCACCGACTTCTGCCCGCGCTCTGAGTCCTCCACCGTGCCGCCCACCTCCAACAAATAGCCATCCGGCAGCTTGGCGCGGATGTCATGCAGGGTCGGTTCTATCTGCTTCACCAGCGTCGCCGGCTGCTCCTTGTCGTAGATATCGGCGCGCACGGTCACCGTCGGCAAGCGGTTACGGTGCCAGATGATGCCTTCCTCGAAGCCGTACTCCAGAGTCGCAACCTGCGACAGCGCCACGCTCTGGCCATTGTCGGTCGGCAATGCCAGGCTGCCGAGGTTGCCCAGCTCGTTGCGTTCCTGGCGGGTGCCGCGCAGCAGGATCTCGATCAGCTCGTTGTCCTCGCGGTACTGGCTGACCGTGGTGCCGGTCAGCGAGCTTTGCAGGAAGCTCGACAGGTGCGCGGTGCTCACGCCCAGGGCGCGGGCGCGGTCCTGGTCGATCTCGAGGAACACCGCCTTGCTTGGCTCTTCCCAGTCCAGGTGAACGTTCACCACATGCGGGTTCTGGCGCACCTTGTCGGCCACCTCGCGGGCCAGCGCACGGGCCTTCTCGATGTGCTCGCCAGTCACCCGGAACTGCACCGGGTAACCCACGGGCGGGCCGTTTTCCAGGCGGGTGACCCGGGCACGCAGGTCGGGGAACTGCTGGTCCACGGTGCTGATCAGCCAGCTGCGCAGGCGCTCGCGGTCTTCCATCGACTTGGCCAGTACCACGAACTGGGCGAAGCTGGCCGCCGGCAGCTGCTGGTCCAGCGGCAGGTAGAAACGCGGCGAACCGGTGCCCACATAGGCCACGTAGTTGTCGATACCCTCCTGCTGCTTGAGCAACGCCTCCAGTTGCTTGACCCGCTCGGCGGTGTTGGCCAGCGAGGCACCCTCGGCCAGTTTCAGGTCGACCATCAACTCCGGGCGCCCGGAGGCCGGGAAGAACTGCTGGGGCACGAAGCGGAACAGCAGGATACTGCCGACAAAGGCGGCAATGGTCAGCAGGATCACCGTCTTGCGCCGCCGCACGCACCACTCCACCACACGCCGTACACGCTGGTAGAACGGTGTGGCGTAAGGGTCTGGCGCGTGGCCGTCCTTGCCATGGCGCGCGGCATGCAGCCTGGCCAGGTCCGGCAGCAGGCGCTCGCCCAGGTATGGCACGAATACCACGGCGGCCACCCAGGAGGTCAGCAAGGCGATGGTCACCACCTGGAAGATCGAACGGGTGTATTCGCCCGTACTGGAGGCTGCCGTGGCAATGGGCAGGAAGCCCGCCGCCGTGATCAGGGTACCGGTGAGCATCGGGAAGGCGGTGCTGCTCCAGGCGTAGCTGGCCGCCTTGAGGCGGTCGTAGCCCTGCTCCATCTTGATCGCCATCATTTCCACGGCAATGATCGCATCATCGACCAACAAGCCCAAGGCCAGCACCAGCGCGCCAAGGGAGATCTTGTGCAGGCCGATGCCGAAGTAGTGCATGGCGGCGAAGGTCATGGCCAGCACCAGCGGGATGGCCAGCGCCACCACCAGCCCCGTGCGCAGGCCCAGCGAGAAGAAGCTCACCAGCAGCACGATGACCAGCGCCTCGACCAGCACCTGGACAAACTCGCCCACGCCAGCCTTGACCGCCGCCGGCTGGTCCGAGACCTTGCGCAGCTCCATGCCGGCCGGCAGGCTGCGCGCCAGGCGTTCGAACTCGCTTTCCAATGCCTTGCCCAGCACCAGGATGTCGCCGCCGTCCTTCATCGACACCGCCAGGCCAATGGCATCCTCGCCCATGAAGCGCATGCGCGGTGCGGGCGGGTCGTTGAAGCCGCGGTGCACCTCGGCCACATCGCCGATACGGAAGGTGCGGTCACCCACGCGGATGGGGAACTGGCGAATCTGCTCGACGCTGTCGAAGCGCCCGCTCACCCGCAGTTGCAGGCGCTCGCTGGGCGTTTCGAAGAAGCCGGCGGTGCTGACCGCATTCTGCTCCTGCAGGGCCTGCTGCACGGCCTCCAGCGGCACGCCGAGGGTGGCCAGCTTGAGGTTGGACAGCTCGATCCAGATTTTCTCGTCCTGCAGGCCGATCAGCTCGACCTTGCCCACGTCCTTGACCCGCTGCAACTGGATCTGGATACGGTCGGCATAGTCCTTGAGCACCGCGTAATCGAAGCCCTCCCCCGTCAGTGCATAGATATTGCCGAAGGTGGTGCCGAACTCGTCATTGAAGAACGGGCCCTGGATTTCCGGCGGCAAGGTGTGGCGGATGTCCGCGACCTTCTTGCGGATCTGGTACCACAGCTCGGGGATGTCCTTGGAATGCAGCGAGTCGCGGGCCATGAAGGTGACCTGCGATTCGCCCGGGCGGGAGAACGACACGATCCGCTCGTACTCGCCGGTTTCCATCAGCTTCTTCTCGATGCGCTCGGTGACCTGGCGCGACACTTCCTCGGCAGTGGCACCGGGCCACAGGGTACGGATGACCATGGCCTTGAAAGTGAACGGCGGGTCCTCGCTCTGGCCGAGCTTGGTGTAGGACATGGCACCAATGGCCGCCAGCAGGATCATCAGGAACAGGACGATCTGGCGGTTGCGCAGCGCCCAGGCAGAAAGGTTGAAACCCATCGGGACTTACTCCTTGGCCGTCAGGTTCACTACGCGGTTGGTACGGTCCACGGGGCGTATTTCCTGGCCCTCGCGCAATACATGGCCACCCGCAGCGACAACCCAGTCGCCGGGGGCGAGGCCTTCGAGCACGGGCACGCTGTCGGCGCCGTAGGGCCCCAGGCGCACCACTGCTCGCTCCAGGCGGCTGTCCTTGTTGACCCGCCAGACGTAGGCCTGGCCGTTTTCCGCAGTGACTGCCGACAGCGGCACCGCCAGCGGGACCAGCCCTTCGTGGGCGATGAACACCCGGGCGCTCTGGCCCAGCTCCGCCGGCGTGGCGGCCGTGGTAAAGGCGATGCGGGCAGCAAAGGTGCGCGAACGCGGGTCGGCGGCCGGTGACAACTCGCGGATACGCCCCTGGAAGCGCTCTTGCGGGTGCGACCACAACTCCACGCTCACCGGCTGGCCCACGGCGAAGCGGGCGAACTGCTGCTCCGGCAGGCCGATGGCCACTTCCCGCTCGCCATCGGCGGCCAGGGTGAACACGGTCTGCCCTGCGGCGACCACCTGGCCCACTTCCACCTGGCGCTTGGCGATCACCCCGGCCTGGGGTGCGCGCAGCACAGCATATTCAGCCTGGTTGCCAGCCACGTCGAACTCGGCCTTGGCCTGTTTCAGCCGGGCCAGGCCGGCGCGGTAGAGGTTTTCGGCATTATCGAACTGGGAATGGCTGACCATCTGCCGGTCCAGCAGCTTCTGGTAGCGATCGCGCTCGGCGCGCACCAGCGACAGGTTGGCCTCGGCGGCCGCCAGCTGGGCACGGTTGGCTTCCAGTTGCAGGCGCACATCCTGCGGGTCCAGCTCGGCCAGCGGCTGGTCGGCCTTGACCCGCTGCCCTTCCTCGACCAGGCGTTTGCTGACCTTGCCGCCAATGCGGAAAGCCAGTTCCGGCTCGAAGCGCGCCCGCACTTCGCCGGGGTAACTGTCGGCAGCGGCTTCGGCCGGCTGCGGCTGCACCACCAGCGCCGGGCGCGGCGCTGCAGGTGGGGCGGCTTCCTGGCCGCACGCCGCCAGCAACAGCACGGCAGCGGCGGACAGAACGATGGACAAGGCATGGCGCAACATGATGAATCCTTTCGCGGAGGGCACATTCAATATTTGTACTGGAGAGTATATTAAGTCAGGCAACGGATGCCGGGAAGAGGCTGCAGCCGAATACGACAGGCGCGCGTTGAACGGCAGGGGACCGTGCGTCTTCGGCCTCCCGGCGCCAGTGCCATGTAGTCCGATACTCCCACCCCGCCTGGGAGTATCAGCCGATGCGCGGCTCATGGCGCTTCGCCATAGTTGAGGCCTGTAACTGGGGCCTGCGATCTGGCCTCGACAACCGGCAGTGCCTGGGAGAGAGCCATGACTATTCGCAAGAAGAACGCCTCGCCAACGGACAAACACAGCAGCCCCTCCGGCGACGACCTACCCCCCATCTCCTCACCAACCGTTACCACCGACCTGAGCGACTATAGCCCTGGCAGCACTGCCACCATCACGGCCAGCGGATTCGCAGCGGGCAGCACGGTCGCATTCGAGGTGGACCATGTCACGGACGCCGGTGCGGACAAGCTGTGGGGCACCCCCGACGATGTACTCGCCACCAGCTCCGGCGAAGGTCACACCCCCTGGTACGTGACCGACGGCGGCGCTGACGATCTCGACGGCCAGGTCAACGGCAGCATCACCACCTCGTGGTACGTCAACCCCGACGACTCGGCGGGCGCCACCTTCCTGCTCAGCGCGACCGCCGCGGGTGCCGACCAAGTGTTAGGCAGTGCTGACGACGTGATGGCCACGGCCTCGTTCACAGACAGCGCGCCGATCATCACCGCGACCGGTGTGAGCGTGACGCTGGACGAAACGGCCGCGTTGCAGAACGGCACAGCCACACCAACCCCGGCCTCGGATGCCGACGACAATGACATCCTGGTGGCGTCCCTGCCCTCCGCCTTCTCGACCCGCTTGACCACACTGGGGGCCGGTACCCCGGCAGGTGCCGCCTTGAGCGGCTATACCGGCGCCGTCGGCAACACCGGGAGCAATGCGTTCAGCATCACCCCGGTACCGGGAGGCAGCATCACCGACATCAGCTTCACCGACAGCGTTGGCGCGCCTCTCAATGGCTTGGACAGCGGGCTGGATACCCTCAATGGCGTCGACATCCTGCTCTACACCGATACCAACAACAACATCGTGCTGGGCCGCGCTGGCGGGCCGACAGGCGCGATCATCTTCGCGGGCTATATCGAAGAAACCGGATCGCCCGTCAGCGGCGGCAAGATCTGGACGGTGGAATACCAGCCGCTGAAGCACCCGAACACGGGCAACCCTGACGATGCGGTCAATCTGCTGAACAAGGTGTTCATCGGCACCAGCCAGGATTTGGCATTCAGCCTGGCCAACGCTCCCTCTGGCCAGAACCTGTTCCTTATGTTCACCACCGCGAACCCGACCGTCGTCAATGATGGCGGCGTCCTGCGCATCACCGACCCGACGATCATCGCCACCGGCAAGGACCCGGCCGACCAGTCGAGCGGTGCCAACATCACCACGGGCGATACGATCAATACCAGTCAGGCGGGCGGCCCGACCACCTTCGGCACCAACAACCAGATGATCGTGGAACAGGAAGGTGTCCGTTTTACCTTCGTCACCGGCGCCCGGCAGAATGTGACCATTCCCAACCTGGACCAGAACGAAGCGGATATCGAAGCTAACGTCGACTTCACCGCCGTGTTCAATGCAAGGTCGGCCACGTTCGATGTCGTGCAGTTGCAAAGCGGCAAGAGCGCCGTGGTCAGGCTCAGCGCCTTCAGCACCGCCGCTGAACCTGGCGTGAATTTCGTCAATGGCTACGCCAACGATGCGTCGGTGGCGATCACCAACGTTCGCGTCATCAATATCGCCACTGGCCAGGTGATCGAGAACTCAAACGGGTCGGTGAATGACCCGAGCATCGTCATCAGCTTTGCTTCCGGCGTCGCCACCCTCACCGGCATCAAAGCCGGCCAGAAGATCGAGTACACCACCACACAGGATCACAACCGCGTACTCGTCGAGAATGGGGCCGCCGTCGACGCCAAAGGCAATGAACATGCCGACTTCGATATCGGCGGTTTCATGCTACGCCAGGTTTCTACCGCAACCGCCGAAATCGGCTCCAAGATGAGCTTCGAGGACGACGGCCCCAGTATCAGCACCACGGGTACGGAACCGGTCCTGACTGTCGATGAAACGGACCTGACGACCAATGCCACGCAAAGCTTCGCCGCCAACTTCACCTCGGCCTTCGGCGCCGATGGCGCCGGTACGCTCACCTACGCCCTGGGCGTGGTGGCGGGTGCCTCCGGCCTGACCGACACGGGTACCGGCGAGGCGGTCAACCTGTCACTCAACGGCACCGTGGTGGAAGGCCGCACGGCCACTACCAACCTCCTGGTGTTCACCGTCAGCGTCGCCAGCAACGGTTCCGTTACCCTCGACCAGCTCCGCGCCATCGTGCATCCCGACACCAACAACCCCGATGACTCGAAGACCCTGACCTCCGACAACCTGGTGACCTTGACCGCGACCAAGACCGACAAGGACGGCGACAGCGCCCAGGCCATCCTGAACATCGGGCAGAACCTGGTGTTCAAGGATGACGGCCCAAGCATCAGCACCACCGGCACGGAACCGGTCCTGACCGTCGATGAAACGGACCTGACAACCGACGCCACGCAAAGCTTCGCCGCCAACTTCACCTCGGCCTTCGGCGCCGATGGTGCCGGTACGCTCACCTACGCCCTGGGCGTGGTGGTAGGCGCTTCCGGCCTGACCGACACGGCCACCGGCGAGGCGGTCAACCTGTCGCTCAACGGCACCGTGGTGGAAGGCCGCACGGCCACCACCAACCTTCTGGTGTTCACCGTCAGCGTCGCCAGCAACGGTTCCGTTACCCTCGACCAGCTCCGCGCCATTGTGCATCCCGACACCAACAACCCCGATGACTCGAAGACCCTGACCTCCGACAACCTGGTGACCTTGACCGCGACCAAGACCGACAAGGACGGCGACAGCGCCCAGGCCATCCTNAAC
>NZ_NEJM01000011.1:0-175258 GCF_002113725.1 Pseudomonas sp. B23(2017) | reverse complement strand
ACCTGTCGCTCAACGGCACCGTGGTGGAAGGCCGCACGGCCACCACCAACCTTCTGGTGTTCACCGTCAGCGTCGCCAGCAACGGTTCCGTTACCCTCGACCAGCTCCGCGCCATCGTGCACCCCGACGCCAGCAACCCCGATGACTCGAAGACTCTGACCGCCGACAACCTGGTGACCTTGACCGCGACCAAGACCGACAAAGACGGCGACAGCGCCCAGGCCACCCTGAACATCGGGCAGAACCTGGTGTTCCACGATGATGGACCCACACTTGCCTTCGGCAACCTGATCGGAACCGGGAGTATCCTGCCGCAATATGGGTTCTGGAACAGTACGATCGGCGCCGACGGCCTGGGAACGACCGGTCTGGACATTTCGCTGGTGGGTGGCCAGTTCACGCTGGTCAGGCCAGACAGCACCACCACGACCGGCACCGGCACACTCACCGAGACGTCGCCTTCGCCCGACGCCAATGGTGCGTTCCACTTCACCGGCACCCTGACCGGGGACTTCGACAATAACGCCACAACGGCCAACACCACGATCGACTACACGCTGACGGCCTTTGCCAATGGCAGCTATACACTGGACCTGGTGCAAGGCTTCAGTTCGGTCACCACCTTCAGCAGTGCCGACGGCTCGCTCGATGCCGGCGGCCCGGACCCTGTGCGCACCTTGCTGATCCCTAAAACGAACGACCCGACCATTCCATCGGCATCCGAGGAGATCGTGTTCTTCTCCGCCAAAGCACTCGCCTCGACGGCAGACATTTTCACCGGCATAGGCCTCGGGGCCCCCGACCCGACCGAAGCTTCGCTACAGACCAATCCCCTGCCGTCGTACATCGACCCTGCGGCCATGAACGTCAGCACGTCCGGTATCGGCGTCGCCAACAACCTGCTCCAGGGCGATAACCTGGTAGCGATCAGCGCCGCCGATGAGAGCTTCGTGATCAACCCTGAGACGCTGTTGACGGGCATGAAGATCTTCATCGACAACTCCGTAGCGGGCTACAACACCGCGACCGAGGACCTGTACTACCGGATCTACTACGCGGATGGGACGACGTCGAACCTGACCGAGGTGAATACCCTGACACCAGAGGCAGGTGGTCAGGTGTCCTTCCTGGTCCAGAAGGAAGGCTCGACGCTGATCGACGCCGTTCAACTGACGATGGGGCGAGGCGACATCAAGATCCCGGTGATCGAGTTCATCAAGGAAACCGAGAACCTGGCCAGCGACGTCAAATTGCAGTTCAGTGCGACGCTGACGGACAAAGATGGCGACTCCGCGAGTAGCACGTTCGACGCTAACCTGTTCGCCAACGAGCCGGACAACGCGCCGTTCGACTTCACCCTGGTTGGCACGACCGGCGAGCGCGATGCCTTCAACATCGACCTGTCGACCGATGAGCTCCTCTACCAGGTCAGCGGGTTCGATGCCGGCGCGGGGCAACGAGACACGCTGGTGCTCAATGGCGATCCAAATGCCGTCGTCCAGTCGATCGACAACAATGGCGCAGACAGCATCGTGACCATTGCCGAATCCGGCGGGCAGACGACGACCATCACCCTGGTCGGGGTCGATATCGTCAACAACGACATCTTCAATGGCAGCGCCTGAAACATTGCGTGCGTGAAAAGCTGCGAGGGTGGCCTGGAAACCACCCTTGCAGAGTAATGCCAGTCAGTTAAGCGATTTGGGGCCGCTTTGCGGCCCTTCGCGGGCTTGCCCGCTCCCACAAGACCTCAAGATTTTCGCGGTCCCTGTGGGAGCCCGGCTTGCCGGCGATGGGCTGCGCAGCAGCCCCAATGACGCTAACTGACTGGCATTACCTTCGCAGCGTGTTCTTTTGCAGGATACGACAAGCTTCGCCCCCAAAGGCCCTGGCCACTGGGCATTCAGTCCATCTCCCCCCATGTGGACGCAGGCGGCTCTTCGCCACCGGTGAGTCCGTGCCGCACCGCATACATCAGCAAGTCGATGCGGTTGGTAAGGTTGAGCTTCTGATAGATGCTGCTGAGGTGATTGTGCACGGTGTGCTCGCTGATACCCAGGCGCCCGGCGATGCACAGGTACTTGGCGGACGGGTCACCAACGATGGCGCGGACGAGTTCCCGCTCGCGCAACGTCAGCCGTGCATGTTTCGCCTGCGCCGGATTGCACCTGAACGGTATATGCCTGGCCGAGGCATAACCGGAAAGCCCACTGACCCAGGCTCTGTCCAGCCTGATGTCGCAATGGTGGACTTTGATGATGGCCTGGATAATCGACTCCGTTGAATCCTCGGCCAGCACGATGCCAAGCGCGCCCGCCTCGATGGCCTGGGCAACGGGGACGGTCTCGTACACCCCCTTGAGCACCAGCACTTTCATTCCGCCAGTGCGCGCGAGTTCGGCAACTACCCCGAGCGGGTCCAGCGCATCTGGAAAAAAGCTGAAGAAAATGACATCGGGCCGCAACTGATCGGCAAGATCCAGCGCATGGGTATAGGTGATGGCCTGGCCACTCACTTCCATACGGGGTTTTCTGGCATTTATCAGGTCGTGAAGCCCCAGCAGCACCAGAGGCCGACAATCGATCAGCATCACGCGTATCATTTTTATTGGGTCCGGCATCATCTTCCTGCCTCCCATGAAAAACGCTCCATGTCCTCCCCTTGTAAGCCTTCTCCTACAGGCCCTTCAGCGGAGTCTAGGTCAGCGCGCGGACTGACAGGTCCTTGCGCCGTAAGGCAGCGCCTCGAGGCGCGTGTGCATCGGCGCCTCACTTACCGCGTCCCGGGCCTGAAAATCAAGGACTTAGACTTGTCGCCCCCTCCCCTGGGCGCATTTCTGCACCAGACGAAAAGTCAATTAAACGACGAATGGTGCGAACTTACGAACGCTAAAATGATCCCGTCAATTTTTCGCCATGCGTTGGGCTTTTGTTGCACTCGATCTCCTACCTCACTGTCGATCAGCTTTTCGCTGACAAACAGCAGGTTTTGTCCGCAGGCTTTAGCCGGATGGCGCCTGACCCGTTAAGATGGTGTTTCTTCAACCAGATGCAGACCACAATGTCCAACGACGCCCCCATCGGCCCGGGCCGGCCCAAGGATCTGGCCAAACGCGAGGCGATTCTCGAAGCAGCCAAGGCCCTGTTCCTCAGCCTTGGCTACGCCAACACCAGCATGGATGCGGTCGCTGCGGCGGCAGGTGTTTCAAAGCTCACCGTATACAGCCACTTCACCGACAAGCAGACGCTGTTCTGCTCGGCGGTCATGGCAACCTGCCAGATCCAGTTGCCCGACCTGCTGTTCGAGTACCCCGAGGGGGCGCCGGTGGAAGAGGTGCTGCTGACCATTGCCCGTGGCTTCCAGGCGCTGATCAGCAGCGATGAAGCGGTCAAGCTCAGCCGCCTGATCATGGCCCAGGGCAGCCTGGACCCGAGCTTTGGCGAGTACTTCTACGAAGCCGGGCCCAAGCGCGTGCTGGCGGGGATGGAAGCTTTGCTGCGCGGGGCGCACGAGCGCGGGCTGCTGCGCATCGACAACCCGCTGCGTGCGGCGGAGCACTTCTTCTGCCTGGTCAAGGGCGCACCGGATTACCGGTTGCTGCTTGGGTGCGCGGGGCCGCTGGAGGGGGATGAGGCCGAGGCGCATGTGCGCGAGGTGGTAGGTGTGTTCCTGCGGGCATTCCAGCCCTGAGATCAGGCTGTCTGTGCGGGCCTCTTCGCGGGTAAACCCGCTCCCACAGGGTCGATGTGATCTTGAAGTTTGTACAGCACCTGTGGGAGCGGGTTTACCCGCGAAGAGGCCCGAACAGGCATAGCCAAATCAGGCCTTGAGTGCCTTCTTCGGGTAAATGTCATACCGGCTCGACTTGCCCTCCAGGCTGTGGCTCGGCTTCGGCCCGTCGATGATCGGCGCCTTGCGCGGCCGCTTCACCACCACCCGGTGGCTGGCCAGCGCCAGGGCAGCTTCGAGCAGGGCCGGGGCATCCAGGTCATCACCGACCAAGGGCCGGAACACACGCATCTCCTTCTTCACCAGCGCACTCTTGTCCCGGTGCGGGAACATCGGGTCGAGGTAGATCACCTGTGGCGCCTCGCCTTCCCAGGCGCGCATGCGCTCGATGGCGTTGCCGGTCAGCAGGCGCATGCGCCCCACGATCGGCCCCACCTCTTCATCCGACCGCGCCCGCGCCAGGCCATCCTCCAGCAATGCGGCAATCAGCGGCTGGCGTTCGATCAGGGTCATCTGGCAGCCCAGGCTGGCCAGCACGAACGCGTCCTTGCCCAGCCCGGCAGTGGCATCCAGCACCTGCGGACGCACGCCTTGGGCAATGCCCACCGCCTTGGCGATCATCTGCCCGTTGCCACCACCGAACATGCGCCGGTGCGCGGCCTGGCCTTCGACAAAGTCGACCCGCACCGGCCCCGGGGCCTGCGGGCCCAATTGCTGGATCTGCAAGCCATCGACGCCCACCTGCACGGCAAACCCGGCAGCATCGTCCTGCAGCGGCAACTCAAGGCGCTGTGCCCACGCAGCAGCTTGCGCCTCGAATTCAGCCGACAGCGCCTCGACCCGGATACCTGTGCCCTGCTCTTCCATCATTCACACCTAGAAATTGAACCCAGCCGTTAATGTATCGGCTACTTCGGCCGATACAGGCAATATCCCGCTATTCTGCCAGAGCACAACGCGCGCGACTGCCATGTCAGATACTCTTCCCATCGGCTTGACCTACCTGTCGCCTGTCGGCAACTACAGTCAGCACAACACCCAGGCACTCGGGGGCGTCAGCCACCTGTGGCAGGATTTCTTTGCCCGGGCCATGGCCGAGCAGCAGGAAGAGCCGGTAGACAGCGTCAGCCAGTCGTTCGTGCAATACGACCAGAGCAGCGGCGAGCCGATCGGCGGCGCCCGTGCGCTGGCCCTGATCGACGCCCAGCGTGCCTGCCCGGTACACGACACCGAGGTGGCACCGCCCGAGCCACTGTTCCTGCCCAAGGCAGAACTCGAAGCCAACCTGCTGCCGCCCGCCCCCGAGCCGTTCAGCGCAGTCGAGTTGATCGAGCAGCAGCGCCAGCTCGACATCAGCAACAGCTGGCTACGCCCGGTGGTGATGAGCCAAGGTCACCCGATTGCCGAACCCGGCCCCGGTCCTACCCCACGCTCGCTGTTCCTGCCGATCGCCGAGTTCGAGACCAACCTGCTGGACCCGGCGCCCGAACCGTTCGATGACGCCACCCTGGCCAAGCAGCAGACCGACCTGGAGTTCGACATCCACTGGGCACGCCCGGTGGTGCTGAACAACGTGCGCGCCCACGCCTGATCGGGCCCACGCTCAACGACAGATCTGCCAGCGGCCCATGTCCACATGAAAGTGGTTGTGGTGTGCAGCGTTGTAGTCCGGCCCCAGTACCGTGCTGAAGCTGTCACAGGCCGCCTGCCGCACCTGGCGAAGGAATTCCGCTTTCTGCCCGCCCGCCTGCCAGTCCCGCGCAAGGACGATGCGCTGGCCGTCCCGCAGGCGAAAGCCACTGATGTCCAAGGCATCGGCCGTGGCGTGCTGGCTCAGCCGGCCCTGCTTGCGGTGATAGACATTGCGGCAGGCAAAACTGCCCAGGTGGTCGACCTGAGCCACCGGCTGCCCCAACACCCGTTGCGCCACAGGCTGCAGGCCATGGTTTTCGAACAGTGCATACGCCACTGCCAACGGACAACTGGCCAGGAAGCTGCCGCCGAGCCGCGCCTGACCACCGTCGATACGCCATACGTTTCGCAATGGGCAGTCGGCAGCAGCCGAACTGTCGGCTTGTGCCCGGTAGCGCAGCTGGCTGGTTTGAAGTGCCAGGCGACACAGCGTCGGGTCATCACGAAGGCGGGACAGCTTGTAGGGGGTCAGCAGGTTGGGGGGCTGACGCACGTCCAGCGGCGCCCACGGGTTCCACGCGGCGGGCAGCCGCCAACCCAGGTGCCAGGCCAGCCCCGCAAGCACCGACAGGCCGGCCAGCAACGCCAGCACGGCCTTCATCAACGGCGGAACAGGTCGTTGAGTTGGGCGAACGGCAGCGCCTGCTCACCGTAGCCGAAGGTGCCCTCATCGCGAATCTCCAGCGCGGCCCGGTGGAAGGCCCCCAACGCGGCACGGGCAAGCGACGAGCCGACGCTGATGCGGCGTACACCCAGGTCCTGCAACTGGTTGACGCTCAGCGGCACGCCCGCCATGCCCATCAGCACATTCACCGGCCGCGGCGCGACGGCCTGCACCACCGCGCGGATTTCCTCGACAGTACGCAGCCCGGGCGCATAGAGCACATCAGCCCCAGCCTCGGCATAGGCCTGCAGGCGCAGGATGGTGTCGTCCAGGTCCATGCGCCCGTGCAGCAGGTTCTCTGCCCGGGCGCACAGGGTGAACGGGAACGGCAGGCTGCGTGCGGCCTGCACGGCTGCGCGCACACGCTCTACTGCCAGCCCGAAATCATAGATCGGCGTATCGCTGTGACCACTGGCATCCTCGATAGAGCCACCCACCAAGCCGACTTCTGCGGCCCGCAGAATGGTCTGGGCACAATCTTCGGGCAGGTCGCCAAAGCCGTTCTCCAGGTCAGCGGCCACCGGCAAGGGGGTAGCGTCGACAATCTCGCCAGCATTATCGAGGGTATCGTCCAGGCTCAAGGCGCCTTCGGCGTCCGGACGGCCCAGGCTGAAAGCCAGGCCGGCACTGGTGGTGGCCAGCGCCTCGAAGCCCAGGCTGGCCAGCACCTTGGCCGAGCCGGCATCCCACGGGTTGGGGATGACGAAGGCGCTGTCACGCTCGTGCAGGGCCTTGAAGGCTTCGGCTCGCAGGGTTTGCACATCCATGGTTCAACCTCCGGCAGTCAGGGAAAGGTCAGAGTAGCCCCAGTTGTTCGACCTCGGGGGTGCGCGGCAATTCCGGCAACGCGGCAAGGCCCGGCAGGCGCTGCATCAGGCGTTGGTGAAAGCGCTGGGCCAACGCCGCTGCCAGGCGGTTGTCCGAGGTGTGCAGGAAGATGTAGGGGTTGCGGCCTTCCTCGACCCAGGCGGCGACCTTGTCCACCCAGGGGGTAAGAAAGGCCTCGTTGGCCTCCAGCTGCGGGTGGCCGATGAAGCGCACCTGCGGGTGCTGGCTGAAGGCTGCCGGGCGTGGCGGCACCTTGGGCTTCTTCGCCTGCGCATGCAGCACGGCGGGGTCACGAGAGGTGCAGCTGAACAAGGCGCGCGGGTCGAGGCAGATACGCTCCACGCCACGCTCATGCAGCAGGCGGTTGAGCAACCGCTCTTCTTCACCCTTAGCGAAGAAGGCCTGGTTGCGCACCTCCACGGCCACCGGCACTCCGACTTCGTCAAGGAAGTGGCAAAGCTCGCCCAGCCGTGCGGGGCTGAACTGGGCCGGCAACTGTAGCCAGTACGGCGCTACGCGCTGGCCCAGCGGGGCCATCAGGCGGGTGAAGTCAAAGGCCGGTTCCAGCTGATCGCGCAGGTCGCCTTCATGGCTGATGTCCCGGGGGAACTTGGCAGTGAAGCGGAAGTGTTCGGGCATGATCTGCGCCCAGCGCGCAATGGTGCCGGGTGCGGGACGTGCGTAGAAAGTGGTATTGCCCTCGACGGCGTTGAACACCTGGCTGTAGTAGCCGAGCATTTCACTGCTGTTGGCGTCGGCGGGATACAGGTAGTCGCGCCAGGCGTTTTCGCTCCAGGACGGGCAACCGAGAAAATAAGGCAGTGGTGATGGACTCATCCACTAAATGTACAGGTCGAGCCCCAGTACTTCCATGTCCCAGTCGGTAAAACCGGCGGTGCTCAGGTAGCTGGCCAATGCGGTAGCGGTGCGGCGGTCACGGGCGCGGGGGAAGATCATGTCCTGCTGGCGGGCTGGCAGGCCACCGCTGCGACGGCGGGCGGTGGCTTCCTGAGGGGCGGTTTCGACCTCCTCGATCACCTCGGCATCATCGATGGCCTCGTCACGCACCGCTGCCTTGCGTGGGGTGCGCTTGATCGGGTAGGACTGCGATGAGAAACCGTCGATACGCATGGCATGAGCACTCAGAACCAATGATGGCAATTTAGCAGCATCAGGGTTCCATCGCTAATGCTCGAGTGATAACTGGACCACAGATCGCGCAAAAGGTTTTAGTGTCATCGGCGATAACCGACGAACAACACTCAGCGCTTCTTGGGTGTCGCTACATTATCGCGCAGGTAGACCGGTTGTGCCTGTTCGGCAACGATCGCCTCACCGCGTGCCCAGGCAAAGCTGGCCAGGCTGAGGATGTCCAGGGCGTTGGGCAAGGCACTGGCATTGCTGGCTGCCACCTGCACCGCCAGGCGCTCGGCATAGCCCCAACCGGTACCGGCACCGAACCACTCGCCAGCGCTGCCCGCCGGCAGCAACACCTGCTCGGGCGGCAGCACTGCCTCCTGGCCGACCAGGCGCATTTCGCCGTCGGCGGCCTTGTAGCAGCCCCAATACACTTCATCCATGCGCGCATCGATGGCGGCCGCCACTTGCTGCACGCCGTGCTCGCGCAACGCGCCCTGAGCCAGTGCGGCCAGGTTGGACACCGGCAAAACCGGGCGCTCCAGGGCGAAGGCCAGGCCCTGGACCACACCGATGGCAATGCGCACGCCGGTGAACGCGCCCGGGCCACGACCAAAGGCGATGGCATCCAGCGCATTCAGCGCCACGCCGGACTCGGCCAGCAGCTGCTTGATCATCGGCAGCAGCTTCTGGGCATGCATGCGCGGGATCACCTCGTAATGGCTGGTTACCTTGCCGTCATGCAGCAGTGCGACGGAACAGGCTTCGGTGGCGGTATCCAGGGCCAGGAGGGTGGTCATCGAACGGGTATCCAGGTACTAGGGGGAAAAGAGCGGCAGTATAGAGCAGCGGCGGCGTTGTGTCCCGAAGGGGCAGCTGTACGGCCATTGCCCGCTCGGCTGGCGCGGTCCCTGTAGGAGCGGCCTTGTGTCGCGATGGGCCGCAAAGCGGCCCCTGCAATTTTCGCGGCGAAGCTGAGTTTTTGGGGCCGCTGCGCGCCCCATCGCGACACAAGGCCGCTCCTACAGGGATCGCATGTGGCAACAGGGCCACAAACGACAACGGCCCGCAAGCGGGCCGTTGTCGAGGTGCGTCGGGCGCTGGATCAGCTCAGGGCTGCCAGGACCTTGGCAGTGATGGCTTCGACCGAGCCGACGCCTTCGATGTGGCTGTACTTCGGCTTGCCGGCATTGGCGGCGGACAGCTTCTGGTAGAAGTCCACCAGCGGCTTGGTCTGGCTGTGGTAGACCGACAGGCGATGGCGAACGGTCTCTTCCTTGTCGTCATCACGCTGGATCAGGTCTTCACCCGTCTCGTCGTCCTTGCCTTCCACTTTCGGCGGGTTGTACTGAATGTGGTAGGTGCGGCCCGAGGCCAGGTGCACGCGGCGGCCAGCCATGCGGCCGACGATTTCCTCGTCGTCCACGGCGATTTCCACGACGGCGTCGATGTCGACACCGGCAGCTACCATGGCTTCGGCTTGCGGGATGGTACGTGGGAAGCCGTCGAACAGGCAGCCCTTGGCGCAATCAGGCTGGGCGATGCGCTCCTTGACCAGGCTGATGATCAACTCGTCGGAGACCAGCTGGCCGGCATCCATGACTTTCTTCAGTTCCAGGCCCAGCGGGGTACCGGCCTTGACGGCGGCACGCAGCATGTCACCGGTGGAAATCTGGGGGATACCGAACTTTTCGGTGATGAACTTTGCCTGAGTACCTTTACCGGCCCCGGGAGCTCCCAGCAGAATTACGCGCATCTCGTGCTCCTCAAATTTTTTTATGAAATTCAATGGATTCGGCGACCAGGGCCAAGTCCGGAAAATCGGGTATGACCATAAATCGGTCAGAAGGCTGCTCAAGATACACAGCGCCCGGCAGCCAGACAAGCGTCCCAAAGTTGCAGGAATGCGCCACCTACGGCTGGCCTGGCAGGCGGTTGCGCCCGGCGCAACCACCCTCTTCGCCCACTTGCATCCCCCGCACGGCACCTGCCCTGTGCGCCCCGGGCCTACCCTCAGCCGGTGTTGCGCAGGCCGGCTGCAATACCCGCCACAGTCACCAGCAAGGCCTGCTCCAACGGGCTGTCCAGAGCGGCTTCGCGGCTGCGCGAGCGGGCCAGCAACTCGGCCTGCAGGCGGTGCAACGGGTCCAGGTAGGTATTGCGCAGGCTGATGAATTCCAGCGTCTCGGGGCTGTGCGCCAGTAGCACCGGCTGCCCGGTAAGGCCCAGTACCACCTGGCACGACTGCGACAATAGGTCGCGCAGGTGCGCACCCAAAGGCAGCAGGTGCGGTTGCACTAGACGTTCGTCGTAGGCCTCGGCGATCTGCGCATCGGCCTTGGCCAGCACCATCTCGAGCATGTCGATGCGGGTGCGGAAGAACGGCCATTGCTCGCGCATCTGCGCCAGCAGTTCACCCTGGCCACGGGCCAGGGCATTGTTCAATGCCGTTTCCCAGCCAAGCCAGGCCGGCAGCATCAGGCGGGTCTGGGTCCAGCCGAAGATCCAGGGGATGGCCCGCAGGCTTTCGATGCCACCGGCGCGACGCTTGGCCGGGCGGCTGCCCAGCGGCAGGCGCCCCAGTTCCTGCTCCGGGGTGGACTGGCGGAAGTACTCGACAAAATCGGGGTTCTCCCGCACCACGCCGCGGTAGGCCTTGACGCCATCGGCGGCCAGTTGGTCCATCACCTCGCGCCAGGCCGGCTGCGGTGGGGGCGGTGGCAACAAGGTGGCTTCCAGCACCGCAGCCAGGTAAAGGTTCAGGTTCTGCTCGGCGATACCCGGCAAGCCGAACTTGAAGCGGATCATCTCGCCCTGCTCGGTGGTGCGGAAGCGCCCCGCCACCGACCCCGGTGGCTGCGACAGGATCGCTGCGTGGGCCGGGCCGCCGCCGCGGCCTACCGTGCCGCCACGGCCGTGGAACAGCAGCAACTCGACCTGGTGCTCGGCGCAGATACGCACCAGGTTTTCCTGGGCCCGGTACTGCGCCCAGGCTGCAGCCGTGGTACCAGCGTCCTTGGCCGAGTCGGAATAGCCGATCATCACTTCCTGCGGGCCGCGCAGGTTGGCGCGGTAGCCTGGCAGGCCGAGCAGGCGCTGCATCACCGGGCCGGCATTGTCGAGGTCGGCCAGGGTCTCGAACAGCGGCACCACGCGCATGGGCCGAGTCAGGCCGGCCTCCTTCAACAGCAGCTGCACCGCCAGCACATCCGAGGCAGCACCGGCCATGGAGATGACGTAAGAGCCCAGCGAGGCGGCTGGCGCAGCGGCAATTTCGCGGCAGGTGGCCAGTACCTCGGCGGTATCGGCCTGCGGCTTGAAGTGCGCGGGCAGCAGTGGCCGGCGGTTTTTCAGCTCAGCCTGGAGGAACTCGATGCGCTGCTCTTCATCCCAGTCGGCATAGCGCCCCAGGCCCAGGTAGTCGGTAATCTCGCTCAACGCATCACGGTGGCGGGCGGCGTCCTGGCGCACGTCCAGGCGGCCCAGGAACAGGCCGAAGGTCACGGCGCGGCGCAGGCAGTCGAGCAACGGGCCTTCGGCGATCACACCCATGCCGCAGGCGTGCAGGGACTGGTAGCACAGCTCCAGCGGCGCGATCAGGTCGCGGTTGTCCACCAGCACCTCGGCGCTGGCCGGCTGGCTGCTGGTCAATGCCGAATGCGCCCAGGCGCGCGTCGCCCGCAGGCGATCGCGCAGTTGCTTGAGCAGCGAACGGTAGGGTTCGGCACTGTCGCCGACCCGCTCGCGCAGGGCATCGTCGGCCTGCTGCATGGACAACTCGGACGCCAGCGCATCGATGTCGCGCAGGAACAGGTCGGCAGCCATCCAGCGCGCCAGCAGCAGGACTTCGCGGGTGACCGCTGCGGTCACGTTGGGGTTGCCATCACGGTCACCGCCCATCCACGAGGCGAAGCGGATCGGCGCCGCCTCCAGCGGCAGGCGCAGGCCGGTAGCCTCCAGCAGGGCCTTGTCGACCTTGCGCAAGTGGCTGGGGATGGCGTGCCACAGCGAATGCTCGATCACCGCAAAGCCCCACTTGGCTTCGTCCACCGGCGTCGGTCGGGTGCGGCGGATTTCTTCGGTGTGCCAGGCCTCGGCGATCAGCCGGCGCAGGCGCTCGCGCACCTGCTGGCGTTCGGCCGGGGTCAGGTCGCGGTGGTCCTGGGCAGCCAGTTGGCCGGCGATGGCGTCGTACTTCTGGATCAGGGTGCGGCGGGCCACTTCGGTGGGGTGCGCAGTGAGCACCAGCTGGATGTCGAGCTTGGCCAATTGCCGGGCCAGGGCATCATTGCTGTGCCCGGCCTGCTTCAGGCGCGCCAGCAGCTCGGGCAGCACCCGGGCCTCGAACGGCTCGGGCTGGTCGGCGTCGCGGCGGCGGATCAACTGGTACTGCTCGGCCATGTTGGCCAGGTTGAGGAACTGGTTGAAGGCCCTGGCCACGGGTAGCAAGTCTTCATCGGCCAGGTCCGCCAGGGTCGAGCTCAGTTGCTCGCCGGCACCGCGGCGGTCGGCCTTGGCACTGTGGCGGATGTCCTCGATCTTCTGCAGGAACGCCTCGCCATGCTGCTGGCGAATGGTATCGCCGAGCAGCTCACCCAACACATGGACATCTTCACGCAAACGCACATCGATATCGGTCATTGGCCCTCTCTCCGGCGCGGCTCTGGCGCATTGCATCCCTTTTCAGCCTTTACGCGAGCCCCTGTGGGAGCGGGTTCACCCGCGAAGCATCCAGCGCGGTGCCTGGCACCGGCTGCGCCGGTGTTCGCGGGTGAACCCGCTCCCACAGGGGTGCGCGGTGTTCGCCCCAAGAGTGCCCACAGCCAGGCGCCGATGGCAAGCCGTGATCGGCCAAAGCAAACTAAAGTGAAAGCACGACACTCCCATGCATTGCAGCCCTTTCAGGCGTCAACAGAGGTCAGCATGAAAATCCGTGAACTCGCCCAGCACTGGGAACAGAATGCCGCCGGTACCCTCAGCCCCACGGGCCATGTCCTGCATCTGGACCTTGAGTCCGAAGCGCGCCTGGCCGCGCTGATCGACATGTACCCCAAGCGCACCGCCGAGGAACTGCTCGGTGAGCTGGTCGCGGCAGCCCTCGAGGAACTGGAAGCCAGCTTCCCCTATGTGCAAGGCCGCCAGGTCATTGCCACCGACGAGGAAGGCGACCCGCTGTACGAGGACATCGGTCCTACTCCGCGCTTTCTGTCACTTTCGCGGCAGCATCTGCACGCCCTGAGCAACCCAGCAGCCGACAGCGAGAAGTAACCCACTGCCCCCCGCTCCGGGCCTGGCAAAGGCCCGGAATACCGCTACGCCCCGCGAAAGTTCCGGGCGAATCGCACTGACCGATTAGTCAGAAATAGTTATCCGCTCAGGATGATTTTTTCTGAACTATCCGAAAAACGCGCCAGTCACAGCCAATAGCCATCACGCTAAAACCCTGCACACCTGCCGTTGTGCACCGTTGAGCTGAAGCGCGTGCACGTGTCAGGGAACGAGCGATGGACTGCTACGGACAACGTCGTAAACAGGAGTGATCCAATGGAACTGACCACCAAGAACACCCGCATCTACAAACCCTCATCCACTCATGTGCGCGGGTTCAAGCTGGCAGCGCTGGCCCTGGGCAGCAGCCTGGTCCTGGCCGGCTGTGCGGGCAACCCGCCCACCGAGCAGTATGCAGTCACCCAGTCCGCCGTGAACTCCGCCGTCAGCGCTGGCGGCACCGAGTTCGCCGCCGTGGAAATGAAAGCGGCACAGGACAAGTTCAAGCAGGCCGAGATCGCCATGCATGACAAGAAGTACGACGACGCCAGGCGCCTGGCCGAACAGGCCGAGTGGGACGCCCGCCTCGCCGAACGCAAGGCCCAGGCGGCCAAGGCCCAGAAGGCCGTGCAGGATGCCCGCCAGGGCGTTCAGGACGTACGTGAGGAAGGCCTGCGCAGCGCTCAGTGAGCCCTGCCCCGCCCACCTCGGCCTTCGCACACGATCAAAGGATGAACACTATGCGCAACTACGTCATGATTCCCGCCCTGCTGGCCCTGAGCGTCGGCCTTGCTGCCTGCTCGCACGACCCTAACGCCAACCTCGAATCGGCCCGCACCAACTTCTCCTCGCTGCAGAGCGACCCGCAATCGAGCAAGGTTGCCGCGCTGGAGACCAAGGACGCCCAGGACTGGCTGAACAAGGCCGACAAGGCCTACATGGACCGTGAAGACGAGAAGAAGGTCGACCAGTTGGCCTACCTGACCAACCAGCGCGTCGAAGTGGCCAAGCAGACCATCGCCCTGCGCACTGCCGAAGGCGAACTAAAGAACGCCTCGGCCCAGCGCGCCCAGGCCAAGCTGGACGCCCGCGACGCACAGATCGCCAAGCTGCAGGACAGCCTCAACGCCAAGCAGACCGACCGCGGCACGCTGGTCACCTTCGGTGACGTGCTGTTCGACTTCAACAAGGCCGAACTCAAGAGCAACGCCTACCCGAACGTCACCAAGCTGGCACAGTTCCTCCAGGAAAACCCGGAACGCAAGGTGATCGTCGAGGGTTACACCGACAGCGTCGGCTCGGCCAACTACAACCAGGGCCTGTCGGAGCGCCGCGCCAACAGCGTGCGCATGGCACTGGTACGTGCCGGCGTCGACCCGGCGCGCATCGTCGCCCAGGGCTATGGCAAGGAGTATCCGGTAGCGGACAACTCGAGCAATTCGGGGCGTGCGCAGAACCGTCGGGTGGAGGTGACCATCTCCAACGACAACCAGCCGGTGGCGCCGCGCTCGGTGAGCCAGGTACAGCAGTAAGGCTGGCTAGCTGAACTGACAAGCCCCGCGATCGAAGCGGGGCTTTCTTTTGCCTGTTCCGGCCTCTTCGCGGCTAAAGCCGCTCCCACAGTGACTGGCGCGGTCCCTGTAGGAGCGGCTTCAGCCGCGAAAGGGCCAGTACAGGCAGCAAAGATAATGGCTCACTGCACCTGCTGCGGGGTTTCCTCGCCCATGCAACGCACCGCGCGCTTGCGGTTGTCCACCAGCACCCCGGTCAGGCCTTTCTGCTGGGTGTCGAACAGCACCAGCACACCATCGACGCATTGGGCCACTTGTGGCGCCGGGTCCAGCGAGACCTTGTAGTCCTCGCCGGGGATGGTCTTGAGCATGGTGAAGTCCTGCAGCAACAGGGCATCCTCGGGCTTGGCAAAATGCAGGTAACCGTAGTACCACAAGGCCCCCACCGTCACGATGATGCTGCCGACACCGGTCAGGATCAGCGGGATGGCGTTGCGTTCTTCACTCATTGCTTGTTCTTCTCGTCAGGGTAATTGGGTACTTCGGCCAGCCGCCGCAGGCCGTTGAAATGGCTGGGGTCGTCGAGGAAACGCAGCATCACCTGGCGCCAGGTCGGGTCGGCGAAGGTCTGCACGTGGCCACCGCGGGTCAGTTGCAGCACCCGCGGCGCTGGCGCGTGCTGGTACAGGCGTATGCCGTTGTCCATCGGCACCAGGGTGTCGTCGATGCTGTGGAAGAACAGCTTGGGCGGGCTGCTCAGCTGCTCGATCGAGCGGATCGCGCTGTCACCGTCCGGCACCAGCCACGACAGCGGCACCTGCAGCGGCCAGGTCATCCAGGAGGTGCTGAGGGCAAAGCGCCCGACTGCACGGTAACTGGCCGGCACACCGTCGAACACCAGGGCACTGAAACGCTGGCGCTGCTCCGGCTGGGCCGCCAGGTAGTGAATGGCCATGGCCCCGCCAAGGCTCTGCCCCAGCAGTACCAGTGGCTTGCCCTTGACCTCGGGCGCCTGCTCCAGCCAGGCCATGGCCGCGGCGATGTCCTCGTACACCTCGGGCAGGCTCGGCTCGCCCTGGGACAGGCCATAGCCGCGGTAATCGATCATCAACACCTGGTAGCCCTGCTCCGGCAGCCAGTAGCTGCCGCCCAGGTGCCCAGGCAGGTTGCCGCCATTGCCATGCAGGTGCAGCACCGTGCCCTTGACCTCGACCCCGGCCTTGGCCGGCAACCACCAGCCGTGCAGGCGGATGCCATCAGCAGTGGTCAAGGTGACATCGCGGTACTCGAGCTTGGCCCGCTCGGGCGTGAACGGCTGGCCGCGCTCGGGATAGAACAGCAGGCTGCTGCAACCGCCCAGGCCCAGCAGGATCAAACCCAGGGCCAGCAGGCGGCAGCACTCAGAGAATGTTCGCGTAATCGGCTTCAATGCGGTCCAGGCTCAGGTGGTTGAGGAAGTTGGAGAAGCACATCCAGGCCGACAGCGCGTTGAGGTCGCGGAACTGCTCGGGCAGGTACTTGGGCGGCTCGACCAGGCCTTCCTCGACCAGCTGTCGCAGGGTACGCATGTCTTCCAGGGTGGTCTTGCCACAGAACAGCAACGGGATCTGTTCGAGCTTGCCCTTCTTCACGGCCAACTGAATGTAGTTGTAAACCATGATGAAGCCTTTGAGGTAGGACAAGTCCTTGGTAAATGGCAGGCCATTGGGCACCGACCCACGGAACACCCGGCTGGCGTTGCTGTAGCTCTGCGCCATCTCGAAACCCTGCTCGCGGAAGAAGTTGTAGATCTGCATGAAATCGGCACCCTCCTCGACCATGTGGATGGCGCGGGTGCGATTGGTGAGCTTGCGCAGGCGGCTGGGGTAGGAGGCGAAGGCGATCACCTCCATGAGGATGGCCAGGCCTTCCTGGGTCACCGTCGACGAGGGCGGGCCCTTGGCCAGGAAGGTACAGATCGGCTGGTTCAGGCCGTTGAGCGTGGTGCCGACATGCACCAGCCCTTCGTGCACCTCCAGGGCGCGCACGTCACGGGCGTTGAACATGGCGTCGGCACGCACCTTGATGTAGTCGGCCCCGGCCGCGGCATCGGCGACGATGCCGTCGGACTCGAACACACGGATGGTCCCCTCTGCCTCGCCGAACACCTTGTTCAGGCGGTGCTGGAGGATTTCCACGGCCTCCTTGGCAGTGAGGTTCTTCGGTTCGTCCTTGAGGTCGCCACGGCCATCGATGTTGTTCAGGTAGTCCGACAGCATCAGGCCGAGGTCGGCCAAGGTCGGATCACCAGCGTGGAAGGCATCCGAGGCAGCGCCGTACAACTCCTGGGAGATCAGGCCGAAATCCTCGGTGCCGCGCGCTTCGAGCATGCGCACCACCATGCGGTATTCGCGGCACATGCGCTTCATGATCTGCCCGACCGGGTTGAACTGGCCGAGCTGGCGAATGATGTCGCGCTCGATGCCCTGGAACTCGGCCTTGACCGCGCTGGAGTCGAACGCCAGCGGGCGCGACTGGTAGTAGGCACGGTCGACGGCCGGCGGCTCCTTGCCCTTGGCCTTGAGGAAACCCTGGCGGATGTTGTCGTCCCACTTCACCGCGTCCAGGACCCGGATCGGGGTCTGTGCCGCAACGATGCGGTCGGACAGGGCACGGATGGTTTGCTGGTATTCGTCCACCGGGGACTCCTTTCTAGTACAAGAAACCTGTACCGGCCTCTTCGCGGCTAAAGCCGCTCCCACAGGTACTGCATCAGGCTCGAAACCGATGCGATCCCTGTGGGAGCGGCTTTAGCCGCGAAGAAGCCAGCACGGTCATTTGCCGGAGCGCTGGAACCGCGCCACTTCAACGAACAGGTCGGAGTTGGCCGGGTCGTCCAGGTATGCCAGCACCCGCGCCGACGGGCTGTCGATCAGCACGCCGTCGCCGTTGTCCTCCGGCACCTCGGTGCTGCGCCCGGTCAGCTCCTTCTTGTCCACCGCCTGCTGCACCTGCTCGACATCCAGGTTGTAGACCACCAGTTCCTTGCCATCGACGATATCGAAACCGCCGATCAGGAAGTTGCCACCCAGGCGCTTCGGCACGCCAGCCGACAGGTACCAGCGGTTGCCGTGGCGCGACACGGTGAACACGTATTCCTCGGGGGCCTTGCCCTTGGCCGTGGCCACTGCCTTGTAGGAATCGCCGCCGCTACGGCTGATCACCAGCTTCAGCGGCTCGCCCCAGGCGTCCTTGCTGCTCCACTTGCCCAGCAGGGCCTTGGGCGCCGCCTGGTTGCTCGGCAAGGGCTCGTGGAAGGTCACCAGACAACCGCCCAGCAGCAGGAATGACAAAGTCAACAACACCACACGCCAGGCTTTCATCAGGTTCTCCTTGAAAAGTCGGTCTCGGCTCAGGCCGATGCCAGCACCAGCTGCAGGTATCGGCTAAGCATAGCGAGCATCTGCCCATCGGCTTGCGCGTTCGCATCCTTGAGCAGGCCCTGATATTCCATCTGCTCGATAATCGCCGTCAACATTTGGGCGTCCTGTTCCGGTTGCTGCGAGCCCACCACCTGCAGCAATTGGCGGGTGCCATGCAGCAGGATCTGTTCATGGGCGCACACCAGTTGAGCCAGGCGCGGGCACAGCAGCGCCTCCTGGCGGAAGGCCTGCTCGGCCATCAGGAAGTCGCGGCGGTTCAGCAGTTGCCGCTGCACGTAGTCGGCTGTCATGCGCGCTACCTCGTCAGCCAGGCGTGCCCGCGCCTGCGGGCTGCCGTCACCCTCGGCCAGCAACTGGCGCAACACCACCTCGGTATTGGCCCACAGCTTGGCCATGTAGGCGGCGCTGCGTTCGACATACTGGGCGAAGGTATCGGTCAGCAGGTCCTCGATGTCCTTGAAGTAGTAGGTGGTGGCCGACAGTGGCACACCGGCCTCGGCGGCGACGGCGCGATGGCGCACACCGCGTACGCCATCGCGCACGACAATGCGCATGGCGGCGTCGAGGATCAGTTGGCGACGCTGCTCGCTGCCCTGGCGGGCAGTCTTGCGGCCTTGGTATTGCACGCTTTCGGCGACGGCGGTGGCGATGCCGGCGGCGCCCTGGTGAGGCATTGCGGGTGTCACGGAGGGTACCTCATGGACAGTGTTTCGTCAGTGCCGGCCTCTTCGCGGCTAAAGCCGCTCCCACAGGGACCGCACCAGCCTGAGGGTAGTGGGGTCCCTGTGGGAGCGGCTTTAGCCGCGAAAGGGCCGGTACAGGCAATTCAAGTGTACGGGCAAGAAAAAGCCGCCTCGAAAGGCGGCTCATTCAATTCACTCAGGCCTGCGGACGCATGTGCGGGAACAGGATCACGTCGCGGATCGACGGCGAGTTGGTCAGCAGCATCACCAGGCGGTCGATGCCGATGCCTTCACCTGCAGTCGGCGGCATGCCGTACTCCAGGGCGCGAACGAAGTCGGCGTCGTAGTGCATGGCTTCATCGTCACCGGCGTCCTTCTCGGCCACCTGGGCCAGGAAGCGCTCGGCCTGGTCTTCGGCATCGTTGAGCTCGGAGTAGGCGTTGGCGATCTCGCGGCCACCGATGAACAGCTCGAAACGGTCGGTAACAGCCGGGTTGTCGTCGTTGCGACGGGCCAGCGGCGACACTTCGAACGGGTACTCGGTGATGAAGTGCGGCTGCTCCAGCTTGTGCTCGACCAGCTCTTCGAAAATCATCACCTGCAGCTTGCCCAGGCCTTCGTGGCCCAGCACCTTGGCACCGGCCTTTTTGGCGATGTCGCGGGCGCGGTCGACGTCCTGCAGGTCGGCAGCGGTCAGCTCCGGGTTGTACTTGAGGATCGAGTCGAATACCGACAGGCGGGCGAACGGCTCGCCGAAGTGGAACACCTTGTCGCCGTACGGCACGTCGGTAGTGCCCAGTACCAGCTGCGCCAGCTCGCGGAACAGTTCCTCGGTGAGGTCCATGTTGTCGCGGTAGTCGGCGTAGGCCTGGTAGAACTCGAGCATGGTGAATTCAGGGTTGTGACGAGTCGAAACGCCTTCGTTACGGAAGTTGCGGTTGATCTCGAACACCTTCTCGAAGCCACCAACCACCAGGCGCTTGAGGTACAGCTCCGGCGCAATGCGCAGGAACATGGCCATGTCCAGGGCGTTGTGGTGGGTTTCGAACGGCTTGGCCGCAGCACCACCCGGGATGGTTTGCAGCATCGGTGTCTCGACTTCGAGGAAGTCGCGCTCGATGAGGAACTTGCGGATGTGCGAGATCACCTGCGAACGCACACGGAAGGTGTGGCGGGTTTCTTCGTTGACCATCAGGTCGACGTAACGCTGGCGGTAGCGCTGCTCGGTGTCGGTCAGGCCGTGGTGCTTGTCGGGCAGCGGGCGCAGCGACTTGGTCAGCAGGCGCACGTTGGTCATTTCGACGTACAGGTCGCCCTTGCCGGAACGGGCCAGGGTGCCTTCGGCGCTGATGATGTCGCCCAGGTCCCAGGTCTTGACCGCGGCCAGGGTTTCTTCCGGCAGGGTCTTGCGGTTGACGTAGACCTGGATACGGCCGGTCATGTCCTGAATGACCATGAACGAGCCGCGGTTGAGCATGATGCGGCCGGCAACCTTGACCGGAATCGCTGCAGCTTCCAGTTCTTCCTTGGTCTTGTCCGCATACTGCTTCTGCAGGTCGTTGCAGTAGCTGTCGCGACGGAAGTCATTGGGGAAGGCATTGCCCTTGGCGCGCTCGGCGGCAAGCTTTTCCTTGCGCAGGGCGATCAGGGCGTTTTCTTCCTGTTGCAGGTCTTGCGCTTCGGTCTTGAGGTCGCTCATTTCGTCATTCTTTCCATCAGGTGTTCGGTGCCCCTTTCGGGCAGGGCACGCGATACCGGCCCCAGGCCAGGTACCGCGGCGGTTGTGTGCGGTTTACAGCCCCTGCTTGAGGCTCGCTTCCAGGTACTGGTCGAGGTCGCCGTCCAGCACCTTCTGGCAGTCGCTGCGCTCGACACCGGTACGCAGGTCCTTGATACGCGAGTCATCCAGCACGTAGGAGCGGATCTGGTGGCCCCAGCCGATGTCCGACTTGCTGTCTTCCAGCGCCTGCGAGGCGGCATTGCGCTTCTGCATTTCCAGCTCGTACAACTTGGCCCGCAGCATTTTCATGGCGGTGTCCTTGTTGGCGTGCTGGGAGCGTTCGTTCTGGCAAGCCACCACGGTGTTGGTCGGTACGTGGGTAATACGCACCGCCGAGTCGGTGGTGTTCACGTGCTGACCACCGGCACCGGAGGAACGGTAGGTGTCGATACGCAGGTCGGCCGGGTTGATCTCGATCTCGACCTTGTCGTCGATCTCGGGCGACACGAACACCGCCGAGAACGAGGTGTGGCGACGGGCACCGGAGTCGAACGGGCTCTTGCGCACCAGGCGGTGCACGCCGATCTCGGTGCGCAGCCAGCCGAAGGCGTACTCGCCCTTGATATGCACGGTAGCGCCCTTGATGCCGGCGACTTCACCTTCGGAAAGCTCGATGATGGTGGCATCGAAACCACGCTTGTCGGCCCAGCGCAGGTACATGCGCAGCAGGATGTTGGCCCAGTCCTGCGCCTCGGTACCACCGGAGCCGGCCTGGATGTCCAGGTAGGCGTTGTTCATGTCCATCTCGCCGCTGAACATGCGACGGAACTCGAGCTGGGCCAGTTTTTCTTCCAGGCCTTCCAGTTCGGTCACGACGTCGCCGACGGCGCCTTCGTCATTTTCCTCGACGGCCATGTCGAGCAGGTCCTGGCAGTCGGCCAGGCCGCCGGACAGCTTGTCCAGGGTCTCGACGACCTGTGCCAGCATGGCACGCTCGCGGCCCAGGGCCTGGGCGTACTCGGGCTTGTTCCAGACGTTGGGGTCTTCCAGCTCGCGGTTGACTTCGATCAGGCGGTCATGCTTGTGATCGTAGTCAAAGATACCCCCGAATGGACTGGGAACGCTCGGTGAGGTCCTTGATGGTGTTCAGGATCGGTTGGATTTCCATGGGCTGGCTACTCGCACGAATTCGGTGAAAAGCCTGCGAGTATAACCGAGTCCGCCGCAGGGCGGCAGACCCGCCGGGCGGTAGAAGTGGTGTCGGCAGAATGAGGTGAACGCCTGCCCCGGCCTATCGCCGGCAAGCCAGCTCCCACAGGTACAGCGCAGGTCTCAGGCATACGCTGTACCTGTGGGAGCTGGCTTGCCGGCGATGAGGCCCTGTCAGGCGATACCAACCTGGTTGCGCCCGCCATTCTTGGCCTGGTACAGACCTTTGTCCGCAGCCGAAATCAGTTGCCGGCTATGGCTGCCGATGGACGGAGTCTGGGTGGCCAGGCCAATGCTCACGGTCAGATACGAGTCAGGCACCGGCGCGGTGTGCGGGATGCCCAGGCCGAGCACGGTCTGGCGCAGCTTCTCGGCCACCAGGCGTGCCCCGCCCGGCGTGGTGTTGGGCAATACCAGGACGAATTCCTCGCCACCATAGCGCGCCGGCAGGTCGGTCGGCCGCGAGCACGAGCCGCGGATCGCCTCGGCCACCTGGCGCAAGGCCTCGTCACCGGCCAGGTGGCCAAAGCTGTCGTTGTAGGCCTTGAAGTAGTCCACGTCGATCATCAGCAGCGACAACTGCTGCTGCTCACGCATGGCCCGGCGCCATTCCAGTTCCAGGTACTCGTCGAAGTGGCGGCGGTTGGACAACCCGGTCAGGCCATCGGAGTTCATCAGCCGCTGCAGCATCAGGTTGGTATCGAGCAGTTGCTGCTGGCTGACGCGCAGGGCGCGGTAGGCCTCGTCGCGCTGCAACAGGGTAAGGTAGGAACGCGAGTGATAGCGGATGCGCGCCACCAGCTCGATGGTATCCGGCAGCTTGACCAGGTAATCGTTGGCCCCGGCAGCAAAGGCCGCGCTCTTGACCAGCGGGTCTTCCTTGGTCGACAGGACGATGATCGGGATGTCCTGGGTCGCCGGGTTGTTGCGGTATTCACGTACCAGGGTCAGCCCGTCCAGGCCAGGCATGATCAGGTCCTGCAGAATCACCGTGGGCTTGATGCGCACGGCCTGGGCCACCGCCTGGTGCGGGTCGGCGCAGAAGTGGAAGTCGATGTTCTCTTCATGGGCCAGGCCACGCCGCACCGCCTCGCCGATCATGGCCTGGTCGTCGACCAGCAGCACCATCGCCGAGTTCTCGTTGGGGGTCGTGAAACCTTCGATCGGTAAATCATTCATACCTGTTCACCCGATCACTGCCGGCCTGGCGGCGTGATTCAATACACTTCGTCATTTTGCGAAAAATTCCATCAAGCGCCCGGCTATGCGTTCCAGCGGGCGGATTTCCACTGCGGCATCGATGGCCGCAGCGGCCTTGGGCATCCCGTACACCGCACTGCTGGCCTGGTCCTGGGCAATGGTCAGGAAGCCCTGCTGGCGCATCAGCTTCAGGCCCTGGGCACCATCGCGGCCCATGCCGGTAAGCAACACGCCCACCGCATCGCCGGTCCAATAGCGCGCCACACTCTCGAAGAACACATCGATCGAGGGCCGGTAAATTTCATTGACAGGTTCGGCAGTGTAGGCCAGTTGGCCGTTCTGTAGCAGGCGGATGTGGTGATTGGTGCCTGCCAGCAACACCTGCCCCGGCTGCGGCGGCTCGCCTTCACGGGCCAGGCGCACCGGCAGCCCGGCAGCGCTGCTGAGCCATTCGGCCATGCCCGCGGCAAACACCTGGTCCACATGCTGGACCAGCACGATGGCCGCCGGAAACGCCGCCGGCAGGCCCTGCAGCAACACTTCCAGCGCCGCCGGGCCACCTGCCGACGAGCCGATCGCCACCAGGCCGCGGCGCTGGGAAGCCTCGCGCAGCGGCGTGGCCACCGGGCGGGCGGCAGGCGAACGTTGCTGGCCGATCAGCCAGCCGATATTGAGGATTTTGCGCAGCAGTGGCGCCGCCGCTTCACGGGGATCGCCCGCGCCCAGCGCCGGCGTATCTACCACGTCGAGGGCGCCGTAGCCCATGGCCTCGAACACCCGGTGCACGTTCTGCTTGCGGTCGACTGTGACGATGACGATGGCGCATGGGGTTTCGGCCATGATCCGCCGGGTGGCCTCGACGCCATCCATGACCGGCATGATCAGGTCCATGAGGATCAGGTCTGGCTGCTGCTCGGTGCAGCGCTGCACCGCCTCGGCGCCATTGCTGGCCACCCATACCACCTCGTGCGCCGGCTCCAGGGCGACCGCCCGGCGCAGCGCCTCCACGGCCATGGGCATGTCGTTGACGATGGCGATCTTCATCCCTGAGCACCTCCGATCAGCTCAACCACAGCATCCAGCAACGCATCGTCATGGAAACTGGCCTTTGCCAAATAGTAGTCGGCGCCGGCATCCAGGCCACGCCGTCGGTCTTCCTCACGGTCCTTGTAGGACACCACCATCACCGGCAGCGATTGCAGGCGCTGGTCGCGGCGCACCAGGGTGACCAGCTCGATGCCGTCCATGCGCGGCATGTCGATGTCGGTGATCAGCAGGTCGAAGTCCTCGCCACGCAAGGCGTTCCAGCCGTCCATGCCGTCCACCGCCACGGCCACGTCATAGCCACGGTTGCCGAGCAGCTTGCGCTGCAGTTCACGCACGGTCAGCGAATCGTCGACCACCAGGATGCGCTGGCGCGCCACGCCACGGGCGCCGCTGCTGCCGCGTTCGATGCGTTCCAGGCTGCCGGTGCTGAGCAGTTTCTCTACCGAGCGCAGCAGGTCCTCGACATCGACGATCAGCACCACCGAGCCATCGTCGAGCAAGGCGCCGGAAGAAATGTCCTGCACCTTGCCCAGCCGTGGGTCGAGCGGCATCACCACCAGCACCCGCTCGCCCACCAGCCGCTCCACGGCCACGCCGTACAGTTGCTCGCGCTCGCGGATCACCACTACCCGCAGGCTGCTCTCCTGCGTTTGCCCGGCCGGGCGGTTGAGCAGTTGGCTGGCCGCGACCAGGCCGATGTGCCGGCCTTCGTGCCAGAAGTGCTGACGCCCCTCGATCTGCACGATCTCTTCGGCGCTCACTTCCAGTGTGCGTTCGATATGAGCGAGCGGGAAGGCATAGGCCTCGCCGCCCACCTCGACCACCAGGCTGCGCACCACCGACAGGGTCAGTGGCACCTGCAGGTGGAACCGGCAGCCCTGCCCGGCCAGCTGGGTCAGCTCGATAGAACCGCGCAGTTCACGGATCATGTGCTGCACCGCATCCAGGCCCACGCCGCGCCCGGACACCTCGGTGACCTTGTCGCGCAGGCTGAAACCGGGCAAGAACAGGAACGTCAGCAACTCTGCCTCGCTCATCCGCGCCACCGTGTCGGCGGGCGACAGGGCACGCCCGACAATGCTGCTGCGCAGGCGCTCGAGGTCGATGCCGGCACCGTCGTCGATCAGTTCCAGGCTGAGCATTCCGGCCTGGTGCGAGGCCCGCAGGCGGATCACCCCCTCCTCCGCCTTGCCCGCCAGCAGGCGCCGCTCGGGCAGCTCGATGCCGTGGTCGACCGCATTGCGCAACAGGTGGGTCAGCGGTGCTTCGAGCTTTTCCAGCACATCGCGGTCGACCTGGGTCTTGTCCCCTTCCACCAGCAGCCGCACCGGCTTGCCCAGCGAACGGCCAAGGTCGCGCACCATGCGGCTCTGGCCGGTCAGCACATCGGCAAACGGCCGCATCCGGCAGGCCAGCGCGGTGTCGTACAGCAATTGTGCGCGCTGGCTGGCCTGCCAGCCGAACTCGTCCAGGTCGGCAGCCTGCTGCTGCAGGATCTGCTGGGTTTCCGCCAGCAGGCGCTGGGTCTGTGCCAGGGCTTCGAGCACCTCGCTGCTCTGGCCACTGTCCTCCAGTTGCATGCGCAGGCCATCAAGCGCCTGCATGCCCTGGCCGTGCATGCGCTTGAGGCGCTGCAGAGTGGCCAGGTAAGGCTTGAGCCGCTGGGTTTCCACCAGCGACTTGCTGGACAGGTCGAGCAGGCTGTTGAGGCGGTCGGCGGTGACCCGCAGCACCCGCTCCGTACCTTCGCCGGTGCGCTTGCCGGCCTTGCGACGTGGGGCCTGCTCGGGCTCGGGCTCAGGCTCCAAGGGTTCGACAGGCAGCGGCAAAGGTTCGGCTTGCACGGTTTGCACCGGCGCTTCCGGCAGCGCTGGCACGGCTGGTGGCGCGGGGGGGACGGCTGCCGCCCCCGGGTCGAGCAGGTTGGCCATTTGCGCAAGGAACACCGGCAGGGTCGCCTGCGCCCCGGCATCGCCAGGCGTGGCGATGCGCATCAACAGGTCGGTGCCTTGCAACAGGGCATCGATATGCTCGGCGCTCAGCCGCAGGCGGCCCTCCTGGGCGGCCACCAGGCAGTCCTCCATGACGTGGGCGACGCTGACGCCAGCGTCCACCCCGACAATCCGCGCCGCGCCCTTCAGCGAGTGGGCCGCGCGCATGCAAGCCTCGAGCTGGTCGGCCTGCGTGGGATTACGCTCCAGCGCCATCAGGCCGACACTGAGCACCTGGGTCTGCGCCTCGGCCTCCAGGCTGAACAGTTCGAGCAACGATGCGTCGCGCATTTGCTCTGGGGTCATGACAGGCTCCGCTGCACGGCAGACAGTAAGTGTTGATCGTCCAGCACCCGCACGCTGCGGCCACGCCATTGCAGAACCGCTGCGGTGAAGTGGGAGGCGTCCTGGCCGCTGCCCAGCAGCAGCGGGTCGAGCCGGTGAATGCCGTCGATTTCCTCGACCGCCATCACCACCGGCCCGCCATCCGCAGCCAGGATCAGCATGCGTGGCATCGCCCGGCCGCCACGTTGCTCGGCAGCGCTGGCCTGCACACCCAGCAGGTCGGCCAGTGACAGGCACGGCACCAGCGCACCGCGCACGTTGGCCACCCCCTGCAACACCCGCGAGCGCTGGTGCGGCAGCGAATGCACCGCCTGCAGCGGGGCAATTTCGGCCAGGCAGGCGGTGGCCAGCGCCAGCCACTCTTCGCCCAGGCGGAACAGCAGCATGGAGCGGCCGGTGTTCTCCTCGACCGGTGGCGCCGCGGCAGCCTGGTGGTCCTGCATCAGCGCGTAGCGGTCGAGCAGGCGTGTGGCCGCTGCGGCATATACCTCGCAGTTGCGGCAGTGAACGTGACGTTCCAGCAGCGGGCACTGCTTGTCGCCGTGCACGCCAATGCGGTTCCAGCAGTCGTCGATGTGCGCGTCATCCTCGGCGAGCAATTGCATCGCGGATTCCTTCATCGTTCAGACTCCCTGCCAACCCGTGCGGCGCGCTCCTGCAGGCGCCGGGCACCGGCCAGGTCACCCTGGGCCGCCAGCAAGGCCGCCAGGTGCACCAGCGCCTCGGGGTGCTGCGGTTCCAGATACAGGGCTTTGCGATAGTGGGTCAGTGCCTGCTGCGCATCGCCTTCGGTATCGCTGAGCAGCCCCAACCAGTAGTAAACCTGCGCCGAAGGCGCGAACTGGCCCAGGTAGCGCTGGCATTCGGCACGGGCTTGCTCGCTGGCGCCGGCATTGGCAAGCCGGGCAATGCTGGCCAGCAACTCGCTTGCCTCCTCACGCTTGTGTTCGCGCACCGGCGCTGGCTTGGCGGCCACGGGCAGCACCCGCAGTGGGCGCGGCGACGCTGCGCTCGGTAACGGATAGCCTGGCTTGGCCGGTGCTGGCGATGTGCGCCGCAAGGGCTGGACCGGGGGCGTAGCCAGCGCAGCGCCGCCACCCTCCTGGCGTACGTAGGCGAACGACTGGGCAATCCCCAGCGGGCGCATGCCCAATCGCGCCAGCAAGCTGCCTTCGGCCGGGCCGATGAACAGCACACCCTGTGGGTGCAACAAGCGCTTGAGCACTTCGAACACCCGTTGTTGAGTCGGCACGTCGAAATAGATCAGAAGGTTGCGGCAGAACACGAAGTCGTACAGGCCATCGCGGCTGGCCAGCGCCGGGTCGAGCACATTGCCCACCTGCAGGCTGACTTGCTCGCGCACCCGCTCATGCAGGAGGTGGCCTTCTTCGAGGGCATCGAAGTAACGCTCGCGAAAGCCCAGGTCGCTGCCACGGAAGGCATTGCGCCCGTACACGGCCTGCTCGGCCTTGGCCACGGAACTGGGGCTGATGTCCATGCCGTCGATCATGAACGCCCCCGGCGCGATACCGGCATCGAGCAAGGCCATGGCCAACGAATAGGGTTCCTCGCCGGTCGAGCAAGGCAGGCTGAGCAAACGCAGCGGGCGCGCCCCGGCCAGCTCGGCCAGGCGCTTGTGCGCCAGGCTGGCCAAGGCGGTGAAGGATTCGGGGTAACGGAAGAACCAGGTTTCCGGGACGATTACCGCTTCGATCAGCGCCTGTTGCTCATCCATCGACTGCTGCAGGTGCAGCCAGTAATCATCCAGGTCCGCAGCGTTCACGGCCACGCAGCGCTGGCGCAGCGCACGCTCGACCATGGGCGCGCCCACCGACTCCACGTCCAGGCCGATGCGTTCACGCAGGAAGCGGAAAAAATGCTGTTCGTTCATGTCGGCATCCCTGTCGGGTCATCCGCGTACAGCAACTCGTGCACGGCATCGGGCAGCAGATCGTTGACTTCGATGCGCTGCAACAAGCCCTGCTCGTCCTGACGCACCGGCCCCAGGTACGGGGCTTCACCGCTGTCCACGCCATACGGCTGGAACTCGTCGGGGTGGCAACGCAGGGTTTCGGTGGCCTGTTCCAGGATCAGGCCAAGCTGCAGGCCACCTCGATAGTGCACCAGCACCAGGCGGGTACTGGTGCGCTGCGCCGCCGGCTGGCCGAAGCTCAATGCCGCCAGGTCGACCACCGGTACCAGCAAGCCCCGGTGTGCAAGGATGCCTGCGACCCAGGCAGGCGCCTTGGCGATCGGCTTGAGCGGCTGGCGCGGCAGCACCTCGATCACCTCGTGCACGCTCAGGGCAAAGCGTTGCTCCCGGATGCGAAACTGCAGGTACAACGCCCCCTTGGCGTTGACCGCCCGCGCGGCGCGCGGTTGCAATTCGTTCATCGCAGTCAGACTTTGAAGCGCGACACGCCGCCACGCAGGCCAGCGGCCACCTGGCTCAGCTCATCGATGGCGAAACTGGCCTGGCGCAGCGATTCGACCGTCTGGGTGCTGGCATCGCTAAGCTGGGCCAGCGCCTGGTTGATCTGCTCGGCACCGGTGGCCTGGGCCTGCATGCCTTCGTTGACCATCAGCACGCGTGGGGCCAGGGCCTGCACCTGGTGGATGATCTGGCTGAGCTGTTCGCCCACTTGCTGCACCTCGAACATGCCGCGGCGCACTTCTTCGGAAAACTTGTCCATACCCATGACCCCGGCCGACACCGCCGACTGGATCTCGCGCACCATCTGCTCGATATCGTAGGTGGCCACGGCGGTCTGGTCGGCCAGGCGGCGCACTTCGGTGGCTACCACGGCAAAGCCGCGGCCGTACTCGCCGGCCTTTTCCGCTTCGATGGCAGCGTTGAGCGACAGCAGGTTGGTCTGGTCGGCGACCTTGACGATGGTCACCACCATCTGGGTGATGTTGCTGGCCTTTTCGTTGAGGATGCCCAGCTTGGCGTTGACCAGGTCGGCGGCGCCCATCACCTGGTGCATGGTTTCTTCCATGCGTGCCAGGCCCTGCTGGCCGGAACCGGCCAGGCTGGAGGCCTGGTCGGCGGCCGAAGTGACCTCGGTCATGGTGCGCACCAGGTCACGCGAAGTGGCGGCGATTTCCCGCGAGGTGGCGCCGATTTCGGTGGTGGTGGCGGCCGTTTCGGTGGCGGTGGCCTGCTGTTGCTTGGAGGTTGCGGCAATTTCGGTCACCGAGGTGGTCACCTGCACCGACGAACGCTGGGCCTGGGCCACCAGGTTGGCCAGGGCCTCGGCCATTTCGTTGAAGCCGCTTTCGATGGCGCCGAATTCGTCCTTGCGGTCCAGGCTCAGGCGCATGCTCAGGTCGCCCGAGCGCAGTTTGTCGAGGGCATGGACAATGCGCTGCATGGGCGCGGTGATGGCGCGCATCAGCAACAGGCCGCAGATACCGGCGGCGATGATCGCCAGCAGCAGCGAAACTATCATGCTGCCCTTGGCCGTGCTTACGGCACCGACAATCTCGTTGGTGTCGGTGTCGGCGGAGGCGCGGTTGTGCTCGATCACTTCGTTCAGGTGCTTGCGGCCTTCGATCCAGGCCGGGGTGAGCACATCGGTGATCAACCGCTGGGCTTCCGCGTAGTTGCGCTGTCGATAGGCTTCCAGCACCTGGTCGACGATCTTGAGGTAGGCATCTTTCATCTGGATGAAGGTGTCGAAGCGCGCCTGGTCGTCATCGTCCTGAATGGTGCCCTGGTAGCTGTCCATGTGCTCTTTCAGGCGGTCCTGGAAGCTCTTGAACAGCTCTGCGTCGGCCGAAGTGAATTCGCGGTGATTGGACAGCCCCACCAGCTGCTGGCTGGTGACGTAACTGTCGACCCAGGCACTGCGGATCATCGAGCTGTAGTAGAGGCCGGGAATGCTGTCGGTCCCCACTGCCTGCTCGGCGGATGCGATGGTCACCAACCGCGAGTAGGCGGCCACGATCATCAGCAGCATGATGGCGATGATCACGGCGAAACTTGCCAGGATCCGTTGGCGCAAGGTCCAGTTCTTCACATTCAGCCCTCAGGAATTCACAACGAGCGGGAAAAATCGCCGAAGTATAGCCCAGGCGCCCAGTGCTCATGCGGCTGAAATGTGGAGTAACCGGGTAACCTTGCCGACAGACCGGTCATTTGTGCCCAACGCCATTGGGGCCGCTGTGCGGCCCATCGCCGGCAAGCCAGGCTCCCACCTCGACCGCATGACCTCAGGCCATGTGCGATCCCTGTGGGAGCCGGCTTGCCGGCGATGGGTTGCAACGCAGCCCCCATCACTGGCCGGCGGCAAGCCTTGCCTGGCTTTCCAGTTCCTGACGCAAGGCCGGGTCCAGGCGCAGCTGGCGGGCCAGTTCGTCCAGGTAGGCGCGCTCCATGAAGTTTTCCTGGTCGACCATCATCACGCTGGCCAGGTACATCTCGGCGGCCATTTCCGGCGTTTGCGCTGCACGGGCCACTTCGGCCGGGTCCAGCGGCTTGTTCAGCTCGGCATGCAGCCAGTGCTGCAACTCGCGGTCGTTGTCCAGGCGGGTGAATTCACCCTCGATCAGCGCACGCTCGCGTTCGTCGATATGGCCATCGGACTTGGCCGCCGCCACCAGCGCCCGCAGTACCGCCTGGCTGTGCAGCTCGGCCTGGGCCGGCGGCAGGCGGTCGACGGTCTGTGGCTCGGTGGCGGCCACCTGCTGGCGCGCCTGCCAGTTGCCGTAGGCCTTGTAGGCCAGCACACCGAGCGCGGCCAGGCCGCCATAGGTGAGGGCCTTGCCGCCATATTTGCGGGCCTTCTTGTTGCCCAGCAGCAAGCCCATGGCGCCCGCCGCCAGGGCGCCGCCACCGGCACCGGAAAGCAGGTTGCCAAGGCCGCCGGCACTGGTGCCTGGCTTGCCAGCGCTGCCCTTGCCGGCCTGGCTGGCGAGCAAGTCCTGGCCGGACTTGAGCAACTGGTCGAGCAATCCCCGGGTATTCATCAAACGGTCTCCACGTTGGCCAAGGGAGCCGTCAGGTTAAGCCCTGCCCGCCCGATCGCCATGGGGGGATTTGCTTCCGGATGTTGCATTGGCTGGCAAAAAGCCAACTAGACTCGATATCGCCAATACCGCGCTAACCGCACCACGTTCATGACGATCGCTTCACGGCTTGCTTGATGACTGCCCCGACCAAAATCTCCAAGAAGAGGGAACACCATGTCAGTGCACAAGACCGCATTGCTCGGCGCAACCGCCTGCGCCGTGCTGGCCAGCGCCAGCCTGCAGGCTGCCGAACCGCCCAAGGCCCTGGGGCCCGGCGAGGGCCGCCTGGACATCGTCGCCTGGCCCGGCTACATCGAGCGCGGTGAAAGCGACAAGGCCTACGACTGGGTGACCGGCTTCGAGAAGGAAACCGGCTGCAAGGTCAGCGTCAAGACCGCCGCCACCTCGGACGAGATGGTCAGCCTGATGACCAAGGGCGGCTACGACCTGGTCACCGCCTCGGGCGATGCCTCGCTGCGGCTGATCGCGGGCAAGCGGGTACAGCCGATCAACACCGCCTTGATCCCCAACTGGAAGAACATCGACCCACGGCTGCAGAACGGTGGCTGGTACGTGGTCGACAAGCAGGTCTACGGCACCCCTTACCAATGGGGGCCGAACGTGCTGCTGTACAACACCGACGTATTCAAGCAGGCGCCCACCAGCTGGGGCGTGCTGTTCGAGCCGCAGAACCTTCCCGACGGCAAGCCGAACAAGGGCCGCGTGCAGGCCTACGATGGGCCGATCTACATCGCCGATGCGGCGTTGTACCTGAAGGCGGCCAAGCCGGAGCTGGGCATCCAGGACCCGTACGAGCTGAGCGAAGCGCAGTACAAGGCCGTGCTGGAGCTGCTGCGCCAGCAGCAACCGCTTATCCACCGCTACTGGCATGACGCCACGGTGCAGATGAGCGACGTGAAGAACGAAGGCGTGGTTGCCTCCAGCTCCTGGGGCTACATGGTCAATGGCCTCAAGGCCGAGAAGCAGCCCGTGGCCTCGACCATTCCCAAGGAAGGCGCGACCGGCTGGGCCGACACCACCATGCTGCACAGCGAGGCCAAGCACCCCAACTGTGCCTACAAATGGATGGACTGGTCGCTGCAGCCGAAAGTACAGGGTGATGTGGCGGCCTGGTTCGGTTCGTTGCCGGCGGTGCCGGCGGCCTGCACCGGCAGCGAGCTGCTGGGGGCCGAGGGCTGCAAGACCAACGGTTTCGACAACTTCGACAAGATCGCCTTCTGGAAAACCCCGCAGGCCCAGGGCGGCAAGTTCGTGCCGTATAGCCGCTGGACCCAGGATTACATTGCGATCATGGGCGGGCGCTGAGGTTGCCTGAATGCCTGTGCCGGCCTCTTCGCGGGTGAACCCGCTCCCACAGGTAAAGCACACCACCCTTACAGGCGGTGATGAACCTGTAGGAGCGGGTTCACCCGCGAAGAGGCCGGCACAGGAGTAAGCCAGTTGTCCGGAGCCTATGCATGCCCCTAGCCGTCCAGTTCACCCAGGTTTCGCGCACCTTCGGCGAGGTCAAGGCCGTCGACCAGGTCAGCATCGACATCATCGATGGCGAATTCTTCTCCATGCTCGGCCCCTCTGGCTCGGGCAAGACCACCTGCCTGCGCCTGATCGCCGGCTTCGAGCAACCCAGCAGCGGTTCGATCCGCATCCACGGTGTCGAGGCTGCGGGCGTACCGCCCTACCAGCGCGACGTCAACACCGTATTCCAGGACTACGCCCTGTTCCCGCACATGAACGTACTGGACAACATCGCCTACGGCCTGAAGGTAAAAGGCGTGGCCAAGGCCGAACGCCACAGCCGCGCCGAAGAAGCCCTGGCGATGGTGGCCCTGGCCGGCTACGGCGCACGCAAGCCGGCGCAGTTGTCCGGGGGCCAGCGCCAACGCGTGGCCCTGGCCCGCGCGCTGGTCAACCGGCCACGGGTACTGCTGCTGGACGAGCCGCTTGGCGCGCTGGACCTGAAGTTGCGCGAACAGATGCAGGGCGAGCTGAAAAAGCTGCAGCGCCAGCTGGGCATCACCTTCATCTTCGTCACCCACGACCAGACCGAGGCGCTGTCGATGTCCGATCGCGTCGCAGTGTTCAACCGCGGCCGTATCGAGCAGGTCGACACCCCGCGCAACCTGTACATGCAGCCGGCCACCACCTTCGTCGCCGAATTCGTCGGCACCTCCAATGTGGTGCGTGGCGAACTGGCCATGGCCCTCAATGGCAGCCCGGCGCCCTTCTCCATCCGCCCCGAACACATCCGCCTCGGCGACCCAGCCACAGCCGGCCAGCACGTCCAGGTCAGCGGCCAGCTGCGCGATATCCAGTATCAGGGCAGTGCCACCCGCTACGAGCTGCAACTGGACAGCGGCCAGTTGCTGGCGGTGAGCCAGGCCAATGACCGCTGGCAGGCGCAGGCACAGGCCTGGCAACCCGGGCAACGGGTACAGGCGCACTGGCCCCGCGAAGCCATGACGGTGCTGCAGGAAACCGAGGGCCGCTGACATGAGCACACTGCGCGGCCTGTCCAACCTGCTGTACCGGCGCCCCAACCTGTACCTGGCCCTGCTGCTGGTCCCACCGCTGACCTGGTTCGGCGCGATCTACCTGGGTTCGCTGCTGAACCTGCTGTGGCAGGGCTTCTATACCTTCGACGATTTCACCATGGCGGTGACGCCGGACCTGACCCTGGGCAATTTCGCCGCGCTGTTCAACCCGTCGAACTTCGACATCATCCTGCGCACCTTGGGCATGGCGCTGGCGGTGTCGCTGGCCAGCGCGGTGCTGGCCTTCCCCATCGCGTACTACATGGCGCGCTATATCAGCGGCAAGACCAAGGCGTTTTTCTATATCGCGGTGATGATGCCGATGTGGGCCAGCTACATCGTCAAGACCTACGCCTGGACCCTGCTGCTGGCCAAGGGCGGCGTGGCCCAATGGTTCGTCCAGCAACTGCACCTGGATGCCCTGCTGCAAACGGTGCTGGCGGTACCGGGCGTGGGCGGCAGCACGCTGTCGACTTCGCACCTGGGGCGCTTCATGGTGTTCGTGTACATCTGGCTGCCGTTCATGATCCTGCCGATCCAGGCCTCGCTGGAACGCTTGCCGCCATCGCTGCTGCAAGCCTCGGCAGACCTCGGCGCCCGGCCCGGGCAAACCTTCGTGCAGGTGATACTGCCGCTGTCGATCCCGGGCATTGCCGCCGGCTCGATCTTCACCTTCTCGCTGACCCTGGGCGACTTCATCGTGCCGCAGCTGATCGGCCCGCCCGGCTACTTCATCGGCAGCATGGTCTATGCCCAGCAAGGGGCGATCGGCAACATGCCGATGGCCGCCGCGTTCACCCTGGTGCCGATCGTGCTGATCGCGGTGTACCTGTCCATCGTCAAGCGACTGGGGGCCTTCGATGCACTCTGAAAAAGCCTCGACCGGGCTGCGCCTGGCGGCCTGGGGCGGGTTGCTGTTCCTGCACTTCCCGATCCTGATCATCTTCCTGTACGCCTTCAACACCGAAGACGCCGCATTCAGCTTCCCGCCCAAGGGCTTTACCCTGAAGTGGTTCGCCGTGGCCTTCGCCAGGCCCGATGTGCTGGAAGCGATCAAGCTGTCATTGCAGGTGGCGTGCCTGGCCACGCTGATCGCCCTGGTGCTCGGCACGCTGGCCTCGGCGGCGCTGTACCGGCGCAGCTTTTTCGGCAAGGAGAGCATTTCGCTGATGCTGATCCTGCCCATCGCCCTGCCCGGCATCATCACCGGTATCGCCCTGCTCTCGGCGTTCAAGACCTTGGGGATCGAGCCCGGGGTGTTCACCATCGTGGTCGGCCATGCCACGTTCTGCGTGGTGATCGTCTACAACAACGTGATCGCTCGCCTTCGGCGTACTTCGCAGAGCCTGATCGAAGCCTCGATGGACCTGGGCGCCGACGGCTGGCAGACCTTCCGCTACATCATCCTGCCCAACCTCGGCTCGGCGCTGCTGGCCGGTGGCATGCTGGCCTTTGCCCTGTCGTTCGACGAAATCATCGTTACCACCTTCACTGCCGGCCACGAACGCACCCTGCCGATCTGGCTGCTAAACCAGCTCAGCCGCCCGCGCGACGTGCCGGTGACCAACGTGGTCGCCATGCTGGTGATGCTGGTAACCATGCTGCCGATCCTTGGCGCCTATTACCTGACCCGTGGCGGTGAAAGCGTCGCGGGCAGTGGCAAATGACCCTGGAGGAGTCCCCGATGCAAACGCAGATGCTGATCAATGGCCAGCTGGTCGCTGGCGAAGGCCCGGCCTGGACCGTGCTCAACCCGGCGCTGGGCAGTGCCCTGGCGCAGATCAACGAAGCCAGCGAGGCCCAGGTGGACAGCGCCGTGCGCGCCGCCGACCAGGCCTTCGACAGCTGGTCGCAAAACAGCCCCAAGGAACGCTCGCAAGCCTTGCTGGCGCTGGCCGACGCTATCGAAGCCCATGGCGATGAACTGGCTCGACTGGAATCGCAGAACTGCGGCAAGCCGCTGAGCGCCGCGCTGAATGACGAGATCCCGGCAATTGCCGACGTGTTCCGCTACTTCGCCGGTGCGGCGCGCTGCCTGGGCGGCTCGGCAGCCGGCGAGTACCTGCCGGGGCATACTTCGATGATCCGCCGCGACCCGCTGGGCGTGGTGGCCTCGATCGCACCGTGGAACTACCCGTTGATGATGCTGGCGTGGAAGATCGCCCCGGCCCTGGCTGCCGGCAACACGGTGGTGATCAAGCCCTCCGAGCTGACCCCGCTGACCGCCCTGCGCCTCGGCGAACTGGCCCAGAACCTGCTGCCACCGGGGGTGCTGAACATCCTCTTCGGCCGTGGCCAGACGGTCGGCAACCCGCTGGTCAACCACCCCAAGGTGCGCATGGTGTCGCTGACCGGCTCGATCCCCACCGGCGCTCACATCATCAGCGCCACTGCCGACAGCGTGAAACGCATGCACATGGAACTGGGCGGCAAGGCCCCGGTGCTGGTGTTCGACGATGCCGACATCGATGCCGCCATCGACGGCATCCGTACCTTCGGCTTCTACAACGCCGGCCAGGACTGCACCGCCGCCTGTCGGCTGTACGTGCAGGATGGCATCTACGAGCGTTTCGTCGAACGCCTGGGGGCCGCAGTGGCCAGCCTCAAGCCGGGCCTGCAGGAAGCCGAGGACACCGAACTGGGGCCACTGATCAGTGCCCAGCACCGCGACAAGGTCGCAGGGCTGGTGCAACGGGCCATCGCCCAGCCGCACATTCGCCTGGTTACCGGTGGCAAGGCGATTGATGGCGACGGTTTCTTCTTCGAACCGACCGTGCTGGCCGACGCCCTGCAGGACGACGAAATCGTGCGTAACGAAGTGTTCGGCCCGGTAGTGTCGGTGACCCGCTTCAACGACGAAGCGCAGGCACTGGAATGGGCCAACGACTCCAACTACGGCCTGGCCTCATCTGTATGGACCCGCGACACCGGCCGCGCCCACCGCCTGGCGGCGCGCCTGCAGTATGGCTGCACATGGGTGAACACCCACTTCATGTTGGTCAGCGAAATGCCCCATGGCGGGCAGAAGCATTCGGGGTATGGCAAGGACATGTCGATGTATGGGCTGGAGGACTACACCTGTGTGCGGCATGTGATGATCAAGCATTGAGGGTAATGCCTGGGCTGAGACCGGCACCTCAGTCCAGGAGCTTTCCTGCAAAGTAGCCAATAGAACAGGAGTAAGTATCAACGCCTGATTTTGCGCGACCTCTGTGGGAGCGGGTTCACCCGCGAACACCGGCAAAGCCGGTGCCATACACCGAGTCGCCTTCTTCGCGGGCATGCCCGCTCCCACAGATACAGCATCGCATTCAAAGGCGGTGCAATACCGTGTAGGAGCGGCCTTGTGTCGCGAAAGGGCCGCAAAGCGGCCCCGGCAATATCAGCGGCAGAGCTGGAAACCTGGGGCCGCTTCGCAGCCCTTTCGCGACACAAGGCCGCTCCTACAACGACCGCGTAATGCTTGGGTCAGGTCAATCCCGCAGGTCCGACTCGTGAATCGGGTTGGCCCGGCTGGTGGCGCGCTGGTATTGCGCAGGCCAGGTAGCTTTGTTGCCGCCCAGGTCGTCGTCGGCGTGCAGCGGCCAGTACGGGTCGCGCAGCAGTTCGCGGGCGAGGAAGATGATGTCGGCCTGGCCGGTGCGCAGAATGTGCTCGGCCTGGGCCGGTTCGGTGATCATGCCCACGGTGCCGGTGGCGATTTCCGATTCCTTGCGCACACGCTCGGCGAAGCGCGTCTGGTAGCCCGGGCCGGTGGGGATTTCGGCGTTGACCGAGGTGCCGCCGGAAGACACGTCGATCAGGTCGACGCCCAAACCACGCAGGCGGCGGGCCAGTTCGACGGTTTCATCCGGGTTCCAGCCGTCCTCGACCCAGTCGGTCGCCGATACCCGCACGAACAGCGGTAACTCGGCAGGCCAGACTTTGCGCACGGCCTCGACCACCTGCAGGGTCAGGCGGATGCGGTTTTCGAAGCAACTGCCGTACTCGTCGCGCCGCTGGTTGCTCAGCGGCGACAGGAACTGGTGCAACAGGTAGCCGTGGGCGGCGTGGATCTCGACCACTTTGAAACCGGCCTTCAGGGCACGCTCGGTGGAGGCGACGAAGGCGGTGATCACCTGATCGATCTCATCCTTGTTCAATTCCCGCGGCGCGGTGTGCTGCGGGTCGAAGGCGATTTTCGACGGCCCTACCGGCTGCCAGCCGCCCTCTTCGAGCTTGACGCTGCCTTGCTTGCCCAGCCACGGGCGATAGGTGCTGGCCTTGCGCCCGGCGTGAGCCAGCTGGATACCGGGCACGCCCCCCTGGGCGGTGATGAAACGGGTGATGCGTTGCAGCGGGGCGATCTGAGCGTCGTCCCACAGGCCGAGGTCTTCAGCGGTGATGCGGCCATCGGCGGTCACCGCCACGGCTTCAGTGATTACCAGGCCAGCGCCACCCACGGCGCGGCTGCCTAAATGGACGAGGTGCCAATCGTTGGCCAGGCCATCGACGGCGGAATACTGGCACATCGGCGAAACGGCGATGCGGTTGGGCAGGGTCAGCTGACGCAGGGTGTAAGGCTCGAGCAGCAGGCTCATGAGGGCACCTCCCAAGGACTCCAATGGTGATCCGGCCCGGACACTCAATTGCACGTCCCTGGCCCAGGTCCGGTCATAACTTCAGACTAGACCAGAATGGTTGGGGGGGAGGTTCCATGGGATTTGGTAGAGGTTGAACGGCTCTGCGTTACCAGCCCCATGTCTGATCAGAGTTTCAGATATCCCTTACGGCCCAGATATGGTGAAGCCTAGGTTGAAGAAATAACCTACAAGTCCTGTCGACTCGCGTCTGATTGTTACTGGAATCCTGACTCTCTAGCCTTTGCTGGTCGCTGGCATTCAGCGGCCGGGGGTGGAATCCCGATCAATTACCGAGTAGCTGTCGTCATGGCAGTTGTGCGCGGAAGGCCGCAAAGCCTACCGGGTTTACTCGTAGCCTGGATTCCACACCGCGTACAACTGCCACCCTTCGTGTGGAATCGGAGAGGCGGTCAATCAGCAACCATACGAGTGATTGATATGAAAATGACAGTCCCTGATCCCCCCTCATTTCTTCTCCTTCGACAAAACGCTCAGAATGATCAGGAGAGGGATCAATGAACACAGAAGACACCCAGTTCACCGTCGGCAAGACCACTTTCTTTCAGGGTGAAAAACAGACCCACCCATTATTTCGCATCGAAGCGGGCATTCCGTGCCGAGACGCCCGTGATCAGGCTTCGGAATTGATGGGCTATGTACGGGAACTGACCATCGTCGGGCTGATGGATGAGAAACCCATGATGATCTGGGCTGCGCACTATCTCAGTGCGATGGCCAAGGCGCTGATGGATGATGCCGAGTTAGGTATGGCGCGCTGAGCTTGGTGTGATCATCGATCGCACATGGAGCACATTAGCCAGCCCGCCGCAGAGCCTTGTGGGCGGGTTTACCCGCGAAGAATGCGACTTGGTGCATGGCACCGGCTTCGCCGGTGTTCGCGGGTGAACCCGCTCCCACAGGTACAGCGCAAGCCTTGAGCCCGGTGCAGGCTCTGTGGGAGCGGGCATGCCCGCGAAGCAGGCGACTCAGTGGATGGCACCGGCTTCGCCGGTGATCGCCGGCAAGCCAGCTCCCACAGGTACACCGCAAGTCTCAAGCCCGCCGCAGGCCCTGTGGGAGCGGGTTTACCCGCGAAGCAGACGACGCGGTGGATGGCACCGGCTTCGCCGGTATTCGCGGGTGAACCCGCTCCCACAACGGGCCAGCGCCAGGCCGTCAGCAGCGGCGGTATCTACCGTCAGCGCGGCTCCATGTGGGCAATCATCAACTGCACACTTTCATTGCCACGAAACTCGTTCACATCCAGCTTGTACGCCAACTCGACCCAACGCACCGTCGGGTTCGGCCACACTTCGCGGTCAATGCCAAAGGCAATGCCGTCCAGCCGCACCGAGCCGCACTCGCTCTTGAGCACCACCTTCAGGTGCCGCTCGCCCACCACGCGCTGCTCCACCAGCTGGAACACGCCATGGAACAGCGGCTCGGGGAAGTGCTGCCCCCAGGGCCCGGCATGGCGCAGGGCCTTGGCCAGGTCGAGGTGGAATTCCTCCACCGCCAGGCTGCCGTCGGACAGCAACCGACCGGTCAGGTCCTCTTCGCGCAGCTGGCGTCGCACTTCTTCGTCGAACGCCTCGGCAAATGCCGGGAAATTGGCCTCGGGCAACGACAACCCCGCCGCCATCGCGTGGCCGCCGAACTTGCTGATCAACTGCGGGTGGCGCGCCGCCACGGCATCCAGCGCATCGCGAATATGGAACCCCGGCACCGAACGCGCCGACCCTTTGAGCATACCCTCGCCAGCGTCGGCGAAAGCGATGGTCGGCCGGTGGTAACGCTCCTTCAGGCGCGAAGCCAGAATACCGATAACCCCCTGGTGCCAGTCGGCATCGAACAGGCACAGGCCATATGGCATCGACTCGACAGGCAGGTCCTTGAGCTGGGCCAGGGCCTCGCGCTGCATGCCCTGTTCGATGGACTTGCGGTCCTGGTTCAGGTCATCCAGCTGCTGGGCCATGTCCTGGGCCAGGGCCGCGTCTTCACACAGCAGGCATTCGATGCCCAGGCTCATGTCGTCCAGGCGCCCGGCAGCGTTCAGCCGCGGGCCCAGGATGAAGCCAAGGTCGGTCGAGGTGATGCGCCGGTGATCGCGACGGGCCACTTCAAGAATGGCCTTGAGCCCCGGCCGGGCGCGGCCGGCGCGAATGCGCTCGAGGCCCTGGTGCACCAGGATGCGGTTGTTGGCATCCAATGGCACCACGTCGGCGACGCTGCCCAGGGCAACCAGATCGAGCAATTCGCCGATGTTCGGCTGCGGCTGCGTTTCGTAGCGCCCCAGGCTGCGCAGGCGCGCACGCAGGGCCATCAGCACGTAGAAGATCACCCCTACCCCGGCCAGCGCCTTGCTCGGGAAACTGCAGCCCGGCTGGTTGGGGTTGATGATGGCGTTGGCGTCGGGCAACTCCGCGCCAGGCAGGTGGTGGTCGGTGACCAGCACCTTGAGCCCGGCGGCCTTGGCGGCTGCCACACCGTCGACGCTGGAAATGCCGTTGTCCACGGTGATCAGCAGCTGCGGCTGGCGTTGCAGCGCCACCTCGACGATTTCCGGGGTCAGGCCGTAACCGTATTCGAAGCGGTTGGGCACAAGGTAGTCGACGTGGGCCGCGCCCAGCAGGCGCAGGCCCAGCACGCCGACAGTACTGGCAGTGGCGCCGTCGGCATCGAAGTCGCCGACGATGAGGATGCGCTGGCGCTGGTCGATAGCCTCGACCAGCAGATCCACGCCGGCCTCGATGCCCTTGAGCTGCTGGTACGGCAGCAGGCGCGCGAGGCTTTTGTCCAGCTCGGCCTCGCTCTGCACGCCGCGCGCGGCGTACAGGCGGGTCAGCAAGGGTGGCAGGTTACCCAGGAATGGCAGGGTCGGCGGCAGCGGGCGAGGTTCGATACGCATGGGGTGCTTCAGCCGCGCTCACCAAGCAGCCACTCCAGCTGCACTTCGTGCTGGCCACGGTCGTCGGTGACGAACAAGGTGCCTTCACTGATCATCACGTCCCACTTGATGGTGCGTGGCATGTCGGTGGCGAGGGTTTCCAGCACCTCCTGCGGCACGGCGGCAATGCTCAGGTTCTTCAGGCCCTTGACCGCATCTACCACCTTGTTCTGCCATACGCGCAGGCTGCCGTAGGCCAGCAGGCTGGTGCGCTCGGTGCGGCGCGAGCACCAGGTCAGTCGGTCGGCGTCCGGCTGGCCCACTTCGATCCAGTGCAGGATGCGATCGTCCAGGCTCTTTTCCCACAGCGCCGCCTCGTCCACATCGGACAGGCCACGGCCGAACGACAGGTTCTCGTTGTACCACAGGGCGTAGGCCAGCAGGCGCACGGCCATGCGCTCTTCGGTTTCCGAAGGGTGACGGGCGATGGTCTGACGGACGTTTTCGTACACGCCGCGGTCGAGGTCGGTCAGGTTCAGTTCGAATTTGTAGGTGGTGGACGGCTGGGCCATGGTCGACGGGCTTCTTGCGCAGAGAAAAAGTGACACAGTCTAACCGATACTGCCCTTCGTTGCCCCGCAGCAGTATCTGCCGCTTCGGACCTATGATAAAACCACGCATCTGCCCAGCTGCCACGGATGCCCCATGACTACGCCCAGCAAACCCCTCGCCGGTCTCAAAGTTGTCGAACTCGGCACCCTTATCGCTGGCCCGTTCGCCTCGCGCATCTGTGCCGAATTCGGCGCCGAGGTGGTCAAGGTCGAATCGCCCGATGGCGGCGACCCGTTGCGCAAATGGCGCAAGCTGTACGAGGGCACCTCGCTGTGGTGGTTCGTGCAGGCTCGCAACAAGCAGTCGCTCACCCTCAACCTCAAGCACCCAGAGGGCCGCGAGATTCTCAAGCGCCTGCTGGCCGAGGCCGACATCCTGATCGAGAACTTCCGCCCGGGTGTGCTGGAAAAACTCGGCCTGGGCTGGGACGTGCTGCACGCGCTCAACCCGCGCCTGGTAATGGTGCGCCTGTCGGGCTTCGGCCAGACCGGGCCGATGAAGGACCAGCCGGGCTTCGGCGCCGTGGGCGAGTCGATGGGCGGCCTGCGCTACATCACCGGCTTCGACGACCGCCCACCGGTGCGCACGGGCATTTCCATCGGTGACTCGATTGCTGCCCTGTGGGGGGTGATCGGCGCACTGATGGCGCTGCGACACCGTGAAGTCAACGGCGGCCAGGGCCAGGTGGTGGACGTGGCCCTGTACGAAGCGATCTTCGCCATGATGGAAAGCATGGTCCCGGAATTCGATGTGTTCGGCTTTATCCGCGAACGCACCGGCAACATCATGCCCGGCATCACGCCCTCCTCCATCCACACCAGCGCCGACGGCAAGCATGTGCAGATCGGCGCCAACGGCGATGCGATCTTCAAGCGCTTCATGCAGGCCATTGGCCGCACCGACCTGGCCGACGACCCGACCCTGGCCACCAACGATGGCCGCGACCTGCGCCGTGACGAGCTGTACGGGGTAATCGACCGCTGGGCCAACAGCCTGCCGCTGGAGCAACTGATACAGGTGCTGAACACCGCCGAAGTGCCGGCCAGCCGCATCTATTCGGCCGAGGACATGTTCAACGACCCGCAGTACCTGGCACGCGAAATGTTCCTGCAGGCCAAGCTGCCGGACGGCAAGCCATTCCGCATGCCGGGCATCGTGCCCAAGCTGTCGGACACCCCCGGCTCCACCGAGTGGGTAGGACCAGCGCTGGGCGAACACACCGAAGCGCTGCTCGGCAACCTGGGCTACGACGCGGCGGCCATCGCCAGCCTGCGCGCAGCAGGCACGGTCTGACCCTGGCGCGGCCCTGGTCCATGCGCGCTGCCCGTTGCCTACGCCACCTGGCCCTGCTGTGCGGGCTGCTGCCCGCATTGCTGTTGCAGCCTGCCAGTGCCAAGGAGCGCATCTTCTGGCTGGTGCGCGACCTGCCGCCGTTCACCATTCTGGAAGGGCCGGAGAAAGGCCAAGGGGTGATCGACCAGCTGTTGCCCCTGCTGATCAGGCAGATGCCCGAGTACGACCACAGCATCGTGCGGGTCAACCGCGCCCGCGGCATCCAGATGCTTCAGGACCTGAATAGCTTCACCTGCGACCCTACCCTGCTGTGGACGCCGGAGCGCGCCGAATATGTGCGGTTTTCCGTGCCATCCCTAGGCGTACTCAGTGGCGGCCTGGTGCTGCGCAAGGACAGCGAGGCGCTGGTGGCGCCTTACCTCGACGGCCAGGAGGTAGACCTGCATGGCCTGCTGAGCAAGGCCCCGCTGAAGCTGGGGGTTGTCGCCGAGCGCAGCTATGGCACGCAGATCGACGCCATCCTGCGCCAGTTGCCCGACAGCGCGTTCAGCCGCCACTACGGCAACGACGCCACCGCCAACCTGCTACAGATGCAACAGCTGGGGCGCCTGCGCATGGTGCTCGGCTACTGGCCCGAAGTGCGCTACCTGGTGGAGCAGCAAGGCGGGGCACTGGCTGACTACCGGTTTCATCCTGTGCAAGGGGTGAACCGCTACCAGTTTCTGCATGTAGGTTGTTCGAACAGCGAGCTGGGGCGTGAAGCGATTGCGCACATCGACCAACTGCTGCCTGCCTTGCGCCGGGATGTGTTGCCGGGGTTGTATGCACGCTGGCTGGACCCGGCGTTGCAGGAAGACTACCTGGAAGAGAGCAAGCGCTTCTTCGAAGACCACTAGCTGCCCGATCGGCCCCTGTAGGAGTGGCCTTGTGTCGCGATGGGGCGCGTAGCGGCTCCACATTTTCAGCTTCGCCGCGAAGATTGCCGGGGCCGCTTTGCGGCCCGTCGCGACACAAGGCCGCTCCTACAAGGATATGTGCCTGTCCCCCCAAAAAAAGAAACCCCGGGCGCTGGGGAAACACGCCCGGGGCCAAGCGAAAGCCCTTGGGGGCTTCCCGTGACAGCCTTGCCAGCGCCGGAGCAAAGCACTGGCCCGGCTGCCCTTACAGTGTCTGATATGCCACTCAGGCAAAGGTTCCATGGGGTTGCTGGCGCTGCTGCAATGCCGCGATCACACAGGGCTGCAAACGCCCTTCGGCGATCTGCAGGTCGCGGTGCAGGCCATCCACCAGGTCGATCAACAGGCTTTGTTCCTGCAACTGGCGCTCGCTGACCGTGCGCCGCAGGGTGATGCCGGCGAGGCGGTCGTGAATGGTCAATTGGCGATTACCCTGGGCATCGGCGACGCCGAGGTGGGTCTGATAGGGGGTCAGGGCTTCGTTGAGCAGTCTGCAGATTCTTTCCATCCGGATCACTCGCTGCGTGGTGGGGTATAGAGGAACTGACCAACAGACGCAGCGGAAAGTTCGTTACACCGCGGCTGCTTCAGTGAGCATGCGGGGCGGACGTGACAGTTTGAATACGCCGCCATGGGCGCACCTGCAGTGCTTGCAGGGCACGCTGCAGGCTTGGCATCGACAGCGGCCAGGGCAGTTCGGCGAGCACCCACAGGCCCCGGTTTCTGGCCTCTTGGGCAAGGTTGCGGCGCTTGGGGATAGCCTGGCCGACGAACAGCAAAGCGAGGGTTCGGTGCTGCTGTTCGAGCAAGGCAAGGCCGGCCCGGGTAGGCATGGCGTGGTCAAGGATCAACAGATCGGGGCGGTGATCGGCGTTCAGGCAGGCGTCGAGGTCTGCGCTGGTTTCGCTGATGCGCACATGGAACATGCCTTGGGCATTGAGGGCCTGGTGCAGGAGGATCTGATGGGATGGGCGAGCCTGATGGATCAACACGTAGGGCTGGTGCATGAGCCGCTCCTTATGGGAGGACCGGCTAATTTAGGCTTTGCGCTGGGCGGGCCGAATAGGATGTTTCTGATGGAGATGTGGGAAAAGGCTTAGATTTTGGGGCCGCTTTGCGGCCCATCGCGACACAAGGCCGCCCCTACAGGGGAACGCGATTCTCCTGTAGGAGCGGCCTTGTGTCGCGAAAGGGCTGCGTAGCAGCCCCGGAAAGCAACGCCGTTACAGCGGCTTGCCGCGGTTGCCATGCTGGCTGACAAAGCCCTGCACGGCCTTCAGGTCATTGGCCAGCACCGTGCAACGCTCCTCACGGCTGAACAGGTCGCTGAGGTGCGCCGGCAGCTCCAGCGCCTTGCCAACACCGGCCTTCTCCACCGCTTCCGGGAACTTGACCGGGTGCGCGGTACCCAGCACCACCATCGGCGTGTCCAGGCTGCGGCGACACTCGCGGGCGGCCTTGACGCCGATTGCGGTGTGCGGGTCGAGCACTTCGCCGGTAGCGGCGAACACTTCGGCGATGGTTTCGCAGGTCTGCTCGTCACTCACTGCCAGCGAGTCGAACAGCTTGCGCGCTTCGGTCCAGCGGTCTTGCTCGACGCTGAAGCCGCCACCTTGCTTGAAGTTGGCCATCAGCTCGGCAATGGCGCCGCCGTTGCGGCCGTGCAGGTCGAACAGCAGGCGCTCGAAGTTGGACGAGACCATGATGTCCATCGACGGCGACAGGGTCGCGTGCAGGGTTTCCTTGACGTACTGGTTGCCGCTCATGAAGCGGTGCAGGATGTCGTTGCGGTTGGTGGCGACGATCAGCTGGCTGACCGGCAGGCCCATGTTACGTGCCAGGTAGCCAGCGAAGATGTCGCCGAAGTTGCCGGTCGGCACCGAGAACGCCACGGAACGCGCCGGGCCACCCAGCTGCAGGGCCGCGTGGAAGTAGTAGACGATCTGGGCCATGATCCGCGCCCAGTTGATCGAGTTGACCGCAACCAGGCGGGTGCCCTTGAGGAACGACTGGTCGGCGAAGCTGGCCTTGACCATTTCCTGGCAGTCGTCGAAGTTGCCTTCGATGGCGATGTTGTGGATGTTGTCGCCGAAGATGGTGGTCATCTGCCGGCGCTGCACTTCCGACACGCGCTGGTGCGGGTGCAGGATGAAGATGTCGACGTTGTCGCAACGGCGGCAACCTTCGATGGCGGCGGAACCGGTGTCACCGCTGGTGGCGCCAATGATCACCACGCGCTCGTTGCGCTTGGCCAGCACGTGGTCCAGCAGGCGGCCGAGCAGTTGCAGGGCGAAGTCCTTGAACGCCAGGGTCGGGCCGTGGAACAGCTCCAGCACCCACTCGTTGCTGTTCAGCTGGCGCAGCGGGGCAACCGCGGCGTGGGCGAACTCGCCGTAGGTTTCTTCGAGGATCTTCTTGAAGTCGGCGTCGGCGATGCTGCCTTCGACGAACGGGCGCATCACCCGGAAGGCAAGTTCGTGGTACGGCAGGCCGGCCCACGAGGCGATTTCTTCCTGGGTGAAGCGTGGCAGGTTTTCCGGGACGTACAGACCGCCGTCGCTGGCCAGGCCAGCCAGCAGGACGTCTTCGAAATTGAGGGCCGGAGCCTGGCCGCGGGTACTGATATAGCGCATGGGTGCAAACCTTCGATGCTGGGGCCGGGGCCGCACTGGCGGCCCGCCGGCACTATTGTTAGTTGAGCTGCTCGACGCGAATGCGCACGACCTTGCCGACCACGTCCTGCAGGGCTTCCAGGGCGACGATGGCGTCGTTGATACGCTGCTCGACCACGCGATGGGTGAGCAGGATCATCGGCACCAGGCCGTCCTGTTCCTCGGCTTCCTTCTGCATGATCGACTCGATGTTGATGCCGCGCTCCGAGAGGATGCTGGCCACCTGGGCCAGTACGCCAGGGTGATCCTTGGCCTGGATGCGCAGGTAGTAGGCACTTTCGCAGGCTTCGATCGGCAGGATCGGGTGGGCCGACAGCGAATCCGGCTGGAAGGCCAGGTGCGGTACGCGGTTTTCCGGGTCGGAGGTCATGGCACGGACCACATCGACCAGATCGCCGACTACCGACGAAGCGGTAGGCTCCATGCCGGCACCGGCGCCGTAGTACAGGGTGGAGCCGGCAGCGTCGCCGTTGACCATGACGGCGTTCATCACGCCATTGACGTTGGCGATCAGGCGGTCGGCCGGGATCAGCGTCGGGTGTACGCGCAGCTCGATACCTTCGGCAGTGCGGCGAGCCACACCCAGGTGCTTGATGCGGTAGCCCAGGGCCTCGGCATAATTCACGTCAGCAGTGGTCAGCTGGGTGATGCCTTCGGTGTAGGCCTTGTCGAATTGCAGCGGGATGCCGAAAGCGATCGAAGCCAGGATGGTCAGCTTGTGCGCGGCATCGATGCCTTCAACGTCGAAAGTCGGGTCGGCTTCGGCGTAACCCAGCGCCTGGGCTTCGGCCAGCACATCCGGGAAGGCACGGCCCTTCTCACGCATTTCGGTGAGGATGAAGTTGCCGGTGCCGTTGATGATGCCGGCCAGCCAGTTGATGTGGTTGGCCGACAGGCCTTCGCGGATGGCCTTGATCACCGGGATGCCACCGGCCACGGCCGCTTCGAAGGCGACGATCACGCCCTTCTCGCGGGCCTTGGCGAAGATTTCATTGCCGTGCACGGCAATCAGCGCCTTGTTGGCGGTGACCACGTGCTTGCCGTTTTCGATGGCCTTGAGCACCAGTTCGCGGGCCACGGTGTAGCCACCGATCAGCTCGATGACAATGTCGATCTCCGGGTTGCTCGCAACTTCGAACACATCAGCGGTAATGGGGGTACCGGTAATCTGGCAGTTCGGGTTCTGCGAGCGCATGGCAATCTGTGCCACTTCAATACCGCGCCCGGCACGGCGGGCGATCTCCTCGGCGTTGCGCTGAAGTACATTGAAGGTTCCGCCACCGACGGTCCCCAACCCACAGATGCCTACTTTGACCGGTTTCACTGTGAACTCCCCATTGAACGGCCGACACCTATGCCGACCGTGAAACATGCCGTCACCCCATGACGACGGCGTACTGAATTGGATTACTTGGCCAGTGCCAGCTTGGCGACCTGCGGTGCCGGCTGGTAGCCCGGAATGACCTGGCCGCTTTCAAGGACGATCGCCGGCGTGCCGTTGACGCCGATCGACTGGCCCAGCTGGAACTGCTTGCTGACCGGGTTGGCGCACTTGGCGGCCTTGATTTCCTCACCCTCGACCATCTTGTCCATCGCCGCACGGCGGTCGCTGGAACACCAGACGGCCTGCAACTGCTGGTCACCCGGCGAACCGAGGCCCTGGCGCGGGAAGGCGACATAGCGCACTTCGATACCGCGGCGGTTGAGTTCGGGCACCTCGGCGTGCAGCTTGTGGCAGTACGGGCAGGTGGTGTCGGTAAAAACGGTGATGTGCGACTTGGTCTCGCCCTTGGCAGGATAAACCACCATCTCGGCGGCTGGAATGCCGTTGATGAGCTTGGCAATGCCCAGGCGCTCGGTCTTCTCGGTGAGGTTGACCGGCTTGCCGTCCTGGATCTGGAACAGGTAGCCCTGCATCACGAACTGGCCGTCGCCGCTGGCATAAAGCACGCGGCCGCCCTGCAGCTTGACTTCATACAGGCCACTGACCGGGCTGCTGGCCACGCTTTCGACGGGCACTTCCAGCTCGAGGTTCTGCAACGACTTACGGATGGCCTGCTCGGCGGTGGCATTGCTGTCGGTTGCCGCAGCAACGGCAAAGGTACTGGCCAGCGCCAACGCGGCGGCGGCGAAAAACTGGGTCACGCGCATGGGAACTCCTGAAGGCGGACAGGGGCCGGAGGGCGCCACCTGCGGAAAATACGCGGTGACCGTGCGGCCCTTGGTGCAAACCGCCCAAGCCTACCACATCACACCGCCGGTGAAGGGCCTTGCAAGGACCGGTCGGCGGAACATGAAAAACATTCATCCACGCGGGTGGTGCTGGGCGTGCAATTGCTGCAGGCGGGCCTTGGCGACATGGGTATAGATCTGCGTGGTCGACAGATCACTGTGGCCCAGCAGCATCTGTACCACGCGCAGGTCGGCGCCATGGTTGAGCAGATGAGTAGCGAAGGCATGGCGCAGGGTGTGCGGCGACAGCGGTTTGTCGATGCCGGCGACCCGGGCATGGTGCTTGATGCGATGCCAGAAGGTCTGGCGGGTCATCTGCTCGCCACGCTGGCTGGGGAACAAGACATCGCTGGGGCGGCCATTGAGCAGTTCGGCGCGGCCATCGCGCAGGTAGCGTTGCAGCCACACCACCGCCTCTTCGCCCATGGGCACCAGGCGCTCCTTGCTGCCCTTGCCCATTACCCGCAGCACGCCCTGGCGCAGGTTGACCTGGTCGAGGGCCAGGCTGACCAGTTCGGTGACCCGCAGGCCGCAGGCGTAAAGCACTTCGAGCATGGCGCGGTCACGCTGGCCGATGGCTTCGCCCAGGTCCGGGGCCTGCAGCAAGGCTTCGACGTCGGCTTCGGACAACGACTTGGGCAGTGGCTTGCCCAGTTGCGGCATGTCGACTTGCAGGGTCGGGTCGATGGCCACCAGCTTTTCCCGCAGCAGGTAGCGGAAGAAGCCGCGCAGGCCGGACAGGAAGCGTGCGGTGGAGCGCGGCTTGTAGCCCTGGTCGAGGCGCCAGGCCAGGTGGTCGAGAATCAGGTCGCGGCCGGCGTCGGGCAAGCTGACGCCGTGTTCCTGCAGCCAGCCGTTGAACAGAGCCAGGTCGCTGCGGTAGGACATGCGGGTGTTGTCGGACAGGCCCCTTTCAAGCCACAGGGCGTCGAGGAACTGGTCGATCAGGGGGTGGTCTAGGGCGGGCATTCGGGGCTGCTGGGTGTTGGAGATGGCTTAGTGTTTCACAGCAGCATAATTGTTGTCTGTACTGGCCTCTTCGCGGCTAAAGCCGCTCCCACAGGAATATCACCGCCCTCGAGGTATGTGCGATCCCTGTGGGAGCGGCTTTAGCCGCGAAAGGGCCAGTGCAGGAGAACTCAGGCCTGGGGCAAAACCGGCACCGGGCGCTTGTCCTCGTCGATGGCGACGAAGCTGAACACCCCATGAATCGCTCGCTCGCGCCCATCCAGGTACATGTTCTCGACGAACACATCCACCTGCACCTGCAAGCTGGTATTACCCACCTTGATGACCGATCCCACCAACTCGACGATCGAGCCCGCCGGGATCGGGTGCTTGAAGTCGATGCGGTCAGTGGACACGGTCACCAGCGGCAGGCGGCAGAAGCGCGTGGCGGCGATGAACGACACTTCGTCCATCCAGGCCAGGGCGGTGCCGCCGAACAGGGTGTTGTGGTGGTTGGTGGTGTTGGGGAACACCGCCTTGGTCACGCGGGTCACCGACAGCTCGGTGCGGCGCAGGATTTCCTGGTCTCGGGTAGTCATGGCAATCACATCTTCGGGGGTTCAAAACGCAAAAAAGCAGCCCGAAGGCTGCTTTTTTCTCGCTAGGCGGCCTTGGCCACCGGGCAAACTGCACTCAGGACAGTTTTTCCTTGATGCGAGCGGCTTTGCCGGACAGGTCGCGCAGGTAGTACAGCTTGGCTTTACGCACGTCACCACGACGTTTCACGGCCAGGCTGTCGATTTGCGGGCTGTAGGTCTGGAAGGTACGCTCTACGCCAACGCCGCTGGAGATCTTGCGCACGGTGAAGGCGCTGTTCAGACCGCGGTTACGCTTGGCGATAACGACGCCTTCGAACGCCTGCAGACGGGAACGCTCACCTTCCTTCACTTTAACCTGAACGACAACGGTGTCGCCTGGTGCGAAGGTCGGGATTTCCTTGCTCATCTGCTCGGCTTCGAGCTGCTGGATGATCTTGTTGGTCATGCTGTGCTCCTAAGATGGATACGTGATCCACCATCGATACGTTTAACTATCGTCCCGCTCGCGGAGATATTCCTCGAGCAGCTTCTTCTCTTCTCCAGAAAGCGAGCGACTTTCCAGAAGATCGGCGCGTCGTTCGAAGGTCCTACCAAGGGACTGCTTCATTCTCCAACGCCGGATGTGTGCATGGTTGCCACTTAGCAACACGTCGGGAACACGCTGATCCGCATACACCTCAGGCCGGGTGTAGTGCGGGCAATCGAGCAGACCGTCGGTGAAGGAATCTTCTTCCGCCGAATCCACATGCCCTAAAGCTCCGGGCAGCAGCCGTGTAACCGCATCGATCAGTACCATGGCCGGCAGCTCGCCACCGGAAAGCACATAGTCGCCAATCGACCACTCCTCATCGACATGAGCCTCGATAAAGCGCTCGTCGATGCCTTCATAACGACCGGCGATCAGGATCAACGATTCCTGTTCGGCCAGGCCTTTGACCGCCTGCTGAGTCAGCTTGCGGCCTTGTGGCGAAAGGTAGATCACCTTCGCCGCTGCTCCGGTCGCTTGCCTGGCACTAACCAGGGCGTCTTCCAGAGGCTTGATTTTCATCACCATGCCCGGACCACCGCCAAACGGCCGATCATCCACCGTGTGGTGACGATCTGTGGTGTAGTCCCGCGGGTTCCAGCAAGTCACCTGAAGCAACCCCTGTTTCACCGCGCGGCTGGTAATGCCGTACTCCGTGATGGCCGAGAACATCTCGGGGAACAACGTGATGACGTCTACGCGAAGGTTACCCATCGTTTAGAAGTCCGCATCCCATTCAACCCGCATCACGCCTGCTTCCAGGTCGATGTCGAGCACGCATTGCGCCGTATAGGGCAACAGACGCTCGCGATCATCCAGGCTGCCTGCGCAGGGCTTGACCACCATTACATCGTTCGCACCGGTCTCCAACAGATGATCGACCTTGCCGAACAGTTGTTCGTCCTGGTTGATGACCTTCAGGCCCACCAACTGGTACCAGTAGTACTCGTCAGCAGCCAGGTTGGGCAAAAGGCTCCGCGGAATGCAGATTTCGTAACCGCTCAGAAGACGGGCTTCATCACGATCATCGAGGCCTTTCAGTTTCACGACCAGGCCCTTCTGGGAGCCACGACCGTTGACCAGCTCGACCTGCTTTACCTTGCCTTCGTGCCGAAGCGTCCAGCGCGGATAATCCAACAGGTTTTCAATCGGATCGGTAAAGGAATACACCTTCACCTCGCCGCGAACGCCGTGAACCGAAAAAATCTTGCCAACGACGATGAGGTCGTCAGCCTTTTCTGGCGTCGCGTTCATACTACTCAGGCAGCAGCCTTGGCAGCGTCCTTCAGCAGCTGAGCAACGCGCTCAGACGGCTGTGCACCCTGGCTCAGCCAGTAGTTGACGCGCTCTTGGTTGACCGACAGCTTGACTTCGGCGCCAGCAGCGATCGGGTTGAAGAAACCTACGCGCTCAACGAAACGGCCGTCACGGGCGTTACGCGAGTTGGTCACGGTCAGGTGGTAGAATGGGCGCTTTTTCGAGCCGCCACGGGCCAGACGAATGGTTACCATGTGAACATCGTTCCTATAGTCGGTGCTGCAGTTGATACAGCAGCTGGTACTGCAAATCTGAATGCCAAATAGGCACACGGGTGCCCAAAAGGCCGCATATTCTCGGGGAATACACGGACATTTGCAAATGACTTTTTCGGCAAGGCCCTGCCCTGCCGTCCAGATCTGCCGGTTGAGCCGCGAAATCCGCGGCCATTGCCCCGCCACGGCGGGGGGTCTGGGCGCCTGCCGGACAAACGGCAGGCCCCCGGAATAGGGTTTACAGCTTCGGCATGCCGCCGCCCGGCAGCATCCCGCCAAGGCCGCGCATCATCTTGGCCATGCCGCCCTTGGCGGAGAATTTCTTCATCATCTTCTGCATTTGCTTGTGCTGCTTGATCAGGCGGCCGACGTCCTGCACCTGGGTGCCGGAACCGATGGCGATACGGCGCTTGCGCGAGCCGCTGATCAGCTCCGGATCACGGCGCTCGGCCGGGGTCATGGAGTTGATGATCGCTTCCATCTGCTTGAACTGCTTCTCGGCGGCGCCCTGGGCGTTGCCCATCTGCGACAGGTTGACCCCGCCGATGCTCGGCAGCTTGTCCATCAGGCCGCCGAGGCCGCCCATGTTCTTCATCTGCTGCAGCTGGTCGCGGAAGTCTTCGAGGTCGAAGCCCTTGCCCTTCTTCAGCTTCTTGGCCAGCTTGTCGGCCTTGGCCTTGTCGATGTTCTGCTCGGCCTGCTCGATCAGGCTGAGCACGTCACCCATGCCGAGGATGCGCGAGGCGACGCGGTCGGGGTGGAACGGTTCGAGGGCTTCGGTCTTCTCGCCCATACCGATGAACTTGATCGGCTTGCCGGTGATGGCACGCACCGACAGCGCGGCACCGCCACGGGCGTCACCGTCGACCTTGGTCAGCACCACGCCGGTCAGCGGCAGCGCCTCGCCAAAGGCCTTGGCGGTGTTGGCGGCGTCCTGGCCGGTCATGGCGTCGACCACGAACAGGGTCTCGATCGGCTTGACCGCGGCATGCAGCGCCTTGATCTCGTCCATCATGTCGGCGTCGATGTGCAGACGGCCGGCGGTGTCGACGATGACCACGTCGATGAACTTCAGCTTGGCTTCGCGGATGGCCGCTTCGGCGATGGCCACCGGCTTCTGGCTGATGTCGGACGGGAAGAAGGTGACGCCGATGTCGTTGGCCAGGGTTTCCAGCTGCTTGATCGCTGCCGGGCGGTAGACGTCGGCGGACACCACCATCACGCTCTTTTTCTTGCGCTCCTTGAGGAAGCGCGCCAGCTTGCCGGCGGTGGTGGTCTTACCGGCGCCCTGCAGGCCGGCCATCAGCACCACGGCGGGCGGGGCGGCGTTCAGCGCGAGGTCTTCGTTGGCCGCGCCCATCAGGCTTTCCAGTTCGGCCTGGACGATCTTCACGAACGCCTGGCCCGGGGTCAGGCTGCGCGACACTTCGGTGCCGACTGCACGGTCCTTGACGCTGTTGACGAAATCCTTGACCACCGGCAGGGCAACGTCGGCCTCGAGCAGGGCCATGCGCACTTCGCGCAGCGTGTCCTTGATGTTGTCTTCGGTCAGCTTGGCCTTGCCGGTGACATGGCGCAGCGTCTGTGACAGGCGGTCGGTCAGGTTTTCGAACATGGTGATCCTTTCAGGCCCAGTAAAAGCCGAGGTTTGTCAGGCGCCCAGGGGGGGAATGCATACCCGCCGGGCGCAGCAAGGCGGCGATTATAGCGAAGTGCGGCGGCGGCGCACACCTTGCTGGCGGCCTGGTAGATATTCGGTGGCTGTGCCGGCCTCTTCGCGGGTGAACCCGCTCCCACAGGGTCTGCACCACATTCGAAACCGGCGCCGTACCTGTGGGAGCGGGTTCACCCGCGAATGCCGCACCGCGGTCTGCCAGTCTTCCTAGACCAGCGCGATCTATGCCAAACTCCGTCTCTTTAAGGCTCGCCAACCAGGACTTATGTTCTCCTCACCCAGCCTCATCCCCAACCTGATCGCCGCCGGCCTATATATAGCTGCGGCAATCTATCAGGGCTCTTACCTTGCCCAGAACCGCAAGGCCGACAAGCGCCTGCTTGCCCTGCTGGGTGCCTTCGCGGTACTCGCCCAGGCCGGTGCGCTGTTCTTCCAGCTGATCACCCCGCTGGGCCTGAGCCTGGACTTCTTCAGTGCCGCCAGCCTGATCGCCGTGGCGGTCATCGCCCTGACTCTGCTGGCCTGCTTGCGCATACCCGTGGAAAACCTGCTGGTGCTGCTGTTCCCGCTGGGCGCGGTGACCGCGCTGCTGGCCCAGTTCGCGCCACCCGGCACAGTGCCGCTGGTCAACGAAGAGCCGGGCATCCTCGCGCATATCCTGCTGTCGATCCTCGCCTACGGGCTGTTCACCATCGCGGTGTTCCAGGCACTGCTGTTGCTGCTGCAGGACCGCCAGCTGAAGAACAAGCACCCGTCCGGGCTGATCCGCAACTTCCCGCCGCTGCAAACCATGGAAAGCCTGCTGTTCGGTTTCCTCTGGGCCGGCTGGTGCCTGCTGTCGCTGTCGCTGATCTCCGGCTGGCTGTTCCTCGACAACCTGTTCGCCCAGCACCTGGCACACAAGACCCTGCTGGCCTGTGTCGCCTGGGTGGTATTCAGCGTGCTGCTGTGGGGCCGCACCCGCCTGGGCTGGCGTGGCCACAAGGCCATCCGCTGGACGCTGGCCGGTTTCTGCCTGCTGATGCTGGCCTATTTCGGCAGCAAGCTGGTTCGCGAATTCATCCTGCATATCTGACGGCCGCCCATGGATACCCTGCCGTACGCACCGCTATTCGGCACCCTGGCACTGGCGCTGTTGTGGTCGGCGCTGTTCACCGCGGTGGATGCCGCCCGCCTGCAACTCAATGGCGCGCTGCGCACCGGCGAGGACGGCCAGCCCGTGCTGCCGGCCCAGGCCCTGGTGCTGTGCGCCAGCCTGGGCAAGCTGCTGGTGCTGGGCCTGGCCTGCCTGGTTGGCCAGCGCCATAGCGGCGAGCACGGCTTCTGGCTGGCCGGTTTGGCCGCCACCCTCGTCCTGCTGGTGTTTGCCGAATACCTGCCGCGGCGCCTGGCCCGGCGCAACCCGCAGGCGTTCGTCAGCCTCGGCACCAGCCTGCTGAAAGTACCCCTCGCCCTGTTGCAACCGCTGGCCTACCTGCTGGATGGCATCGCCAAACTGATCCTGCGTCCGTTCCGCGTGCAACCCACGGCCGTGGCCCTGCACCCGCAGGAAGCCGACGAGTTCGACGAGGATGAGGAACACGAAGCACCGCGTCACGGCCTGCTCGACGGCCTGCAGTCACTGGACAAGATGACCGTCAACGACATCCTGGTACCGCGCAACGAAGTCGACGGCATCAGCCTCGACGAGCCGATCGAGCGCATCATCGAGCAACTGATCGTCAGCCGCCACACCCGCCTGCCGGTGTACCACAGCGACATCAACCAGGTTGAAGCAATCCTCAATACCAAGCTGATCAGCCACCTGCTGCCCAAGGCCGAGCTGACCTTGGAGATGCTGCTCGGCGCCTGCTACGAGCCCTATTTCGTGCCCGAGAGCACGCCCCTGCAAATGCAGCTGCTGAACTTCCACAAACAGCAGCGCCGCATGGGTGTGGTGGTGGACGAGTACGGCGAAGTGCTGGGCATCGTCACCCTGGAAGACATCCTCGAGGAGATCGTTGGCGAGTTCGAGGATGAACACAGCCTGGACAACCCTCACGTGCACCCGCAGCCCGATGGCACCTTCGTCATCGACGGCACCGCTTCGCTGCGCGAGATCAACCGCAGCCTGGGCTGGCACCTGCCCTGCGACGGCGGGCCGAAAACCCTCAACGGGCTGGTCACCGAGGCGCTGGAAAGCATCCCGGAAAGCGCCGTTTGCCTGAAGATCGGCCGCTATCGCCTGGAAATCCTTGAAACAGAGGACAATTGTGCCAGCAAGGTACTGGTGTGGACCGTGACCCGATAGCTATACTCGGGTCACGCTTACCCAGCCCCGCCGTCCCGCCTGCTACCCGCACCCGGCGCTCCACGGCCAGTCCGCTCCACTGACACGCCCTGCGGTCCTGCTTCAACACCCCGAACAGTGCCCGCCCCCGCCCCTATCCCCCTTGGGCTATCGTCAGTCGGGCGCACACAACAACAAAACGCTCCGGCGCCCGCGCCACCGTGCCTGCCCTTTTGCATTGCACGCCGCGGGGCTTATCCCAATGGAGCCGGACCAGACTGTCAGGGACCTATTCAATGACAACCAGCAGCACCTATGCCGAAGCGCCTGCCGCACCGGTCAACTCGCCCGCGCGGGTAGCCACCGCCAGCTTCATCGGCACCGCCATCGAGTTCTACGATTTCTACGTCTACGCCACTGCCGCCGCCCTGGTGATCGGCCCGGTGTTCTTCCCGTCCGGGTCAGGCACCGCGCAGATGCTGGCGGCCTTCCTCACCTTCGGTATCGCCTTCCTGGCGCGCCCGCTGGGCTCGGCGCTGTTCGGCCACTTTGGCGACCGTATCGGCCGCAAGTCGACCCTGGTCGCCTCGCTGCTGCTGATGGGCGTGTCCACCACGGCCATCGGCGTGCTGCCAGGCTACGACAGCATTGGTGTATGGGCGCCGATCATCCTCTGCCTGCTGCGCTTTGGCCAAGGCCTGGGCCTGGGTGGCGAATGGGGGGGCGCGGCCTTGCTGGCCACCGAGAACGCGCCGGAAGGCAAGCGCGCCTGGTTCGGCATGTTCCCGCAGCTGGGCCCGTCGATCGGCTTTTTGGCCGCCAACGGCCTGTTCCTGACCCTGGCCCTGGTGCTCAGCGACGAGCAGTTCCGCGAGTGGGGCTGGCGCATTCCGTTCCTGCTCAGCGCCGCGCTGGTACTGGTGGGCCTGTATGTGCGCCTGAAGCTTGAAGAAAGCCCGGTATTCGCCAAGGCCGTCGCCCGCCACGAGCGGGTGAAAATGCCGGTGGTCGACCTGTTTTCCAGATACTGGCTGCCGACCCTGCTGGGCGCAGCGGCGATGGTGGTGTGCTACGCGCTGTTCTACATCTCCACGGTGTTCTCGCTGAGCTATGGCGTGACCACGCTGGGCTACAGCCGCGAGACGTTCCTTGGCCTGCTGTGCTTCGCGGTAGTGTTCATGGCCCTGGCCACACCACTGTCGGCCTGGCTCAGCGACCGCTACGGGCGCAAACCGGTGCTGATCGTCGGCGGCCTGCTGGCAGTGGCCTCGGGCTTTACCATGGAGCCGCTGCTGACTTCGGGGTCGACCGCAGGCGTGGCGCTGTTCCTGGCCATCGAACTGTTCCTGATGGGCGTGACCTTTGCGCCGATGGGGGCACTGCTGCCTGAACTGTTCCCGACTCACGTGCGTTATACCGGCGCTTCGGCGGCATACAACCTGGGCGGCATCGTCGGCGCATCGGCGGCACCGTTCTTTGCCCAGAAGCTGGTGAGCATGGGTGGGTTGAGCTGGGTGGGGGGCTATGTGTCGGTGGCGGCGGTGATCAGCTTGATTGCCGTGCTGTGCCTGAAAGAGACCCGCAATACCGAACTTTGAGAAAGCAGGGGCTGCTTTGCAGCCCATCGCCGGCAAGCCAGCTCCCACAAAGCCTCCACAGCCCTCAAGCCTTGTGGAGTCCCTGTGGGAGCTGGCTTGCCGGCGAAAGGGCCGCAACGCGGCCCCTTACGATCCCGGATCAGAACTCGACCTTGACCGCCTGCGAAGCACGGGTCGCCTTGGCACGCGCCGCTTCAACCGACTCGTCACGCGCCAGGCACACACCCATGCGGCGGGTACCGTTGATTTCCGGCTTGCCGAACAGGCGAATGCCGGTATCCGGCTCGCTCAGCGCCGCGCCCAGGTTGGCAAAGCTGGTCTGCTGCGACTGCCCCTCGGGCAAGATCACCGCCGAAGCCGAAGGGCCGAACTGGCGCACTACCGGAATCGGCAGGCCAAGAATGGCCCGGGCATGCAGGGCAAACTGCGACAGGTCCTGGGAAATCAGGGTCACCAGGCCGGTGTCATGCGGGCGTGGCGAGACTTCGCTGAACCACACCTGGTCGCCCTTCACGAACAGTTCCACGCCAAACAGGCCACGACCGCCCAGGGCATCGGTGACCGCCTTGGCCACCCGCTGCGACTCGGCCAGCGCCTTCGGGCTCATGGCCTGCGGCTGCCACGATTCCTGATAGTCGCCCTTTTCCTGGCGGTGGCCGACAGGCTCGAGGAAGGTGGTGCCGCCAACGTGGCGCACGGTCAGCAGGGTGATTTCGTATTCGAAGTCGATGAAGCCCTCGACGATGACCCGGCCTTTGCCGGCGCGGCCGCCTTCCTGGGCGTAGTCCCACGACTTCTGCAGGTCGGCATCGCTGCGCAGCAGGCTCTGGCCCTTGCCCGACGAGCTCATTACCGGCTTGACCACGCATGGGTAGCCAACATCGGCCACGGCCTTGGCGTAGTCTTCGTAGGTGTCGGCGAAGTGGTACGGCGAGGTTGGCAGGTCCAGCTCTTCGGCGGCCAGGCGGCGGATGCCTTCACGGTTCATGGTGAGCTGGGTGGCGCGGGCGGTCGGCACCACGTTGAAACCTTCGTTTTCCAGCTCGACCAAGGTGGCGGTGGCGATGGCTTCGATTTCAGGGACGATGTAGTGCGGCTTCTCGGCCTCGATCACCGCGCGCAGGGCCAGGCCATCGAGCATGTTGACCACGTGGCTGCGGTGCGCCACCTGCATTGCCGGGGCATTGGCGTAGCGATCGACGGCGATCACTTCGACGCCCAGGCGCTGCAGCTCGATCACCACTTCCTTGCCCAGCTCGCCACAGCCGCAGAGCAGTACACGGGTCGCGGTGGGCGACAAGGGGGTTCCGATACGGGTCATTTCAGGTCCTCGAAGGCGTCCGGGGCCGCACCAGGCTTGGCGCCGCCCGCTGAAAAAGGACCGCTATTCTACACCATCAACCCGCCACGGCGGCCCGCCGGGCGCGAAATGCCATGGCCAGCCACACGGCGGTGACACCGGCGAATTTCGAGGCCATGGCGGTGCCGATCACGGCTGGGGTCAGGGCGCCGATCATGCCGAAGAAGATGAAGGTGTCCACCGGGATACTCAGCGCCGAGCTCAGCCACAAGCGGTCGCGCAGCGGCCGGCGGGTGATGCTGAACACCAGCCAGTCGATCAGTTCGGAAATGAAGAACGCGGTGGCACTGGCCAGGGCGATGGCCGGTTCCGAAGTGACATAGGACAGCACCAGTGCCGCCAGCATGGCGACCAGGGCGCCATGGCCGAAGCGGGTCTGCACCATGTCGCGCAGGATGAACACCAGGCCGCCCCAGGCGGACCAGATGATGTCCAGGTGTGGCGCGCTGGAGAAGGCGTAGTTGATCAGCACTACGCTGCTGATGTAGGCAATCAGATAGAACATGGCGGGTAGTCTGTGGGCAAGCCGCACAGATTACCGCTGGCTGGTTCGCGGGTAAACCCGCTCTCAAAGGTACAGCATCAGGTTCGAGGGCTACGCGCAGCCTGTGGGAGCGGGTTCACCCGCGAAGAATCCAACACGGTGGATGGCACCGGCTGCGCCGGTGTTCGCGGGTGAACCCGCTCCCACAGGGGGGCGAGTCAGCCCTACAGGATGAGGCCGGCCTCTACTGCCCTTTCATGGCAAAGTTTGAGCACCGCCCGGCGCTCGTCGTTGTCCATCCGCCCCCAGCGGCCGATCTCGGCCACGGTTCGCTGGCAACCGGTGCAGATATCCTGCTCGTCCAGCGCACAGATACTCACGCACGGCGAGGCCACCGGCCGCTCTACCACATCACTCATCGTCAACCACCAACTCCCGTGCATAACGCTGGGCATTGTGCACGTAATGCGCGGCACTGGCTTCGAGCATGCGCTTCTGCTGTTCGGTCAGCTCGCGCACCACCTTGCCCGGCGAGCCCATCACCAGCGAACCGTCGGGGATCTCCTTGCCTTCTGCAATCAGCGCATTGGCGCCGATGATGCAATGCTTGCCGATGCGCGCGCCATTGAGGATGACCGCGTTGATACCAACCAGGCTGTAGTCGCCCACCGTGCAACCATGCAGCATGGCGTTGTGGCCAACGGTCACGCCCTTGCCCAGGGTCAGCGGCGAGCCCATGTCGGTGTGCATCACCGTGCCATCCTGCACGTTGCTACCCTCGCCAATGTCGATCAGCTCGTTGTCCCCGCGCAGCACCGCGCCAAACCACACGCTGGCATCGGCCTGCAGGCGCACCTTGCCGATCAGCGTGGCGTTGGGTGCGGCCCAACTGGTAGGGTGGCTCTCGACCCGCAGGTCGCCCAGGCGGTATTTCATGCTTGCTCCTCAGGCTGCAACGCAGACGACGGGGTTGGCCCCGCTCAGTTTTCGATGTAACGCTCAGGGGGCTGGTGCAGGCTTATGCCGGCATCGAACAGCAGGTTGACCAGTTCGACGATCATGATCGCCGACAACCCCCAGATCTTGTATTCGCCATAGCGATAGCTGGGCACATACCAGCTGCGCCCCTGGTAATCGATACGGTGGGTATGGTCGCGCGGGTCCTGGCGGAAGAATTCCAGCGGCACGGTGAATACTGCCGCGATCTCGGCATCATTGGCACGGTATTCGACAAAATCGGGGATAAGCCCGACGAATGGCGTCACTTTCAGGCCGTGCAGCGAAATCAGCGGGCTGAGTGGGCCGATCACTTCCACAAGGCCTGGCGGCAGGCCGATTTCTTCTTCGGCTTCCCGCAGCGCGGTAAACACCAGGTCCGGGTCTTCCGGGTCACGGCGGCCACCGGGAAAGGCCACTTCGCCGCCGTGGGTGGACAGGCCCTTGGCGCGCAGGGTCAGGACCAGTTCGGGCGCTTCGCTGCGGGTAATGGGCAAGAGGACCGCCGCTTCGGGGAACCGCCGGTCGGTTTCCAGTGATGCGGGTTGGTGGTTGCTCATTCGGCGAAGTAGCTCGTCCAGCATTGCGCACGCTCGTATCCAAGGCCTGCCTTGCATGATGCACCAAAGGCGCGAAGCACCCAAGCCCCGTGCGCTTGCGGCAGCACGGCCGGCGCGCCAAGATAGCCCAGAGCAAAAAGGAACGACACATGAAATTCTGCAGCGCGTGCGGCCAGCCGGTCACTCAGCGGATCCCCGATGGCGACAGCCGCCTGCGGTATGTCTGCGAGTCTTGTCAGACCATCCACTACCAGAACCCCAACATCGTCGCCGGCGTGTTGCCGACCTGGGGCAGCCAGGTGCTGCTGTGCCGGCGCGCCATCGAGCCACGCCGCGGTTTCTGGACCTTGCCTGCCGGTTTCATGGAAAACGGCGAAACCCTCGATCAGGCCGCCCGTCGCGAAACCGTCGAGGAGGCCTGCGCCCGGGTCGGCAGCATGAACCTGTACCAGCTGTTCGACTTGCCACACATCAACCAGGTGCACGTGTTCTTCCGCGCCGAGCTGGCGGACCTTGATTTCGCGGTCGGTGTCGAAAGCCTGGAGGTGCGGCTGTTCGAGGAACATGAGATACCGTGGGGCGAGCTGGCTTTCCGCACCGTCACTCGCACACTAGAATGCTACTATCGCGATCGCATCGGGCAGCACTACCCCATAGGCCATGAATACCTGCCGCCGATGAACGTCTCGCCCATTACCTAGAAGCCTTCAGGGATACCGTTACATGCGCTGGTTGCTTGCCCTTTTCTGCCTTTGCGTTACCTCGGTGTCCCAGGCGGCCTTCACCGAGACCATCATCCGCAAGCCCCAGCCGGCAGCGCAAACCCCATCGCCTTCGCAGCAGGCCATGCAACCGCTGATCGACAAGGTACTGGTGATCAAGTCCGAGCGCCGCCTGCAGCTGATCAGCCGTGGCGAACCGCTGAAAACCTACCGTATCTCGCTAGGCAAGCAGCCAAAGGGCGCCAAGGAGCGCGAAGGCGACAAGAAAACCCCCGAGGGCCTGTACTGGCTGGACTGGCGCAAGCAGAGCGACCGCTTCAACCTGGCCATGCACATCAATTACCCGAACATCACCGATGCCGCCCGTGCCACCCGCGAAGGGGTGAGCGCCGGCAGCATGATCATGATCCATGGCACGCCGATCAACGACGAGTATCCGGAGTGGTACTTCCACACCCTGGACTGGACGGACGGCTGTATTGCCATGCGAAACCGCGACATGCAGGAAGTGTGGGACCTGGTGCGGGATGGCACGTTGATCGAAATTCGGCCCTGATAGCGGGCCTTTCAACTGATGCTGTAGGAAGCTTCCCACCTCCAGGCAAGAACGCGCCTTACAAGCGCTTAGGCCGGGTACTGCATCCAGGCGAACCCCTTAGTTTTTAGCATCCACGCAGACGAGTACGAAATCCGTACATCATTTGCGGGGTGCTTCAATGCCGTTCCACATTCACCGCGCCACCTGCTGGGCGCTCACCTGCTGCCTGTCCGGTTTGCTGGCCGCGACCCGGGCGCTGGCCGACGACCCCGCCAGCCAGCAACTGCGCGATCAGCAGCGCGGGCTGCAACAGCTGGAACAGCAACAGCGGCTGGAACGCTGGCAGCGCCAGCCCGCCCCGGCTGAAAGCCACGACACCACCGCCCCCCTCCCGCACGACCAGCGCTGCTGGGCCATCACCGGCGTACGCGTGGCCGGCAACCGCAAGCTTTCCGACTCGGCGCTAACGCCAACCCTTCGCAGGTTCATTACCCCGTGCATGGGCATTGCGGAAATCAACGGGCTGCTGAAAGCCATAACCCAGCGCTATGTACAAGCCGGATACCCAACCAGCCGGCCTTACCTGCAGCAACCGCCACAAGACGGCGCACCGCTGAACCTGGTCATCGTCGAGGGGTTCGTCGAGACCATCGAAATGGCCGGCCCCGAATTGCCCCTGTCCCTCCCCGGCGCCTTTCCCGGCCTGCTCGGGCAGCCACTGTACCTGCCAGCCCTGGAGCAAGGCCTCGACCAGCTCAACCGCCTGCGCGCTTATGACCTGTCCGCAGAATTGCTGCCCGGCGAACTGCAGGGCGGCACCCGGGTTGTCGTGCAGCCGCGCAAGGTGGCCTCGCGCGGGCACCTGGACAGCCGCTTCGACAACCGCGGCAGCGACCTGACCGGGCGTCATCGCCTGAACCTCGGCTTCGGCCTGGACAGCCCACTGGGCCTCAATGATGACCTGCGCCTGTCGCTGAACGGCACGGTGCTCGATGCGCCTGGGCAAAGCCAAGGCATCTCGCTGTACTACAGCATCCCCTACGGCGCCTGGACCTTCGCGCTCAGCGCCAGCGAGCTGCGCTACGAGGCGCCGCTCCCACACAGCCGCCAGGTAACCGACGGCAGTAGCAGCTACCAGGGCCTGAGCGTCGAGCGGGTACTGTGGCGCAACCAGCAAGGCATGCTCAGCGCCAGCGCCCGGCTGGACCGCAAGCAAATGGTCAACCGCAGCGCTGGCGCGGTGATCGTCCAGCAGAGCCCCACCCTGGTCTCCGTGGAGGCGGGTATCAACCTGCTTTGGCTCCAGGGAGGCCTGTGGAATGGCTACCTCGGTGTCGCCCAGGGTATCGACGCCTTCGGCGCTGACCGCTCACCGCTGGGGGCGGAACGCCTGCGCCCGGATTTTCGCAAGTACCGCGCCAACCTGCTGCACCTGCGCCAGGGCCCGGCCAGCCGCTTATGGCGCTGGCAGAGCGAGCTGAGTCTGCAATACAGCAGTGACCCGCTACCTGCCGTCGAGCAGTTGCTGGTCAGCGACGATTCGGCCGTGCGCGGGTTTCGCCTGCGTACCTACTCCGGTGCCAGCAGCGCCGCCTGGCGCAACACCGTCAGTCAGCCGCTGCCGGAGGGCTGGACCGCTCCCCTGCAAGTACGCCCCTACATCGGCCTGGACCTGGGCTGGACCCGCACTGCCGAAGGCAAGCCTTCACAACGCCTTGCCGGGGCCACCGCCGGTGCCGAACTGAGCCTGCCCGGCAGCCACCTGCGCCTGGGCTACCAACGCGCGCTGTACGCCAGCGACCTGCCCCGCCCGCTGCTGGAACCCGGCTTCTGGGTAGTGGAACTGGCCCTGAACATCTGATTCACCCACAACAAAGAGAACGAGAACATGCAAACACTCTCGCAGTCGTCTTCCCACCCAGATACCTTGCGCTGGGCCATCTTCCTCGCCCTTCTCGGGCCCGGCGCCGCACTGGCCCAGGGCGGCCTGACAGCAACCAGCGGCCCCGGCGGCACACCGGTCATCAACGACGGCCACGGCGTCCCGGTCATCGATATTGTCGCGCCAAACGCCAACGGGCTGTCGCACAACCAGTTCCTCGATTACAACGTCGACCGCTCCGGGGTGGTGCTGAACAATGCCACCCAGGCCGGGCAGTCGGAGCTGGCCGGTGCCCTGGCGGCCAACCCGCAATTCCAGGGCCAGGCCGCCTCGACCATCCTCAACGAGGTGGTCAGCCGCAACGCCTCGCTGATCGAAGGGCCGCAGGAAATCTTCGGCCGCCCGGCCGACTACATCCTGGCCAACCCCAACGGCATCACCCTCAACGGCGGCAGTTTCATCAACACCACACGCGCCGGCTTCGTGGTGGGCAGCCCCGAGTTCGAGGGCCAGCAACTGAAGTACCTCGACACGCTGAACGCCAGCGGTACCCTGCAAGTGCTCGAGGGCGGCCAGCGAAACCCCAACGGCGCCCTCGAGCTGATCGCCCCGCGCGTGGACGGCAAAGGGCTGCTGATGGCGCGCAACTCCATCGATATCACCGTCGGTCGCAACCGCATCGACAGCACCAGCGGCGAAATTGTCGAACACCTGCCCGGCACCCCGTCCAGCATCGATGCCAGCCTGTTCGGCGCCATGCGCGCCGGGCGCATTCGCGTGGTGAGCACCGCAGAAGGTGCCGGTGTGCGTGTGGGGGCATCGCAGCTGCTGGGTATCGACGGGGTCGACATCCAGTCGGCCGGCGCCCTGCAAGTCAGCGGCAAGGCCGACAGCCCCGTCGAACTGCACAGCGAACAGGGTGATCTGCGGCTGACCGCTGCCGATGACCTGACCCTCGAAACCGTCGATGGGCAAGCTCGACGAATCGAGGCCAAGGCCGGCAAGAAGCTCACGCTGGATGCCACGACCCGCGAGAACATCGAGCGCGACAGCGACAGCTGGAACAAGAAGTTCCTGTTCGTCACCCGCGAAACCTACAACCGCGAAACCACCACCACCCAGCAGCAGCAACAGGGCAGCAGCTTGCAAGGCAAGGACGGCGTGCTGCTGCAATCCGCTGACGACATGCGCCTGGTGGCTGCCAAGGTGGATGCTGGCAATGAGCTGACCCTCGACAGCGGCGCCAACCTGGCCATCGCTGCCGGCATCGACAGCCAGCACACCGAAGAGCAGGTTCGCCACCGCAAGGATTTGTGGCGCGGTGACAGCGATACCGACCAGTACAAGGAAACCGCGCAAGGCAGTGCGCTCCAGGCCCAGCGCATGACGCTGAAGGCCAAGAATACCGTCGATGTGAAAGGCAGCAGCCTGCACAGCCGCGGCGACATGACAATCGAAGCCAAGGAGGCAACCATCGGTACCACCGCGCTGCAGGAGCGCGGTACCCGGCGCGACTATCGTGGCGATCTGGTATCCGGCACCTTCTTTGCCGACCGCAAGGGTAACGACAGCGAAGGCCAGGCCGTTGCCGGCAGCAGTGTCACGGCGGATGGCAAGCTGGCCGTGGTAGCTGACCAGGTGGCCATCAAGGGCAGTACCGTGCACGGCAAGGAGGACGCGGTGCTCTACAGCACGAAAGGTGCACTGGCCATCGAAGCCGACCATGGCCGCACCACCTCCACCGACCGGACCAGCGACAGCAAGCTGTTCGGCCTGATTGGCAGCGACCACGAGAACACCGAGCGTACGCAACAGGTACTTACCAGCGACGTCAGCTCGGCCACCAATCTGCGCCTGGCCAGCGCCGAGGAAATGCGCATCCAGGGCGCCAAGGTCGCAGCGGGCGGGCACCTGCAGGTAGAGGCCAAGGGCGACCTGCTGATTACCAGCGCGCAAGCGGTTGACGAGCGCGAAACCCGCAACCAGCAACGTGGTTTCACTGCCAGCGCCAAGCAGACCCAGGAGGCCGAGGATGGCAAGCCCGAGTCCCGCCAATATTCGGCCGGCATTGCCTATGACGTCGCCACCACCAGCAGCAAGCAGCGCACCACCAGCCAGGTTGCCAGTGAGCTCGAGGGCGCGTCGGTGAGCCTTGGCAGCGGGGCTCACCTGCAAGTCAACGGTTCCACGGTGAAGGCCGTCGCAGGCGACCTCGATGTGCAGGCCCAAAAGGTGACCCTGGGGGCAACCCGCAACGACCGCGACAAAACCACCAGCACCACCAACAGTGGCGGCGGCCTGACGGTGACCGGCGGCATCGACCGGCTGGGCAGCTTGTTCGAAGGCCATCACAACCGCCAGGTGCAGACCGAACGCGACAGCAAGGTGCAACGCAGCACATTGCGGGCCAGCGGCGACTTGAAGCTGAATGGCGATGAACTGGTCACAGAGGCCGCACGCGTCAAGGCCGGCAACACCCTGCAGGTAACGGCCAAACGCATCGACAACCGCGCGGTGCAGGATACCGAGGAACGTGAACAACGCCGTAACGACTGGTCGGGCAGCCTCGGCGCCAGTGTCGAGTACCGCGACCTTACCCGCCCCATCGAACGCCTGGTGCTGGGCGAAGAAGCCGCACGCTTCCAGCAAGCCTCCCCCGAAGACGCCATGGCGCCGCCCAGCGTTGGCGCCGACATGACCGTGGACCACCTCAAGCGCCTGGAAAACCAGCGCCGCGGCTTTGCCCAGGTGAGCGAGTTGGCCGGGGCCAAGGTCGAAGTCAAGGCCGACAACATCACCGACCAGGGCACCGCCTGGCGCGCCAACGCCGGCAAGCTGCAGATCGAGGCCCGACAACACCAGATGCAGGCGGCCGAGAACACCCAGGAAAATACCGTGCAACGCCTGGCCTACGGCGGCGATGTGCGCCTGGACACCAGCACCGGCGAAGACCTGAATGCACGCGCCGCCGGCAAAGGCGGCTCGCTGGACAAGAAGGACAGCGCCAGCAGCGCCGTACCCGGCAGCCTGTATGGGCAACAGGGTATCCAGGTGCAACTGGGCAGCTCTGGCCATTATGAAGGGACGCGCATCGATGGCGGTGAAGGCAGCGTGGTCATCAGCAGTGCCGGTTCGCTGACATTGCCACAGGCAAACGACCAGACCGAACAGCAGTCACGCCAGCTCGACGGCAATGCCTGGGCCAAGGTCGGCAACCGCCCGGGCAGCACCGGCGTCGATGGCCGGGGCTACCTCGACCACGGCCAGAACCAGAGCACACAGAGCAAGGCCCAGGTGGCGCAGATCGACGCCAAGGGCCAGATACAGCTGAGCAGTGGCGGCGACCTGTTGCTCGAAGGCACCCGCATTGGCAGCCGTGAGGCCAAGACCGGCGACATTCAACTGCAAAGCGGCGGTCGGCTGCAGGTCAAGGCGGCCAGCGACACCCAGAACGCTACCGGCGCCAAGATGGGCGGCGGCGTGGAGCTGGCGGTCAAGGCTGGCAACACCAAGGGCGGTGCCATCGGCGGCCACTTCAGCCACGGCAAGCAGGAAGAAGAGGCACGCCAGGCGGTGAATGCCCTGTTCGCCAGCAACGGCACAGTGACCCTGGGCAGCAGCGCCCGCGAGGATATCGCCCTGCACCTTGAAGGCCTGCAGGCCTCGGCCGAACAGATAACCCTCGACGCATCGAATGGCGGCATGCTGGTGGAAGCGTCCTCCAGCCAGGAGCGACGTGACAACCTCGACATCACCGCCGGAGCCGGCTTCGACATGGCCAAGGGCGCGCTCGACACCCGCGGCCTGCATGGCCGCCTAAAGGTGGAGCTCGACAAGCGCGACAACCTCACCTGGAACGCCAGCGACCTGCGCGCCGAGCGCATCGACCTGCAAAGCCGTGGCGATACCCGCCTCGAAGGCGTCACCCTGGAGACGGGGCGTATCGATGGAGTGATCGACGGCGACCTGCGCATCGCCAGCCGCAAGGACAACGTCAATACTCTGAGCGTGAAAGGCGATGCCCGGCTGAGCCAGGAGAAAAACCCGCGAGGCTACGTCAACGCGGCCACTTCGGTGGCAGGGCCGCTGGGGAGCAAGGTGAATGAAAAAGCTGGCTCCGCCCTGAGCAAGGCAGACCCGGGGCTCTCGCCCACCTTCAGCCTCGACGTGTCGCACGCGCAGCGCGACAGCGTAGGCCAGCAGACCACGCTCAAAGGTAGCGACGGTATCGACCTGCAGGTTGGTGGCAACGCTCACCTGGTGGGGGCACGCTTGCAGTCGGCCAAAGGCGATGTGGTGCTCGACGCCAACTCGGTTACCCGCGAAACACTGAGCGGTAACGACTATCGCCGGGATGTGTCGATCGATGCGTCCAACTCACCGGTGGACCTGGGCACGGCAGTGGCCGAGCTAGCCAAGGGCAAGGGTGCGGCGGATGGGGAAAATGCACTGGACCTGGGGTTGTTGAGGACCAGTGGGCACAATCGCAGTGAGCAGTGGGCTTCGAGTGTGCAGGGCAAGAAAAACTGAAGCAGGCGCCGCGCTGGAGGGCACGGGCTTCGTGCCCTCTTTTAGCATTTGGGCCAGACAGTTGATTGGTTGTAGGAGCGGCCTTGTGTCGCGAAAGGGCTGCAAAGCAGCCCCAGCAATTTGTGCATATGCGCTGAAACCCGGGGGCTGCTTTGCAGCCCTTTCGCGACACAAGGCCGCTCCTACACACGCCGAGCCAGCTGGCCGGCGATAACATCAGTCTACCAGCGCAAGTCTCGCTGCCCTGCCAGCGCCTGCGGCCCAAGCCACTGCACCCCACGCAGCAAAGGCGTCAGCGCCGCCTCCGGCTGCAACTCGACCACCACCTGTGCCCGTCGCGCGGGCAGGTCGGCATCCACGGCCAACTGATGCTGCCCCTGCTGCGCCAGCTGCCCGCGCAGATGCCAGCCGCTGCGGCAATCCATTTCCAGCCAGCCCTGCCCCAAGCCCAGTGACCAGGGCTCGCTCAGGGCAAGGTCGGTTACCGTCATGCGGCCTTCGCTGGCACGGCATTGCCGCCCTGCCCCCTGCACCCGCAACGTGCCCTGCCACTGGCCGGCCAAGCGGTAATCCGTCGCCACCGTCGCCTGGGCCCCCATGGCCGTCGCCTCCAGCCGCCAGCGCCATGGCCAGCCTTCGGCGCGCAACTGCCAGGCCTGGCCCTGGAAGCCCAGCTGCGCGTTCGCCTGCAAGCGCCAGGGCTGCACCGCCCAACGCAATGGCCCGACCGGTCCCAGTTGCTGCGCCTGGCCTTGCCACAGGCTGCCGCTGACCTCACGCGCTGGCAGGCCTATCCCCCGCACCACCCAGCTGGCCGGCAGCTCCACCACCAATGTCACGGCGAAAACCAGCAGCACCCACGCCACACTTCTTCGGCTCATGGCCGCACCACCAGGTCGAAGCGCAATCTCTTTTCATGCTGTTCCAGCCCCCACTGCAATGGCTGTACGCCTTCTGCACGCAGGGTCTGCAACCAGCCTTGCAGCACTCGCTCGTCGGCCACATTCCCACGCAGTTGCCAGGTCTTGCCCTGCGCATCGACCTCGGCCAGTTCGATCTGCCGCGCCTGGGCAGACTGTCGGAGCCGCTCCAGGCTCAACCCAGGGCCGCCTTGCAGGCTGGCGGCCTGTTCGGCCAGCCCGCGCCACTGGCTGAGCTCGCGCCATTGCGCAAGGCCTGTGCGCAGGGCCAGGGAGGTCAGCAACAGGGCAATCAGTGCCCATGCGAACTTCAAGCGATGACGCTGTATCCAGTCCCGGTTCATGAGGCTGCTCCCAGGTCGAACACCACTTGGCCGTCCTGCATCTGGACCGAGGCCCCGGCAGCTGTTGCCATCTCGCTCCATGGCGGCGCACTGCCTTCACCCTCCAGACGCAGGTGCCAACGCTGGCCATCGAAACGCACCGCTTGCAGGCGCCAGCCGGGGTGGTCACGCAGCCAGGCCTGCAACGCCGTCTGCAGGTCTTCGAGCTGGCGCGTGCGCAGCTGCTGTTGCAATTCACTTTCGCGCAGGCGCTTGAGGGCCTGCGCGGCGTGCCGGGGGCTGGCCTGCTCACCAGTCACGGCGATGACCTGGCTGCGCCAGAGTTGCGCCTGGGCCCATTGCTTGCTCAACCACAGCCCGCCCCAGACGGCAGCCAGTACCAGACAGGCCGCGAGCAGCCGTTGCTGCGGCCGGGAAATCACCGGCAGCGAGCGCACCTTGCGGGTACGCTCGAACAGGCCTGGCAATGTATCGAGCGGTGCCAGCGTACTGGGCCAGTCGCCGCTCAGCGCGACCTTTTGCAGCTCCGCCCACGGTTGCCGTGGCACCTCGCCCAATGCGTCCGGCCAGGCTAGCCAGTGCTCCTGCCTGTCTTCGGCCAGCCCTTTGTACAAATACATGCCGGGTGTGCGCTGCCATTGCCAGGCATGTCCCGACTCGGGGGGCGGCAGCAGCTGTAGTTCTGCCCAGCACCGTGCCACCTGCAAGCCCCATTCGGCGCACTGCCCGCGCCAGTTCTCCAGTTGCTGACGGGCCACTACCAGTAACCGAAGATGGCCGGGTTCGCGGGCCAGGCAAGCGCATGTCACCTCGTCGATGGCCTGCAGCAGTCGGTCTTCGAGCAACAACGGCCATTCTTCACGCTTGAGCCCCGGCGGTGCCGGCACGCGGAAGTAGCTGCAGGCCTCGGCAGGCAGGATCAACGCCACACGGGCCTGCAGGTTCGCCGGGGGCTCGCCCTGCCCATGGCGTTGCACAAGGCCGCCCTCGGCCAGCGCCCAGTGCCAGACAACGCCTGGTCGCAGCAACAACCACGACTGGGCCGGGCTACGCCGCCGCCATTCAAACTTCATGAGCGCCCCCACGGGAGGGCGAAGGTGCAGACATAGGGTGCTCCGTCACGCTGCAGTTCCAGACGCACGCCACGGCCGGGGTGCGCAGGTTGGTCGGAAGGCCAGGCCAGCCAGCGGCCGCCCTGGTAATAAAGAACATTCATGGCGCTGACCCGGTCGAGCCGCTCGCGCTGGACCCAGCGTGGGGCGGCGGCGGCATAGAGATCGGCCGAGCTTTCCAGCAGCAGGCGCTGCTCGCGGGCCTCGAAGCGCAGGCGCTGGCGCTGCAGGCGCGAGCCGCCCTCGGCTTCCGGCATGCCGGTGCTGGCGACCCAGAGCAACTGGTTGCTTGCCGGTTGCCAGTCCAGCCAGCGGCTGGCCAAGGGCAGGCGCTGGTCGTAGACCCGGCGCATTACCGGGCTATCGAAGCGACGCTCCAAGGCCAGGCAAAAGTCCAGCACCGAGGTTTCCTGCGTGGTGACCTGCAGGCGCTCGCGAACCTTGAGCCAGCCGTTTACCAGGGCGGAGAGCATGATGCCGAGCACAGCAGTAAATGCCAGGGCGACCATCAGCTCGATCAGGGTAAGGCCGGCCTGGCGGTGCTTGCTGGGCTGGGTCCAAGGCTGACGGGTATGCGCCCTCCCTGTGGGAGCGGGCGCGCCCGCGAACAGCGGCGAAGCCGGTGCCATGCACCGAGTCGCCTGCTTCGCGGGCATGCCCGCTCCCACAGGGACCGCGCAAGCTTCACGATCTCTGTCACTCACGGCTGATCCAGGGGCAGGCACCTGCGCGGGGTGGAACCGGGTCTCTGTGGGAGCGGGTTCACCCGCGAACACCGGCGAAGCCGGTGCCATACACCGAGTCGCCTGCTTCGCGGGTAAACCCGCTCCCACAGGGACCGCGCAAGCTTCACGATCTCTGTCACTCACGGCTGATCCAGGCGCACGCTCCTGCGCGGGGTAAAACTGGGCCTCTGTGGGAGCGGGCGCGCCCGCGAACACCGGCGAAGCCGGTGCCATGCACCGAGTCGCCTGCTTCGTGGGTAAACCCTCTCCCACAGGGGCAGCACAAGCCTCACGATCTCTGTCACTCACGGCTGATCCAGGGGCAGGCACCTGCGCGGGGTGGAACCGGGCCTCTGTGGGAGCGGGTTCACCCGCGAACACCGGCGAAGCCGGTGCAATGCACCGAGTCGCCTGCTTCGCGGGTAAACCCGCTCCCACAGGGACCGCGCAAGCTTCACGATCTCTGTGACTCACTGCTAATCCAAGGGCAGGCACCTGCGCGGGGTGGAACCGGGCCTCTGTGGGAGCGGGTTCACCCGCGAACACCGGCGAAGCCGGTGCCATACACCGAGTCGCCTGCTTCGCGGGTAAACCCGCTCCCACAGGGACCGCGCAAGCTTCACGATCTCTGTAACTCACTGCTAATCCAAGGGCAGGCACCTGCGCGGGGTGGAACTGGGTCTCTGTGGGAGCGGGCGCGCCCGCGAACACCGGCGAAGCCGGTGCCATACACCGAGTCGCCTGCTTCGCGGGTAAACCCGCTCCCACAGGGGCAGCGCAAGCTTCACGATCTCTGTCACTCACGGCTGATCCAGGGGCAGGCACCTGCGCGGGGTGGAACCGGGCCTCTGTGGGAGCGGGCGCGCCCGCGAACACCGGCGAAGCCGGTGCAATACACCGAGTCGCCTGCTTCGCGGGCATGCCCGCTCCCACAGGGGCAGCACAAGCTTCACGATCTCTGTAACTCATGGCGGATCCAGGGGCAGGCACCTGCGCAGGGTGGAACCGGGCCTCTGTGGGAGCGGGTTCACCCGCGAACACCGGCGAAGCCGGTGCCATACACCGAGTCGCCGGCTTCGCGGGCATGCCCGCTCCCACAGGGGCCGCGCAAGCTTCACGGTTTCTGTAACTCATGGCCGCGCCAGGAACACGGTGTACTGGCCAAGCGGCAGGCGCTGGTCGCGGTCGGCGAACAACAGCAGCTCGCCGCGGCGCAGGTCGCGTACGCCGGTGCGGCGCAGCTGCAGTTGCCAGTGGCAGCGCTGGCCGCCCTGGCTCAGTTCACCGCCAGCCTGGTTTGCCGCCGGCCAGTACTGCTCGACGGCAAAGCGGGTTTGCAGTTCTCGCGCGCATAGCAGGCCAAGGCGGTGTTGCTGCAGGTTGTCCTGCACCGCCAGGCGCTGGCGCAAAACCTGGCTGGTGATCACCGCCAGCACCGCGGCAATCGCCAGGGCCACGGTCACCTCCAGCAGGGTAAAGCCACGCTGATGCCGCTTCATGGGGCGACCACCACCTGCAAGCGGCCATCGCGGCTCCAGGCCCATTGCTGGCTGCCATCGGCCCAGCGCCAGCGCACGTTGCCCGGTTGCGCCCAGCCATGCGGGGTGAACAACAGGCGCGGCTGCGGGCCGGCCGGCCAGTCCGGGCGCAAGCCCTTGGGCCAGTCACCAAGGGCGACAGCTTCGACCTCCCAGCCATTACCCTCGCGCCGGACGAACTCCGGGCGCTGGCCATTCCAGCGCAGCCCGCGCAGCTGCCCGGCATGCCGGGCCAGCGCGGCCTGCGCCCGGGTCTCGCTCGCCAGCCGTTGCAGCGCCTGGTCGACACTGGCCTGGCTGTTGCCAAACCCGGCCACAGCCAATCCGGTCATCAGCCCGGCGATTGCCAGCACCACCAGCAATTCGATCAGGCTGAAGCCCCGCTGACGACGCACCCGTTACAGCTCCCAGTTACCCAGGTCGGCATCCTGGCCTTCGCCGCCCGGCAGGCCGTCGGCGCCCAGCGAGTACACGTCGACCCGGCCATGTTCGCCGGGCATGCGGTACTGGTACGGGGTGCCCCACGGGTCTTCCGGCAGGCGGCGCACGTAGCCGTCGCTGCGCCAGGCCCGTGGCAGCGGTTCCTGGGCCGGCTTTTTCACCAGCGCGGCCAGGCCCTGCTCGCTACTGGGGAAGCGCAGGTTGTCCAGGCGGTACATGTCCAGCGCCTGCTCCAGGGTGGCCAGGTCGGCCATCACTTTCTGCTTCATGGCCTTGTCCTGGTTGCCCAGCACGCTGGGCGCGACCACGGCGATCAGCAGGCCGATGATGAAGATCACCACCATGATTTCCATGAGGGTGAAACCGCGCTGGCGGTTACGTCGATGCTGCATGGCAGTACTCCTTGTCGTCACAGTTGCAGGCCCTGGTTGAGTTGCATGATCGGCAACAGCACCGCCAGCACGATGAACAGCACCACGGCGCCCATCACCAGGATCATCAGGGGTTCGAACAGCGCCATGGCGGTATCGACCTGGCGGGCGAAGCCGCGCTCCTGGTCGTCGGCCACGCGCTCGAGCATGTCGGCCAAAGTGCCGCTGGCCTCGCCGCTGCCGACCATGTTCACCAGCAGCGGCGGGAACTGCTGGCTGGCATCCAGCGCGCGATGCAGGCTGGTGCCGCCCTGCACCTGCTGGCGCACCTGCTCCATGGCCAGGCGGATACGCCGGTTGCCGACGGTTTCGGTGGCCACTTGCAGGGCTTCGAGCAGGGCCACGCCGCTGCCGCTGAGGATTGCCAGGCTGCGTGCCAGGCGCGCGCTTTCCAGCACCTGCAGCAGGCTGCCGATATGTGGCAGGCGTAGCAGCAGCTGGTCGCGGCGCAGGCACCAGTGCGGCTTGCGCAGCAACCAGCCGCCGAGCGCGCCGAGCAACAGGGCCAGCCCCAAAAGCCAGGGCCCGGCCTGCACCAGCCCTTGGCTCAGGCCGATCAGCAGCGATGTAATGAGCGGCAGGCTCTGCCCGGCATGGGCGAATTGTTCGGTGAGCTTGGGTACGACGAAGGTCATCAGGCCTACCACCACGGCAAGCGACACCCCCATCAACACGGTGGGGTAGATCAGCGCGGTACGTGCCTTGTGCTGCTGTCGTTGAACCTGCTCCAGGTGGTCGGCGAGGCGGGTCAGCACCTGGGCCAGGCGCCCGGAGCGCTCGCCGGCCTCGACCAGCGCGCAGTAAAGGCCGGTAAACGGTGCCCCCTGACGCGCCAGGCTGCGGGCCAGGCCCAGGCCTTCGGCCAACGAGCCGCGCAAGGCCACCAGCACACTGTGCAGGGCGGGCTGGCGCAGTTGCCGTTCCAGGGTAGCCAGGGCGTCGACCAGAGGGATGCCAGCACCGGTCAGGGTGGCCAGCTGCCGAGTCAGTTCGCACAGCTGGGCGCGGCTCAGGCGCTGACGTCGTGGTTGTCGGGTGCCGGCTTCGTGACGCTGCAAGCGGCGGGCGAACAGGCCCTGTTCACGCAGCAACTGGCGGGCATGGCGTTCGCTGTCGGCCTGCAAGCTGGCCTTGTGGGTCTTGCCGGCGAGGTCGACGGCCTGGTAGCGATAGGTCGGCATGGCTCAGCCCTGCACCACGCGCAGTACTTCGGCCAGGCTGGTCTCGCCACGGGCCAGGCAGTCGCTGGCCATCGCCACCAGGCTCTGCCGGCGCTCGGCCAGGTAGGCCTGCATGGCCAGTTCACTGGCGCCGTCGTACAACAGGCCGATCAGCCCGGCATCCAGCTCGATGAATTCATACAGGCCCAGGCGCCCGACATACCCGCTGCATTGGCATTTCTCGCAGCCCACCGCGTGGTAGCTGCTGCCCAGCGCCGCCAGCTCGGGCCACAGGTCGCGTTCCGCCGGCTGCAGCGGGTGCGCCACGGCGCAACTGCACAAGCGCCGCACCAGGCGCTGGGCCAGTACGCCGCGCAGGCACGAGGCGATCAGGAACGGTTCGATGCCCATGTCGCGCAGGCGGGTCACCGCGCCCACCGCACTGTTGGTGTGCAGCGTGGACAACACCAGGTGGCCGGTGAGGCTGGCCTGCACGGCGATCTGCGCGGTCTCCTGGTCACGGATTTCGCCGAGCATGATCACGTCCGGGTCCTGGCGCAGGATGGCTCGCAGGCCGCTGGCAAAGGTCAGCCCGGCACGCGGGTTGATGGCGGTCTGGCCGATGCCGGCGATAGCGTATTCCACCGGGTCCTCGACAGTGAGGATGTTGCGGCTGCCGTCGTTGAGGCTGTTGAGGCTGGCATACAGGGTAGTGGTCTTGCCCGAACCGGTCGGCCCCGTGGACAGCACGATGCCGTTGGGCCGCGCCAGGCAACTGCGCAGGCCCTGCAACACCGCTGCCGGCATGCCCAGGTTGACCAGCGCCAGCAGGCTGGCCTGCTTGTCGAGCACGCGCATCACCACCCGTTCGCCGTGGATGCCGGGCAGCGTCGAGACCCGCACATCCACTTCGCGCCCCGCCGCGCGCAGGGTGATGCGGCCATCCTGGGGCTGGCGCTTTTCGGCAATGTCCAGACGGGCCATGACCTTGATCCGCGACACCAGCATGGCCGACAGCGCACGCGGTGGGCGCAACACTTCGCGCAGGTGGCCATCGACCCGCAGGCGCACCACCAGGCTCTGCTCGAAGGTTTCTATATGAATGTCCGAAGCGCGCAGGCGCAGGGCCTGGCCGAACAGGCCGTTGATCAGGCGGATCACCGGGGCTTCGTCGTCGCTTTCCAGCAGGTCCTCGATGCGCGGCATTTCGCTCATCAGGCTGTCCAGGTCGACCTGGTCGCCGATGCCTTCGATCAGCGCCTCGGTGGCTGCATCGCCGGCCTGGTACAGCTGGCCGAGGCGTTCGTCGAACAGTGCAGGCTCCAGGTATTCGAGCAGACTGGGCTGGCCGTGTACACGCAGCAGCTCCTGCAATTGGGCGCTGTCGGCGTCGTGCCGCAACCATAGCTGCCAGCCCTGCTCCGCAGGGGCCATGGCCACCCCGCTCTGCCGTGCCTGGCGATAAGGCAGCATCACCAGTCACCGCCTTCCAGCCGTGCACGGCTGGAGGGGAACACCTGCAGCAACGGCGTAGCGTTTTGCGCATCCGCAAGGTCGGGCAACTGCAGCGGTGTGGTCTGTTGCAAGGTGCGGTACTTGTCTTCGCTGAGCCCGGCCAGGCTCGGCCCGTCACGCAGGATGCGCGGGCGGATGAACACCATAAGGTTCTGCTTGGTGTTCTTGGTGGCGTCGGAGCGGAACAGCCGGCCCAGGTAAGGGATATCGCCAAGCAGCGGCACACGCTGGTCGCTGGTGCTCAGTTCGTCGCTGATCAGGCCGCCGAGGATCACCAGGCCGTTGTCCTCGACCATGACCTTGGTCTTGATCTCGCGCTTGTTGGTGATCACGTCGCTGGCAGCCGTAGTGTCGGCAATCGACGACACTTCCTGGACGATGTCCAGGCGCACGCTGTTGTCGACATTGATCTGCGGCTTGATGCGCAGCTTCACCCCGACTTCCTTGCGCTCGATGGTCTGGTACGGGTTGGCGTTGTTCTGCGTCACCGATCCAGTGACGAAGGGCACTTCCTGGCCGACCAGGATCGACGCCTCGGCGTTGTCCAGGGTCAGCAGGGTGGGCGTGGACAGCAGGTTGAAGCCGCTCTTGCCCTTCAGCGCGTTGACCAGCATGGCGAAGTTGAAGCCGCCGCCGAAATGGCCGATACCCGCCATGGCGCCGGTGGTGCTGGACAGCAAATCGCCAAGGGCCTCGTTGTCGCCACTGGCAGCGGCCCCGGCGATGCTGGCGATATTTACCCCGTTGCTGCCGAAATTGACGATACCGGCACCGAACTTCTCGTCAGCGAACAGCCACTGCACGCCCAGTTCCTGGGCGCTGCTGTCGGACACCTCGGCGATGATCGCTTCCACCACTACCTGGGCACGGCGGATGTCCAGCTGCTCGACGATCGCACGGTAGGCGGCCAGCTCGCTGTCGGGGCCAACCATGACCACGGCGTTGGTGCCTTCTTCGTATTCCAGGCGGATGCCCGAACCTCCGGCGACAGGCACTACGGGCCTGTCCTTGCCCTCTGCTTCGCCCGCACCTTCAGAAGGCGCCATGCCTTCCTGGCTGAGCCCGCGCAACACCTTGACCACTTCGCCAGCATTGGCATGGCGCAGGTAGATGACCTGGGTACTGCCGCTGCCTGGTGCGTCCTGGGGGCGGTCAAGCTGGCGCAGCAAGCTGGCGATACGTTCCAGGTTGCTGCGCCAGTCGGTAACTACCAACTGGTGCGCCGCCGGATAAGGTGTGATCACACCGACCCGTGGGTCGATCAGGGGTTTGAGAATGCCCAGCACCTGCTCGCTGGCGGCGTTGCGCACATTGAATACCCGCGTGGCCACGCTGTCGCTGCCTTCCCCCTGCTGCCCTCCCGCCTCCACCGGCACAGGCTCCAGGCGAGCGGCCTGGTCGGGAACGATCTTCACGCTGCCGTTGGGCAGGTCGACAGTGGCGTAGCCCTGGGCACGCAGCTGGGCCAGGAAGATGTCGTAGATGGCATCGGCGTCGTGCAGGTCGACGGTGCGCACGGTGACCTTGCCCTTGACCCGGGGGTCGACGATGAAGGTGGTGCCGGTGATGCGCGACACGCTGTCGATGAACTCGCCCAGTTCGGTGTCGACGAAGTTCACCTCGTACATCGGCGTACCGTTGTCGTCGAACACCGGCTCTTCAGCACAGGCCATGGACAGGGCCAGGCTCAGCGCGGCCGCCACGCAATATCTAACAGGCATCGTTCATCCTTGCCGCTTGAAGCCGGTCACGGCGGGGCGTGGCGGCCAGGGCAGGCGTTCACGCCGCCCCTGGTTGTTGAAAATCAGGCCATCGCTGTCGATGTCCTGCAGCACGATCCCTGGTGCCAGGCGCTGGCCGCGGGCCAAGGTGCGCACCTGCTCGCCATAGCGCAGCACCACCACGCTGGAGGCCAGCGGCTGGGCCTTGAGGCCACCCAGGTATTGCAATGGCAGACGGGTGATGGCGATGGCGCCGTCGTCGACGGGTACCTGCCAATGGCCGACCATCAAGCCAGGCAGCGGCTTGTCGGGCGCGGCGGGCGCAGTGGCCGGTTGCGGCTGGCGGCCCAGTTGCAGCACGCACTGGGCGGCCAGCCAGCCGGCCAGGGTCAGGCCAGCGCCAGTCAGCAGGCGCGAGGCGAGCATCACGAGGCCAGTTGCCTTGGGTGCCAGCCCGGGTGCCCCTGCACGTAGCGCACTTCGGGCAGTTGCAGCGGCGCCAGTTGCCAGTCGCTCGCCTGGCGGGCGAGCCAGGCTTCGACCCGTTGCCACAGCGGCTCGCCGGCCTGGGTTTCGAATTGCAGGCCAAAGGTGCGGCACAGGCCCTGCACCGGTTCCAGGCCACTGATGCGCTTGCCTTGCGGGCTGTAGCTGACACGCCAGGCCTGGCCCTGCCAGCGCGGCAGGTCCTGGCTGTTGTCCAGCAGCAGCGGGTCGCCGAACAGTTGCTCCGCGGCGTTTTCCAACACTTGCTCGACCTGCCGGGCCGGCGCTTCGACCACCGGTGCCGGGTAGCCACCGGTGAGGCTGATCAGGTGTTCGCGGGTAATGGCCGCCCCGGCGGGCAGCGGGTAGTCGTAACGCAGGCCCGGCAGCAACACCGGCATTCTGCTGTCGTCGGCCAGGGCCTGATGCAGCAGGCGGTCCCAGCTGCCGCCTCGGGTATCGCGGCGCCACAGCGCCTGGGGCGCGCGGGCCAGCGGTTGATCGAGCCAGGCCGCGTGGCCGGCGCGCTGCTGGCGCAATTCTGCCTGCAATGCCCCGACGCGCTGTTGCGCGGCGGGTGCCAGCTGTTGCTCAAAGGCCGGGAAGAAACGCCCGTCGAACTGCCACAGCCCGGCCACGCGCTGGCAGCGCAGGCGGAAGGCGCCGCTGCCCCGGCAACCGGCGAACAGCACCGGCACGCGGCGGCCGCTGGCCTGGCTCACCTCGACCGGCGCCGGCCACAGGTCCTGGCCGCGGGCGCACAGCAGCACGTCGATCTGCGACACCCGCTCGGCCAGCCACAGGCCCGGCCCGGTACCGACATCGGCCATGGCCACCACCAGGTCGGCCTCGCGCCGGGCTTGTTCGAACACCGGCTGCAATGACTGGTACCACTGTTTAAGGGAGGCTTTCTGGTCCTGGGCGTAGGGGTCGGTCACGCCGACAACGGCAATACGTGCACCGCCGCGTTCGAAGACGTGCAAGGCTTCCAGGCCCAACGCCAGGCGTTGCGTGTCTGCCAGCCCGGCGCCCAGGGTAACGGCGCCAGCCTGGCGATACAGCGCCGGGCTGCGCTGTGGCCACAGAACGCGCTCGTCGCTGCTGACCCGCGCTTCACTGCCCAGCAGCTGGCTGCCCTGCAGGCCGCTTTCGCCTTGAGTCAGGTAGGCCAGGCCACTGCCATTCCAGCCCTGGCCGTTTTCCAGGGTCAGGCTGTTGCCCGCCCCAGCCTCGCCGCGCAGCTGCTCGAGCAACGCCGCCAGCACCGCATAGCCGCCCAGCTGGGCAGATGCAGCCTGGCTGGCATCGAGCAGTGGCGCCAGTTGCGGGTAGGCGATGCTGGCACTGATGCCGGTCATCCATGGGGCGCGGCCCAGGTGGCTGACCGGCCCCAGGCGGGTGGCCGGCACCACCGCCTGGCCAGGCTGGCGGGCATCGAGGGTGTCGGCCACGTACAGCAGGTCGAAGCTGGCATTACCGCCCTGCTGCCCGGGAAGGGCGGAGCAGGCGCCGAGCAACGGAGCCAAAGCACCGATACCCATCCAGCCGATCACTTCGCGCCTGTGCACACTGCTTGCCATCGAACCCGCCATCCTTATCCATGTTCATTCAGGGCCCCGGATGTTGCGGCGTTGGCATTACAGTTTGATGGCAGAAATCCGACAGCCATTCCAAAGTGATCTGTAGAGCACGCTTCTAAGAGCGAGTTGTTTTAAAACCCCCTTAACATTTCTGCCAATGAATCATCATATTTGCGCACTAAAGTCGCGGTTTCCTCTAACTCAGCCAACATAAGGACACCCTGATGAGTCGAGATACCGGCGACAACCTGGACCGGAACCAAAGCGGCAACCTGCCGATGGCCAACGTCATGGACGCCTACCTGAGCCGCCGCAGCGTGATGCGCGGCAGCCTGGGCGCCGCCATCGCCATGATTGCCGGTACCGGCCTGACAGGCTGCTTCGACGGTGGTGGTTCCGATCACGATGATCCGGTCACCGAGCCACCCGTGACTGAGCCGGAAGTGCCGAAACTGGCACTGGGCTTCCAGTCCATCCCGGGCTCGCGCACCGACGCCTGCGTGGTTGCCGCCGGCTACAGCGCCTACGTGCTGGCGCCCTGGGGCACGCCGATCAACAGCAACGGCAACCCGTGGAAGTCCGACGGCAGCAACACCTCGACCGACCAGGCCAACGCCATGGGCATGCACCATGACGGCATGCACTTCTTCCCCATCAATGGCAGCTCCGAAGACGGCCTGCTGGCGATCAACTTCGAGTACATCGACACCGCCGCCCTGCACCCGGCCGGCCCGACCACCGATGTGAACGGCAAGCGCCCGGTCGAGGAAGTGCGCAAGGAAATCAACGCCCACGGCGCCGGCGTGGTGCGCCTGCAGAAAATCGGCGGCCGCTGGCAGGTGGTCGACAACGACCCGCTCAACCGCCGCTTCACTACCGCCTCGCGCATGGAAATCACCGGCCCGCTGCGGGGTACCGAGCACGTCAAGACCAAGTACTCCACCGCCGGCACCCACTGCCGCGGCACCAACAACAACTGCGGAAACGGCTATACCCCTTGGGGCACCTACCTGACCTGTGAAGAGAACTGGCCAGGCATCTTCGTCAACAAGGGCACCCGCCCCGAAGACCAGCGCCGCATTGGCGTGGGCACCTCCAGCGGCCAGTACAAGTGGGAAACCGCAGCCGGTGACAGCAGCGAAGTGGCCGACGAATTCGCCCGTTTCGACGTCACGGTCAAAGGCGCCAGCGCCACAGACGACTACCGCAACGAAGCCAGCACCTACGGCTACATCGTCGAAATCGACCCGTACAACAGCAACACCCTGGCCACCAAGCGCACGGCGCTGGGCCGCTTCCGCCACGAAGGCTGCGCCCCGGGCCTGCCTGTCGCCGGCAAGCCGCTGGTGTGGTACATGGGTGACGACTCGAACAACGAGTACCTGTACAAGTGGGTGTCCACTGCGGTGTGGGACGCCGCCGACGCCAACCCGGCGGACCGCCTGGCCACCGGCGCCAAGTACCTTGACCAGGGCAAGCTCTACGTGGCCCGCTTCAATGCCGACGGCACTGGCGTATGGCTGCTGCTGGACGTGGCCACCGCCACCACTGGCGGCAGTACCCTGGGCGCACTGTATGGCGACCTGCCGGGCATCATCCTCAACACCCGTGGTGCTAGCGATGCCGTGGGCGCAACGCCGATGGACCGCCCGGAATGGACCACGGTCAACCCGCTCAACGGCGACGTGTACCTGACCCTGACCAACAACAGCGCGCGCACGCCGGAAAAGGTCGATGCAGCCAACCCGCGCGGCCCGAACCGTCACGGCCACATCATCCGCTGGCACGACAGCGACGACCAGCTGAGCTTCACCTGGGACATCTTCGTGTTCGGCGCCAACGCTGCCGGCACTGCCGACATCAACCGCTCCGGCCTGACCGAACTGAACCAGTTCGCCAGCCCGGACGGCATGAGCTTCGATAGCCGTGGCGTGTTGTGGTTCGAGACCGACAACGGCGAGAGCACCGTGACCGACTACACCAACGACCAGCTGCTGGCAGTGATCCCCACCAACCTGGTGGATGCCAGCGGCAAGCAGGTGCCGGTGAACGCACAGAACCAGGTGGACCTGCGCCGCTTCTTCGTCGGGCCGAATGGCTGCGAAGTGACCGGGATTACCTTTACCCCGGACAACAAGACGCTGTTCGTCAACATCCAGCACCCGGAGAACTGGCCGTATACCGACAAGGCCACCGATGCCACCCCGGCAGGTGCCACGGTAAGGCCGCGGGCTGCGACGGTGGTGATCCAGCGTATCGATGGCGGGGAGATCGGCACCGCCTGATCGATTTGCGGCCCTATCGCCGGCAAGCCAGCTCCCACAGGTACAGCGTTGCTCTCGAGGTTGTCGTTGTACCTGTGGGAGCGGCCTTGTGTCGCGAAAGGGCCGCAACGCGGCCCCAGGATTGATGTGCAATAGTTGAAATTGCTGGGGCTGCTTTGCAGCCCTTTCGCGACACAAGGCCGCTCCCACAGGGGATTGCGCCAACATTTAGAATTTGAGCAAGACAGTTGCTCCCACCTCGACCACATCGGATTCAAGTCATGTGCAGCTCCTGTGGGAGCTGGCTTGCCGGCGATAGGGCTGCAAAGCAGCCCCGGCAATCTCAAGCCCTACCACACCATCGGCTCCCGGCTGCGCACCCGCACCTGCTGCGCCGGTACCCGGGCATGCCATTGCACCACCCCCAGCGCCTCCACCTGGAACTCGCTGCGTATCACCCGCCCCTCCTCCGCGAACGACAGCTGCAACAGGAAGTACCCGCTGTTCAGCAGCAGCCCTTCGCTCAAGCGCTCGAAGGTTTCGTCATCCACCGCCCCCAGGGCCTGGCGTAGCGCAGTTGCATCCACATACCCCGACGCCGGGCGACCGCTGATGATGCGGCTGAGCAACGAGCGCGGATAGCGCCCTTCATACAGCGCCTCCAGCAATGGCAGATGCTCCAGCCCAAGGGCATTGGCATTCAGCCGCCAGCCGGTGGTCTGCGGCAAGGCGCACAGCATCGGGTAACGGCCCTGGCGGCTGGCGTCCGGCTCCAGTAGCAAGTTCAGCTCGCTGGTATCGAGCATTGGCTGGTTGGCCGCCAGGCGCGGTGGTTGCTGGCGCAGGTACTGGGCGCTCTCGGCGCCCTGCAGGCGGGTATCGCTGTCGGCATCCAGCCAGTCGGCCAGGGCATCGACCAGGCGCTCGGCAGCCATGTCGTCGCCCAGCAGGTAACGCAACTGGCGCGCAGCACGCTCGCCGTCAGCGCCAAGCAGCGCATTGACGTTGAAACAGGTGTGCTGGTCGCGCACCCGCAACTGCGCCTGGCCGGCGCCAAAATCGTAGTTCAACGGCTGCCCGCGCAAGGCTTGCCAGAACAGCGGGCTAAGCCGCCAGCTGGGGTCACGCAGGGCCTGTTCGGCATAGGCCAGGCCGGCCTGCTCCATCGCTCGCGCCTGCACCCGCTGGTGCAACAGGCGCACATCATCGACCTGGCGGCGGCCATCTTCCACCAGCCAGGCCATGCCCGCCGCCAGCATCGTCAGCACCACCATCACCATCAGCAGGGCCGCGCCCTGCTGTTGCCTGCCACCCATCCTTGCCTGCCTCTGTCGCCGAATAAAGACGCCAGTCAACACGCCAGGTGTTGCAGGTAGATGGCAGTGACCGTTCGTCATGTGTACGTCATCTGCGCGAGGCAGGATTGTCTTTCCTTTTCATGACCTTACAGGAGTGGTCGCAATGGGTGGCATTGGAATCTGGCAACTGGTGATCGTACTGCTGATCGTATTCCTGCTGTTTGGTACCAAGCGCCTCAAGGGCCTGGGCAGCGATGTGGGCGAGGCGATCCAGGGTTTTCGCAAGTCCATGGGCGGTGACACTGACGCCACTCCCCCAGCGCATACGCAGGTGCAGCAACAGTGCCCGCTGACCGGTCAGGGTACCCAGCAACCGCAAGCGGACCGTCAGCCCTGATGTTCGAGGTAGGCTTCAGCGAGTTGCTGCTGGTCGGCATCGTCGCGCTGTTGGTTCTAGGCCCGGAGCGCCTGCCGGTGGCGGCACGCACCCTCGGGCGCGGCCTGGGCCAGGCGCGCAGGGCCATGCACGCCCTGCGCACGCAGGTGGAGCGGGAGATCGAACTGCCCGCTGTCGAGCTACCCAATCTCGACAGTGCGCCTTTGCAGCGCCTGGAACAGGAGATCCGCCAAGGCATCAGCCTGAAAGCGGAGCCGGCCAATGATGCGGCCACGGTCGCTCCCCCCAAGGAAAACCTTTCATGAGCATTGCCATGGACCCGGCGGCGAGCATGCCGCTGACCGAACACCTGCGCGACCTGCGCAAACGCCTGGTGCGTTGCCTGGCGCTGGTGGCGCTGGTGTTCGCCGGGCTGTTCCCCTTCGCCCAGACGCTGTACACGCTGATTTCCGAACCGCTGCGGCGCTTCTTGCCGGAAGGCGCGAGCATGATCGCCACCAGCGTCACTTCGCCGTTCCTGACACCGTTCAAGCTGACCGCGATGTGCGCAGTGTTCGTCGCCATGCCGCTGCTGCTGCACCAGGCCTGGGGCTTTCTGGCGCCGGGGCTGTACCGCCGTGAACGGCGCATTGCCCTGCCGTTGCTGGTGTCGAGCATCGTGCTGTTCTACGCCGGCATGGCCTTCGCCTTCTTCCTGGTGTTCCCGATGATGTTCGGCTTCTTTGCCAGCGTTACACCGGAGGGCGTGGCGATGATGACCGATATCAGCCAGTACCTGGACTTTATCCTGGCGCTGTTTCTGGCGTTCGGGCTGGCGTTCGAGATACCGGTGGCGACGTTTATCGTGGTCTGGGTGGGGTTGGCCGATGTGGCTACATTGCGGCGCAGCAGGCCCTACGTGATCGTCGGCTGCTTTGTGGTGGGGATGATCCTGACGCCGCCGGATGTGTTTTCGCAGACGATGCTGGCGGTGCCGATGTGGGTGCTGTTCGAGGCGGGGTTGCTGGCTTGTGGGTGGTTGAAGCGGCCTGGGCAGGGCAAGGAGATTGTGGCTGGATTGTAGTGCCTCTTCGCGGGTAAACCCGCTCCCACAGGGATCGCACAATATCCGAGGGTTGTGCGATCCCTGTGGGAGCGGGTTTACCCGCGAATAGCCTTGATGCGGTCTAGACCTCGGCGAGCCGCCAGACTTCGTAGGCTGGCGTCTCGTACGGGTGGGCCTGCTTGAGTGCAGCGACGACCTGGGCAATCAGGTCGTCAGCCACCACCAGCTCCACCTTCCACTCCTCCACCACCTCGACCTGGCCGGTTTGCCCGAGGAACGGCTGGCTGCCGTCCAGCGGGCGGAACTGGCCCTGGCCCAGCGTCTGCCAGGCGCAGTGGTCATAGTCACCGATGCGCCCGCCACCCGCGGCGAACACAGCGGCCTTGACCACTTCGACGTGGCTGGCGGGGACGAAGAAGGCGAGCTTGTACACGCCTTAGTTCACCCACACCCGTGCGTTACGGAACATACGCATCAGCGCGGCATCTTCCTGCCACTCATCCGGGCGCCAGGAGTTCTGCACGGCACGGAACACACGCTCCGGGTGCGGCATCATGATGGTCACGCGGCCGTCGCGGCTGGTGAGGCCGGTGATACCACGCGGCGAGCCGTTCGGGTTGGCCGGGTAGGCTTCGGTGACCTTGCCGTGGTTGTCGACGTAGCGCAGGGCCACGCAACCGGACAGGTCGGCTGCCAGCAGTGCTTCTTCGCTGGCGAACTCGGCATGGCCTTCACCGTGGGCGATGGCGATCGGCATGCGCGAACCGGCCATGCCCTGCAGGAAGATCGAATTGGACTTCTGCACTTCGACCATGGCCACACGCGCTTCGAACTGCTCCGAGCGGTTGCGCACGAAGTGCGGCCAGTGCTCGGTGCCCGGGATCAGCTCGTGCAGGTTGGACATCATCTGGCAACCGTTGCACACGCCCAGGGCGAAGCTGTCGGTACGCTCGAAGAAGGCCTGGAAGGCGTCACGAGCGCGGCTGTTGAACAGCGCCGACTTGGCCCAGCCTTCACCGGCACCCAGCACGTCGCCGTAGGAGAAGCCACCGCAGGCGACCAGGCCCTTGAAGGCCTCGAAGTCGACACGGCCAGCGAGGATGTCGCTCATGTGCACGTCGATGGCGGCGAAGCCGGCACGGTCGAAGGCGGCTGCCATCTCGACCTGGCCGTTGACGCCCTGCTCGCGCAGGATGGCCACTTGCGGGCGCACGCCCTTCTTGATGTACGGCGCGGCGATGTCGTCGTTGACATCGAAGCCCAGCTTGACCGACAAGCCAGGGTTGTCTTCCTCGAGCAGCAGGTCGAATTCCTGGTCGGCGCAGTCGGCGTTGTCGCGCAGGCGCTGGATCTGGTAGCTGGTCTCGGCCCACTGGCGCTGCAGCATGCGGCGGTCGTCATCGAACAGTACTTCGCCGTTCAGGCTGATGGACACTTCACCGTTGTTGACCGGCTTGCCGATCACCGCGACGCAGCCTTCACCCAGGCCAGCGGCGCTGAACTGTGCCAGTACATCGGGGGTGGCATCCTGGCGAACCTGGATGACCGCGCCCAGCTCTTCGTTGAAGAGGATGGCCGGCACGTCGCCCTTGCTGTCGGTCAGCGGGTCGAGGTGCAGGTCGAGGCCGCAGTGGCCGGCGAAGGCCATTTCCAGCACGGTGGTGACCAGGCCGCCGTCGGAGCGGTCGTGGTAGGCCAGCAGGTGGCCATCTTCGTTCAGGCCCTGGATCACGGCGAAGAACGCCTTCAGGTCTTCGGCGTCGTCGACGTCCGGTGCCTGGGCAGCGATCTTGCCGTAGGTCTGTGCCAGGATCGAGGCGCCCATGCGGTTCTTGCCGCGGCCCAGGTCGATCAGGATCAGGTCGGTCTCGCCCTTGTCCATGCGCAGTTGCGGGGTCAGGGTCTTGCGGATGTCGGTGACCGGGGCGAAGCCGGTGATGATCAGCGACATTGGCGAGGTAACGCTCTTCTCGACGCCCTCGTCGCTCCACTTGGTCTTCATCGACATCGAGTCTTTGCCGACCGGAATGGTAATACCCAGTTCCGGGCACAGCTCCATGCCGACAGCCTTGACGGTGTCGTACAGGCGGGCGTCTTCACCTGGGTGGCCGGCGGCAGACATCCAGTTGGCCGACAGTTTGATGTCGGACAGCTTCTCGATGCGCGAGGCAGCCAGGTTGGTCAGGGTCTCGCCAATTGCCATGCGGCCGGACGCCGGGGCATCCAGCAGAGCCAGCGGGGTACGCTCGCCCATGGCCATGGCTTCACCGGTGTAGACGTCGAAGCTGGTGGCGGTGACGGCGCAGTCGGCCACCGGTACCTGCCACGGGCCGACCATCTGGTCACGAGCTACCAGGCCGGTGATGGTGCGGTCGCCGATGGTGATCAGGAAGCTCTTGCTGGCCACGGCCGGGTGGCTGAGGACGCGCTGAACGGCGTTGTCCAGGTCCAGCTTGCTCGGGTCGAAGTCATCGCCCAGCTCGGCTTCGCGGGTAACCGAACGGTGCATGCGTGGCGGCTTGCCCAGCAGTACGTCGAGCGGCATGTCTACCGGCGTGTTGCCGAAGTGGCTGTCGCTTACGGTCAGGTGTTGCTCTTCAGTCGCTTCACCCACTACGGCAAACGGGCAACGCTCACGCTCGCAGATTGCCTTGAAGCGCTCGAAGTCGACGGCGCTGACCGCCAGCACGTAACGCTCCTGCGATTCGTTGCTCCAGATTTCGTGCGGGGCCATGCCCGGCTCGTCGTTGGGCACGTTGCGCAGTTCGAAGCGGCCACCACGGCCACCGTCGTTGACCAGCTCAGGGAAGGCGTTGGAGATACCGCCGGCGCCAACGTCGTGGATGAAGGCGATCGGGTTGTTGTCGCCCAGCTGCCAGCAGCGGTCGATGACCTCCTGGCAACGGCGCTCCATTTCCGGGTTTTCGCGCTGTACCGAAGCGAAGTCCAGGTCAGCCGAGCTGGCACCGGTAGCCACCGACGAAGCGGCGCCGCCGCCCAGGCCGATCAGCATGGCCGGGCCACCGAGCACGATCAGCTTGGCGCCGACGGTGATCTCGCCCTTCTGCACGTGGTCTTCACGGATGTTGCCCATGCCACCGGCCAGCATGATCGGCTTGTGGTAGCCGCGCACTTCTTCACCGTGCGGGGTGTTGATGGCCTGCTCGAAGGTACGGAAGTAGCCGGTCAGCGCCGGGCGACCGAATTCGTTGTTGAACGCAGCGCCACCCAGTGGGCCTTCGATCATGATGTCGAGGGCGTCGACGATGCGCTCAGGCTTGCCGTAGGCCTGCTCCCACGGCTGTTCGAAGCCCGGGATACGCAGGTTGGACACGGTGAAGCCGGTCAGGCCAGCCTTGGGCTTGGCGCCACGGCCGGTCGCGCCTTCGTCGCGGATTTCGCCGCCGGAGCCGGTGGAGGCGCCGGAGAACGGGGCGATGGCGGTCGGGTGGTTGTGCGTCTCGACCTTCATCAGGATGTGCACCGGCTCCTGCACCGCGCCGTACTGGCGGGTTTCAGGGTTCGGGAAGAAACGGCCGGCAACGTTGCCGACGATCACCGAGGCGTTGTCCTTGTACGCAGACAGCACACCTTCGTTGTGCATCTGGTAGGTGTTCTTGATCATGCCGAACAGGCTCTTTTCCTGAGCCTGGCCGTCGATGTCCCAACTGGCGTTGAAGATCTTGTGGCGGCAGTGCTCGGAGTTGGCCTGGGCGAACATCATCAGTTCGATGTCGTTCGGGTTGCGCTTGAGGCCCTGGAAGGCGTTGACCAGGTAGTCGATCTCGTCTTCGGCCAGGGCCAGGCCCAGGTCGATGTTGGCCTTGGCCAGGGCGTCACGGCCACCGGCCAGGATGTCCACCGAGGTCATCGGCTTGGGCTGGGCATGGCTGAACAGGTCAGCGGCCTGCTCCAGCTGGCCGAGCACGCGCTGGGTCATGCGGTCGTGCAGCTCGGCGGCGATCAGTTCGGCGTCGGCTTCGCTCAGGTTGCCGGCAACGTAGTAGGCGATACCGCGCTCCAGGCGCTGGATCGACTGCAGGCCGCAGTTGTGGGCGATGTCGCTGGCCTTGCTGGCCCACGGCGAAATGGTGCCCAGGCGCGGCACGACCAGGAACAGGCGGCCGCTCGGCTCCTGTACCGGCACGCTCGGGCCGTACTTGAGCAGACGCCCCAGCACCTGCTGCTGGTCGGCGGTCAGCTCGCCGTCGACATCGGCGAAGTGGGCAAATTCGGCATACAAACCAGTAACAGCGGGGACTTTCTGGCTCAGTTGCTCGAGTAATTTACCGTGGCGAAAGGCAGAAAGGGCAGGAGCGCCGCGCAGGATCAACATCGTCGGGACAGCCTCAGGAAGGGGTGTGCTTAGAGGCCGTGCATTCTAGCCTAATTCGAAGGGTTTCGGCACCCGCTCTAAGCCACGCCTGCCGGGCGGCGGAACCGGACTTGCGGGTCAAAAAAATACACCTGCCTCGCTCGCCTTGTAGGAGCGGCCTTGTGTCGCGATGGGGCGCGCAGCGGCCCCAGGGATATCTGCGGCAGAGCTTAACATCTGGGGGCCGCTGCGCGCCCCATCGCGACACAAGGCCGCTCCTACAAGGGGACTAGGCCGCCATTGCACATAAAGCGCTACCAGACAAGCTAACAGTTGTCGAGATATGGTTGGGCCAGTCCTTTGCGTATACTGCAACCTATGTTCGCCCACACTGCTTTGCGCCAGCGTTGCGCCAGATGGCTTTTCGCAACCGGACTCTTTCTGCTGCTCGGTGCCTGCGTTGAAAAACCCAGCACCCTCGAGCGCGTGAAGGAGGATGGCGTGCTGCGCGTGATCACCCGCAACAGCCCGGCCACCTACTTCCAGGACCGCAACGGCGAAACCGGCTTCGAGTACGAGCTGGTCCAGCATTTCGCCGAGGATCTCGGCGTAAAGCTGCAGATCGAGACCGCCGACAACCTCGACGAGCTGTACGACAGCCTCGGCAAGCCCTCCGGCCCGGTGCTGGCAGCGGCCGGCCTGGTCACCAGCGAACGGCGCAAGGCCCAGGTCAGGTACTCCCACCCTTACCTGGAAGTGACCCCACAGGTCATCTACCGCAACGGCCGCACGCGCCCCACCAACGCCAAGGGCCTGGTCGGCAAGAAGATCATGGTGCTCAAGGGCAGCAGCCACGCCGACCAGCTGGCCGAGCTGAAAAAGCAGTACCCGGGCCTGGAATACGAAGAATCCGACGCCGTCGAGGTGGTCGACCTGCTGCGCATGGTCGACGAAGGCCAGATCGACCTGACCCTGGTCGACTCCAACGAGCTGGCGATGAATCAGGTGTACTTCCCCAACGTGCGGGTTGCCTTCGACCTGGGCGACACCCGCGACCAGCGCTGGGCGGTGGCGGCCGGTGAAGACAACAGCCTGCTCAACGAGGTCAACGAGTTCCTCGACAAGGCACAGAAGAACGGCACCCTGCAACGCCTGAAGGACCGCTACTACGGCCATGTCGACGTACTGGGCTATGTGGGTGCCTACACCTTCGCCCAGCACCTGCAGCAGCGCCTGCCCAAGTACGAGAAGCACTTCAAGAGCTACGCCAAGGTCGAGCAGGTGGACTGGCGCCTGCTGGCCGCCATCGGCTACCAGGAATCGATGTGGCAGCCCGAGGTCACCTCCAAGACCGGCGTGCGCGGCCTGATGATGCTGACCCAGCGCACCGCCCAGGCGATGGGCGTGTCCAACCGCCTGGACCCGAAGCAGAGCATCCAGGGCGGCGCCAAGTACTTCATGAAGATCAAGGAAGAGCTCGACGACAGCATCCAGGAACCGGACCGCACCTGGTTCGCCCTGGCCGCCTACAACGTCGGCACCGGCCACCTGGAAGACGCCCGCACCCTGGCCAAGCGCGAGAAGCTCAACCCGAACAAGTGGCTGGACGTGAAGAAGATGCTGCCGCGGCTTTCGCAGAAGCAGTGGTATCGGCAGACCAAATACGGTTATGCACGTGGCGGCGAGCCGGTGCATTTCGTGGCCAACATCCGTCGCTACTACGACATCCTCACCTGGGTGACCCAGCCGCAGCTCGAAGGCCAGGTGGCCGAGGGCAGCCTGCATGTGCCCGGGGTGAACAAGGACAAGCCGGCAGAGCAATCGCCGCCGATGTAGGCCTGTCAGGGCCCTATCGCCGGCAAGCCAGCTCCCACAAGTTATCCACTGCCCCCAGGCCTGCAGATATCCTGTGGGAGCTGGCTTGCCGGCGATAGGGCCCTGACAGGTTAACGCTTGGCCCGGCGGGCCTTGAAGAAGTCACTTAGGATCTGCCCGCACTCCTCCGCCAGCACCCCGCCTTCCACCATCACCCGGTGGTTCAGGAAGCCCTGCCCGAAGAACTGCCCTTGGCTCTGCACGATGCCCGCCTTGGGCTCCAGCGCGCCGTACACCACCCGCATCACCCGCGAATGCACGATCAACCCCGCACACATGCTGCACGGTTCCAGGGTCACATACAGGGTGCTGCCGGGCAGCCGGTAGTTGCTGGCGGATTTCGCCGCCGCGCGAATGGCCACCATCTCGGCGTGCGCACTGGGGTCACTGTCGATGATCGGCCGGTTGAAGCCCTGCCCGATCACCTGCCCATGCTGCACCAGTACCGCGCCCACCGGCACCTCGCCCATGGCCGCGCCTTCGGCGGCCAGGGCCAGGGCCAGGCGCATGAATTCCTGATCGCGGCTGCGATCGATGATCTGCGGGCGCATCAGACCACCGCGATCGCGGCCATCAGGCCGGTTTCCATGTGGTCGATGACGTGGCAGTGGAACATCCAGGTGCCCGGGTTATCCGCCACCAGCGCCACCTGGGCGCGCTCGTTCTTGCCCAGCAGGTAGGTATCGGTGAACCACGGCTCCTTGATGTCGTGGCGGTTGGAGCCGATCACCTTGAAGCTCATGCCATGCAGGTGGATCGGGTGCTGGTACTGGGTCATGTTCTTCAGCTCGAAGATGTAGCTCTTGCCCTTCTTCAGCGTGGCAATCGGCCGCTCGGCGCAAGTCTTGTCGGTGATATCCCAGGCCTGGCCGTTGATCTGCCACATGCTCGACGGCCTGTCCTGGTCCGTAGTGACCGAGACTTTCGCCGCCCACTCGAAATTGAAGTTGAGCTTTTCGGCATTCTCCAGGTCCGGCTCGGCGATCGGGTTGGGCGGTAGCGCCGGCGGCCAGTCGCTCGGCGCGTCGTTGCTGGCCACCGAACGCAGGGTGCCCAGGCGCACGAAACCGTCGCGCAGGGAGATCTCCTCCCCCGCCTCGGGAATACGGATAGCCAGGCAGATACGCATGCCTGGGCCGAGCCAGTAGTCATCGTCCAATGGGCGCGGGGTTACCGGGTTGCCGTCCAGAGCATAGATTCTTGCCTCGCAGTTGCCCTTGAGGTTGAGGCGGTAGGTCCAGGTGTTGTCCAGGTTAAGCAGACGCACCCGCACAACCTGGCCGGCTGGCAGCTCGGTGACCGAATCGGCCTGGCCATTGATGGTGATCAGGCGCCCGGCGGTGCCGTTGCGCGCCGCCTCACGCGGGATGCTGAACGGCAACCAGGCGCCCTGCTCGTCCACGTGCCAGTTCTTCAGGCTGAGCGTGCGCTCATGCTGGAAGCCGGTCGGCTCGCGCTCCTCGACGATCAGCGGGCCGACCAGGCCACGGCCCAGCTCCTCGGAGCTGCTGACGTGCGGGTGGTACCAATAGCTTCCGGCGTCCGGCACACGGAACTTGTAGTCGAAATACTCGCCGGGCTTGACCGGCAGTTGCGACACATAGGGCACGCCGTCCATTTCCAGCGGCAGGCGGATACCGTGCCAGTGGATGGTGGTTTCGACCGGCAGGTGGTTGATGAAGCGCACCCGCAGCCAGGTACCCTGGCGCACGCGCAGTTCGGTACCCGGTGCCGACGGGCCGAAGGCCCAGGCCTCGGTCTTGTGCCCCGGCACCAGTTCGACGTCCAAGGGCGCTGCGATCAGCTCGTAGTCATGGCCGGCATTGTCGTCTTCGACCTTGCCCAGCCAGTAACGCGCCGCGCCACCGGCGCCCAGGCCAACCACAACCAGGCCGGTCAGGCCCTTGAGCATTTGTCGACGGGTGAAGGACATCGGTGCGGGTACCTCGTGTTCTGCGCAATCAAGCTGCCAGCATGGCTGACGATGAAGGGCGAATACGATACACCTGCAAATGGGAAATATTAAGTGAAGTCTCTTTCGATGCTGCCCGCAGCCTTGCTATCGCACGTGCTGTCGGGGGCCAGACAAAGGTCGTTGAACCATTGCTGGTCCCCAACGGACGGCACGCGCAAGGCCGCCTGCAGCAATTGCGGGTCGAGCAGGATGTCCAGGTTGTTCAGGCGCGTGGCGAGGTCGGGGTGCGTATCGAACGGATGGGTAGTGGCCAGCCCCAGCACTTCCTCGCCCAGTTGCAACGGCGTGCCTTGCAGGTGCGCCGCCAGCGCCTGCAAAAGGTTGCTGCCACCGTGTGCGACCAACAAGCCGTCGATCACCCTGCCCAGGGCCATCACCCGTAACAGCGCCTGTACGAATAGCTTCGGGCCAGCGACTTCGGCACCTGCCCGATCAGCCAGCAATTCCTGTGCACGCCCCCAGTGATGAACCGCAAGCTGGAAATGGTGCAAGAACTGCCCGGTCAGCCACAAGGTGGGCCGAACCACCCAGCGCGGAGCATCCTCGTCGCCGACCATGGCCGAATAATGCGCGCACATCAGGCTGAAACGCGCACTGGTTTCGCTGCCCCGCTCCGTATCACGGCGCCTGAAATGGCCCAGTTCGTGACCGATGATCGAGGCCGCCTCGGCCTGGCTCAAGGCGGCCAGGCAAGGTAGAGGCAGATACAATGTGCGCCCCCTGAGGACCTGCCCGTCGGGCTGCAGCAGGATCGGAACGCTGGTGACGAAAAACCCTTGGTCAAGCCCGACCACGATATGGTCCGGGGCCGGCGCGTGCAGTTGCGTTGCCAAGGTCTCGATCCACTGCCACACCGCTGGGGTCGCCTGCCTGCCGAGCGGGCGGGCTAGAAAACTGGCGGTCGGAGACTGCATCAGCGGCCACTGCCGACGCATTCGCCAGACCTGGCGAACACACACAACCAGAACAGAGGCCAGCGGCAGCACCACGATCAGCACCGTCATGCCGCCCTGCGCTGCGCGGCTTGCTCCGGAACTGGCCTCGTAGAGCAACGACAGGCAAAGCGAACCGGCAAGCATGACCATGTAAATGCTCAAGCAACAGCCCAGGCCCTGCCAGCTGGCCATCATGCGCTCATGCAGGTAGGCCGCAGAGCGCAGCGCCCGCCAGGCGTCCAACTTCAGCTTGAACCAGGCCCAGAGGCCTGCCAGCAGAGCGGCCACTGCCAGCCAGCAGCTCACACTGGCCATCATCTTGCGTACGCTTACCCAGTGGCGATCCGCATCGAGCAGGTCCAGTTGGCGCTGCAGGGCCTGCCGCGGATCGAGATGCCTGGCAAGCTGCTTGCGGGCTTCCCACGGCAATTGGCGTAGCAACGTCTCATTGGGGGCAGCCAGCCATTGCCGTATGGTCCGGGCCTGATCCTGCGCCGTGTCAGCCCGCCAGTACTGCACTTTACCCCAGCCAAACAGCACCAGTGGCAACAGCAGCAGGATCAGGCCCCAACCGAAGCGCCTCATTGCCCCATAGCGCCAATGGTCACGATCAGGCTCATCTGGCCGCTTCACCCAGACGCGCCACGCCCGGATACAACTGCGCCAACGTACGCCTGGCCTGGGCCGCTTGCACATAGGCATAAAGCAGATCCACCAGTTCCTGCAGGCCAAGGCGGCGCCCGGCCACGACGGGCGTGCACAACCACAGCCTGACGCGCAAGCCGCCCGCGACGACCACCGCGTCAGGCGAGGCCAGCGCCCTGAAACAGGCCGGTGCCAGCGCTGGTGCATGGCTGAACGCCGACACGGTAAAGATCAGCCGGGTGGTGAAGTAACCCTGCTCGACCTCGAAGCCGTCGAAGGAATGCAGTGGGGTCGGCGCCTGCGCGTTGGCGAAGCACAGGGTATCTGGCGTCACACTCAGCACCCGCTTGCCGTGCCGGCGGTATAGCACGACGGCGCAGGCTAGTCCCGCCACCCCGAGGCCGGCCAGGCCGAGGCCGAAACCAGACATCAGCCAGATGACACCGCTGCTGGCACCGGGACTGAAGTGCACCGCCAGAGCGGTCAGCCATATTCCCAGTGCGCCGAACAACAGGCCAATCACAGCGCAGGCCAGCGCCTTGCCGAGCGAGCGCTCCAGCAGTACGAAGCTGTCGGTGGGGCCATCAGCCTGCTCCTGCAGGTACGCGAGGTGGGCTTCGCGTTCGCCGTTATCCATCGGTCTGCAACAGATCCAGTTGCCGTTGCGCATGTGCCGCATCGCGGTAGGCCGCCAGCAGGGCGAGCACTTCCTCGTTCCCCAGCTTGCGTCCGTTGCTGGCCAGGCCTGCGGACATGATGCGGATCTGCGGTCGCGGTTTCTTCAACACCATGGCCTGGTTACCGAAGAACTGCAGTTTCACCACATGATGCTTTGGCAGGACGGCTTCGCTGCTCATTTCCAGCGTCTGCACCATGACCAGCCCTTCATCCTTGACCGAAACGTCTTCCACTTCCGCCAGGTCTACCGGTGCATCCAGCGTATCGACAAACAATTGCCGGCGGGTCAGGCGCATGAATACCTGGGTACCGGCATTACGGTGTTGCCAGGTCACCGCTGCTGCAATCAAGGTGATGAAGACACCGGCTGCAACCGCCCCCAAGCGCTCAGGGTTGAATGTCACGGCCGTGATGATCAGGGAACCCAGCAACAATATTGGCCCCCAGACCCGGTAACGCCGGGAGTTGGTGAACTCGCTCTGCTCGGGCACACGCTCGATCACTTGCTTGAGCTCAGCGATCACTCGGTCGCGCTGGGCGGCACGGCTTTGCTCATAGTCCTGACCGAGCGAGCCAGACAGTTCGGACAGCGGGTCGTTGAACTCGCCCATGGTCATTGCACCTCCGTGTTCTGTGCTGCCAGGTAATCGGTAAGGAATGCCTGGGCATTGCCCTGATGCGACAGCCCTTCCGAATAGCCGACCTGCATTGCCTGAGCCTCACCCGGCAGATACAGTTCGCCGCCCCAGTTGCCCTGGATGATCAGCACAACGTATTTCTTGCCGTCCACGGTGGTGGAGTAACGGGTATCCCTGCTGGTTTTCTCCACCTGCATTTTCTGGATGCGCATGTTCCATTCGTGATCGACGCCCTCGATTTGTACCAGCGCTTCGTTGGCGGCGCGTGCACCGATGCGCAGCGTCCACACCTTGGCACCTTGCGTCCCCGTGTAGGCAATTACCTGGTCAGCCACTTCCGGCCGTTCTTCAGCGTGAACCTGGCCCAGCCACAGGCTGAGCGCAGCCACCAGAAGGGCAGTCCATTTGCGATAAGCGAGCATGTCTTTTCCATCCTGAATCGGAACAAACGCCCATTGAAATAAGCCTGGTCCGAATAGCCAACCCCGCTGACCGGTTCGCACAACAGACAGCGCCGTGCGCACAATGGCTGTCGCTGAAAATGTGCACGCGTTACCATTTCCGGCCATGCCGCCCTCAGCCAAGGATGCCTAGCGCACATGCGATCGATCAGCCCCTACCTCGACACCGACTTTTCATTCGATAGCCCCGGGTCACTCGCCGAGGCCGGTGTGCTGGACGCGAACAGCGCCCGGGTGATGGGCAGCGCGTCCGGCCACTATCGGGCGCAGACGGTACACGACGGGTTGCAGTACTTCGATTGCAACCTGCAATTTCCGGAGCCGCTGAGGATCGACAAGGTGTTGCCGCAAAGCCTGTGCATCGTGCAGGTGTTCGACGGGGCGTGGCAGCACACGGTGGACGGAAGGCTCAACAGTTATGCCCCTGGCCAATTGCACATGCTGGGCCTTGGTGAAAGCCTGGAGGCGCAGGACCAATTGCCCGCCAACAGTCACGCCCGTATGGCCGGGGTACGTATTGCTGGCGATTACCTGCACGAGCTGGCCCGGGACGACGCGCAGCTGAAGCCTCTGCTGGCGCTGGTCGCCGATGGCATGCGCTTCGACCAGTTGCCGCAGTGCCCAGCGGTGAGCCGCCTGTTTCAGCAGCTCTATCTGTCGCCCTACACCGGCGGGCTCAGGCGCCTGCATTGCGAGAGCCTGAGCCTGGCCATCGTGCTGGAGCTGGCCAGCCACCTGATCGGGCACAGGTCTGCCGAGAAGATTCAGGACCGGGGGCGCCGCGATCTCGCCGTTGAAACGCGCCGCCAGCTCGACGAAAACCTGAACGCCCCGCCCACTGCTGCAGCCCTCGCTCGCCAATTGGGGGTGAGCGAAACCACCATGCGCCGCGCGTTCAGCCACGAATACGGCCGGTCGCTCCTGCAATACGTTCGGCAACAAAGAATGGAACTGGCCCGCGCCCTTCTGCTGGAGCGTCGATGGCAGGTATCGCAGGTTGCCTACCATGTCGGCTACGCCAACCCTGCCAATTTCTGCCATGCCTACAAGGCGTATTTCGGGCATTCTCCCGGGGCCGAGTAGGGTTTGGCAAAAAAAACGGGCCTGCAATGCAGGCCCGTTTCATTAACCGCGAGGCGGGATCATTCCCACTCTATTATTAACGAACAGGTATGCTTCAGCAAAAACGGCACTTCTTGCGGGATTCACCGCACAAGACCATGAAAAATGCCATGTCGCATCTCAACGCATAATCCCTTATCTGTCGCAGATTATCCCGTCGCTCTCGGGAGTAGTTCCCTTTACTGACTCGACTGCGCTGGTGCGGGAATCTCTAACATTCACGGACCGGCAGCCCCCAAATTCTGCAGCTTGTGTCAAGGCAATCAATAATGGCCTAATGATGTCTTTGTCGCCTTTTTCTCTGCTGCACAGGCTTCTTTCGACAAGGACTGCCCCATGACCTCCCGACCGACTCTACAAGTCGATCCGCTGCTCACCGCCAACCTCGATGCCCTGCTTAGCTCCGTGGTCGATGCCGACCAACGCCAGTTGCAGGTGCCCGGTGGCCCTCGCTCCGGACGCGAGGCGCTGAAGGACAAGCGCCTTCAGGAACTGCTCGACCGCTGCCGCGAAGAAGCCCTGCAGCAGGTAGTCGGCCCCTTCGGCCTGACCCCAGCGATGTTCTCGGATATTGACGGCGGCAACGTCACCACCCAGCACAATGCCAACCAGGACATCTACGCCAAGAATTCCGAGCATTACGACCGAAAAGCCGACTACGACTACTCCGCCGCGAAAACGAAGAAGAAGAATGACGCGGTGAAGAACGGCACGATGAACTCGCAGACCTTTGTCGACGCCTATACCAATGAGAAAGCACCGACCAAACGGTTTACCAAGTCCAGCGACAAGCCGTGGATGAACGCAGAGCTGGACCACACCATCCCCTTGAAACAGGCGCATAAGGAAGGCGGTTGGATGCTGACACCGGAGCAGCGCAAGAAGCTGGCCTCGGAAGAAGACAACCTACATTTCACTACCTTCGAAAATAACCGGGAAAAGAGCGATATCGCCGCTGAGATCGCGCTCTCTGCTGAAAACGGTTACGACGAATCCATCACCAAGCCGCTGATCGATAAGGCCCGCGCGGCCATCGACCAGCATCAGCCCGATACCAAGGACCGCCTGCTTTACCACGGCAAGGAGTTGGGCATCACAGGCGCGAAGGAATTCGGTAAGACCGGCCTACGCCGAGCAATGGGTGTGCTGTTGTTCGAAGTGGTAAACGGCAGCTTCGTCGAAGTGCATAAGGTGGTCAGTCAGCGCAACGACCAGCAGCCCCTCCTCGATCGAGTGGTGGCAGGGGTGGAGCGCGTGCTCAAGCGCGTGCAGGGCAAGTTAAAAACAGCCTTCGAAGCCTTCTTCGATGGAGGCCTGCAAGGCCTGGTAAGCAATCTGCTGACCTTCCTGATCAACAACCTAATTACCACCTCGGCCAAGGTCGTAACCATCATCCGCGAAGGTATGCAAGAGCTGTTCAAAGCCCTCAAACTGCTGCTCTGGCCGCCCGAGGAGATGTCCGGCGCCGAGGTCATGCGTGCGGTCAGCAAGAGCCTAGCCGGCCTGTTCACCCTGGGTGTCGGCATGCTCCTGGAGCAATCGGTGAACACCTTCATCGTCGGCATCCCGCTGCTCGCACCGCTGGCCGGCATGATCGCTCCAGTGCTCACCGGCCTGATGACCGGCCTGGCCAACGCCCTGCTGATGTACGCCATCGACTCGCTGATCGATTGGATGCTGGATAAGGGCACCGACTTCATCAACGCGCAGATCGATGTCCTGCAAGCCACCGCCGAACTGGGCGAGCGCATGATCGAACAGGTAGAGCTGCAATTTCGACTTTCGGCGCGCTACCGGATGATGGCCCAAGTCAATCAGCGCATTGCCGTGCGCTTCGACCAGGCAACCGAGGCCGCGCAAGCCTCAGTACAGCACGCGCAAGGCGCTATAAGAGAACAGGCGGCGACTATCGCCTCGCTATCACAGGCCATCGATAGCAAGAAACAGTTCAACGAACGCCTCGGTTCTTTGCTTCAGCAGTTCAGGAAGGAAACATAAGGGATGTCTAAGGTCATTGCCCAACTTGCCGGCACCGTCCCCAGCGACGACCTGCTCGCCCAGATCGACATCGCTGAGGTGTACGAGAAGTTCCACAGCACCTTCAAGCGCCTCGACGATTTCAAGCGGGTCCGCGACGAACACGAGCAGCGTAACTTTCTCGGTCGGCTGTTCAATCGCGGCGAACTGAAGAACGCCCAGCTCGACGCCCAGCAAGTGCAAGCGGAATTCTCCAAGACTCTCGCCCAATTGATGGTGATCAGCTCGTTGCAAGCCCGGCAACTGACCGAGCAGCAGGTGCAACTGGCCGACCAGCAGAAGACCCTGGATGCCAAGGCCGAGGAACTGGCCCGACAGAACATACGCCTCGAACAGCACCAGGCCGTGATCAAGCACCAGGCCGCTGGCTTGCGCCAATACGTCACCGACCTGTTGAAAGTCCAGGGGCTGACCGATGAACACGGCGAGATACTGATCAGCATCGCCAAAGAAGTAATGGAAACCCGAGATCGCCTGCTGGCGGACTTCGACAATCGCATGCAACAGATCCAGGACGCGCTAGACGAACAGCAGCAGTTACTCCGGGAAGTCATCGATGAGCAGGCGAGCTCCTTGGAACAGCGCCTCACGCAGTTGCAGCAGGCGGTCGACTCAACCCTGGAACAACGTCTCCAGGCTGTCGAGCAAGATCTGCTCGCTACACTTAACGAACAGCGCCGCGAAGCCGCCCGCCAGACCGAACGGCTCGATGCCGACCTGGCCCTCCAAGCGCAGCAGCGGGACGAGAAGCACCGCGACCTGGATCGCCAGCTCTCGGAACTGCGCGAAGTGCTGGCCGAACAGGCCCAAACGCTGCTTAACGAACGCAACGAACGACAACAGGAGCGGGCCGAGCACCAAGCCGAGCTGCATGTCTTACGCAGCGAACAGAGCAATGGCGAACTACGCTTTCGCCGCGAACAGCGTCGGCTCCTGGCCGGACTGTGTGGCTTGGCATTAGTGTGCACCGTTGCCATCGCCGGGCTCACTTTTTGGAGTACGTCAAAGCCTATTTTGGCTCCGGTCGAAATCCACGAACCTCAAATACCAGCCCCATGAGCAGATTTTCGGTTCGGCAACTTACGCCAGATCGTCACTCCACCATTTGCCTCGATTGCGAAAACTCAAAACACTAGCCCAAAGGAGCGGCATTACATGAACAAGGTATTGTGGGTCAAATTTGGGTGGTCAGAATATTATCGAGGTGGCGACATCGCCGGTAACTTTGCTTGGCTGAATCAGCACAGGGGTACGGAAAACGAAGGACGAGGTCATGAAGCCTACAACTTTATGCCCGATGTCGATGGGACTTACTACTGCTATGTGCCCCCACAAGGAGGTAACTACGCGCCGTATCACGATGACCCGGAAGGATGGACGGTTGTGTGCTTGGCCAAAAATCCGGCAACTCCAGGCATACACGTGGTTGGTTGGTACGAAAATGCAACGCTTCATGGTGAGTGGATAGTCCGCCCCAATAATGCCGATCCGCGGCAGCAAATTTTCCCTCATCCTGCTTACGACTGGTCATATTGCATAACCAGCAATTCCGCTTACTTCATCCCGCCTGAGGAGCGAATTCTGCCGTTCTCGGATCCATCCGTGAAACAGGGGAAATACTCGTTTCTCGACGGTCCTAACGTTACTAAGACCGAGAATAAATCAAGGGTTCAAGCTCGGCTTGAGAGCTTAATGAATCGCTTGGCCTCAGTTGCAATTCACAACCCCAATGAACACAGCGTTTTTGACCCAGAACTGGATCAGGTCGATCCACTTCGGGGGTTTGGTACCCCTGAACATCGTAAAGCAGTGGAGTTGGCCGCAGAAGACGCTGTGATTGAACATTACATAGAACAAGGCTACAGCTACCAGCGCACAACACACCTGCCCTGCGGATATGACTTTATCTTCACCCGCGGAGAATCAGCGCTGCATCTCGAAGTTAAGGGTACGGCCGGCACGACACCGCGCTTTTTCCTTACGCGCAACGAACACAATACAGGATTAATGCTTAACCCAGACTGGAGATTGGCTATGGTGACGTCGGCGCTATCTGACTCCCCCCAAGTCACAGTGTACAATTCTCGCCAGCTAAAAGAGGCGTTTAACCTTGATCCTTACGTTTACATTGGGGCACTCGCACCAAAACCCGAATCTTAACATTTAACTCCTGCACCACAACGAAAACAAAAGCCCGCTGTTTACGCGGACTTTTGTTTATAGCCAAGAGGGGTCACCCCCACTCCATCATTAATAGCGGACAAAAAAATATTAAAACACGGGATCTACGCAGACACAAAAAAATACCATTGAAATACCATAAAGCGCTCACATCAGCGCTAGATATGCCCGCTGTCTGGCGTCCCTTAGCGTAGGTATGACAGAGTCAACGCCAGCGAATGCTCACAGCCTTCCGATAGCTCTCAAACAGCCGCATCCAGTGCTTTGCTTTGCTCCGAATACCCTCCTCTATTAACCCTCACAATCATACATCTAATTTAAACATGATCTACAGGCGGTCGGTTGGCGAATGGTAGTCATAAGATAGCGACTCTAAGAGTTTTTCATCAAAGGATATTCGAAAGCTCATGTCTTCTAACTCATTAAACTTAGTAACAGGGTCTACCTGAACAACCCCAGTATTTCTGTCACGCCACGTGGCAATCAATAGGCTGCCGCCGGGGTAGTTTTGAACTCGCAACCAGATGGAATCCAGCACGTTACCATTGGATAGCCTTGAATTATTCTGTGTTTCGATGCTTGATTTATCTCCAAGCGCAACGGTCAAAGTAGTCAACAGAACACCTTGATCGGAAACCTGAAAAAAGCTTGTACTTTTCAAAACCCAATCAAGCGAATCGCTCTTAGCAATAACTGCCTTCACCAAGCTAGAACTTTTTAATAAACGCCCAGGTTTCTCTAGCATCCTGGACGCGCCATCAAGCTGAAGTGCTATCCGTTTAGGTCCAAATCTTTCATCCGAAATTTCAATCTTACCACCAAGGCTTACAATTTCTGCGAAAAGGTCGGCAAGCTTTTCTGCACCAGGATCTAGAGTAGCCGGAAGTGTTTCTCCGAGACCAGATATTACTCCCAATACGCCAGACTCCCAGAAATCAGGCTTCTGAGAAATTTGATCACGCACATACTGCAATGCTGCATCGTAGCGCGCCGACTCTTTTGCCAAATACAGGACCAGATCACTTTTTAGATTAGGCTTGACAATATCAACATTTTCCTCAGCAAAACTTATGGCCATTTCTTTGTCGAAAACCTTAACGTTCTCCCATGCAGCCATGCGCGCGTAAACGCTTTGACTTTCATCATTCAATATGGACTTTGAGTATGGTAATAGCGCGGCATCCCCTTTTAGCTTTTCAAGCACCAGCCACTTTTTCTCAGGCGATATATCAGACACTGTGAGGAGAGAGGCTATTTTCCGACCTACATCATCTTCTGAGAGTGCAAGCCGGAACGGCCCACGATTTTTTATGATAATTGTCAAAGCATCGGAAAAATCCGAATACTTACTTTCAGGCGCTAGTAAAACACTAAGCAACCGTTTTTCTTCCGGCCCATTTAACTGAAACAGTGACTCACTAACCGAGGCGTAATTTCTCGCCAACCGAATCATATAAGCATTAATTATCGCTTCAGTTCGTAGCTCATCTAGCGCTTGCTTGCCACCGCTTCGGTCATCTTCAAATCGCATCCACTGATTAACTTTATCGTTAAACAATGCAATCAAGGTATTAGACAAATTATTATAGCCAAGAATTACGCCCAAACCAAAAATTGCAGAAATCACCAAGGCAGCAATGGCAAGCCAGTTTTTTACTTGACTTATTATTCCGAGCGTCTTATCGATAGCCTTCTCAGTGATCTTGTCTTCTGCATTTGAGATGCTGCTATTCACATTAGAAAGAATTTCTACAGTTTCCGACTTTATTTTCTCAAGCTGGAGACGTAGATCATAGTTCTCCTTAAGCAACTCCGCACGAAGTTTCGAAGACTCATTCTCTAGGTAAAGCGAAATATAATCCTTACTTTCTTGCATAGTACTTCCTTAAAATTTGTCTTCCTTATGCTACTAAGAAGGCCACTTCTTCGATGATGAAAAACGGCTCAGCGCACTTGTTATGCTCGTTCCTATGGCGTTCATCCTGTCCCACGCAGCCATCGCAGAGGTTTTCGTCAACTTATCGTCACCGAGCGCGCCCCGCGCTTCGCTTCGGCCTGCTGACCGCAGACCGTTTCCAGCCCGGCCAGCTCGCCGCCTTGCTGATGCTGTGACTGGACTCCCACAGCGCGGCAAACTAGGCATGCCACTTCAGCGCGACGGCTCTTACGATGCTAGGCCTGGCGGGCCAACTGCATTGCCATGTTCCGGCCTGCTCCTTTCCATACAGCTAGGCCGGAGGTCTCATGTCTTGGATCGCCTTGAGCTTCTCTATGTCCCGCCCAATTATTTTCTTCGCACAGTCGAGGCAATAGTGATCCCAACTCCGGCCGTTTCTGACCTTTAGCCGCACATCGCCCTTCTCGATACGATGCTTGGCGCTGGCTTGACAGTTATGGGCCTTGCCAGCGGTATCTATCTCGACGTGGGTAACGAGCGACTTAATTGCCACCGAACACCTCCACTACAGCTGCCGCGAGTATGTTGTCGAATCCTTGGTCAATCCGCTCGAGCATCTCGCGCGAGAACTCGTGCCGTTGTCCCGTTCTCATACCGACAAAAGTATTTACCTGACTATTGATGGCAGCAATCATCACGATCAAGTTCGTCCTGCCGAGACGTCGCGTATCAAGCTCGTGACCATTCGGGTTAATTTCCCGCTCGCCGAGAATCCGTCCAGCTGCGGTTTGAACTCTAATCGGAAGCCCGCCACGCATCGCCTGCCGCTCGCGTACCCGAGTTGTTGGTAGTGGCTGCAGAGTTTGGTAAGCAGCCGCCACGTCATTTGCGGTATATCCACGCTCCTGCAGTACACGAAGGGCAGCTAAAGCTTCATCGTCCATCAGCAGTGGAATTTCCTCGATATGCACATCGGACTGGCTACGCACCTCCACTCCGTCCAGATCATGGGGAACCGGTTCCACCTGTCGCTCAGCGGGAGCATGATCTGGATCGACTTCCTCTATCGGCAGCAATTGGTCGAAATAATCGCGGTCGGCTTCACTGAACTCTTGGAAGTCAGCCCAGCGGCTGGCGATGTTCGCGCCAGCATGGAACACGACGACGCCCTGGTTGAGGACGTCGCCGGGAGAGTTCTGCCGTATGACGCGCATGATGCGGCCGACGAACTGAACGAACGGGGACAGGTTGCTAAAGATGCTGAACACTGCGGCCACGGACAAGTGCGGATGGTCGAACCCTTCGCCGAGCTTGCGCACCTGGACAATCACATCGAGCTCGTGGCTTTCCAGCCGCTGCATCACTCTCTGGTTCGCCGGCGCGTTCTCCCGCGAATGCACGTAACTAGCGCGCAGGCCCCGTGCGACGTAGGCTTCGACGACTTGTCGGCAGTGTTCGTAGTTGAGGGCCGAGGCGATAATCTTCAGTCGGACTTCGCCAGTCTCGTCGCGCAGCCGGCGCAGCTCACGGATTGAAGCATCCACAATGGTGTTCAGCGTTTCGGTAGAAGTTACGATGCTGCGGCGGAAATCAGCGTCCTCCTCGCCCAGCCTGCGTACCTCGTCAAGCCCTACCTCGATCTCCTGACCGTCTTCACGGCGCACGTACCGGAGCGTGCGAGGGTTCAGCTGCACGGCCTTAAGGCGTTTGACATAGCCTTCGCGGATAGCTTCGAAAATAGGGTACGTATAGATAACGCGCCCCTCCATGAGCTGGCCATCGGCGCGCATCGGCGTCGCGCTGAAGTTGACGATCTGCGCTTCGGGAAACTGCGCCTTGAGAGCCTGCCAGCTGTCGGCTACACCGTGGTGACCCTCATCGACGAGAATCAGGTCGAAGTAGTCGGCCGGCAGTTGGCGCAGCCAGCGGTTCGAGTCGCCGCCTTGGAGCTGCTGAATATTAGTAATGACGACGTGCGCCTCGTCCAAATCAGCCCGGTTGGTCGTCGTCCCTCGGATTTCGACAGGCTCAGGATAGGGCGCGCCGACGAGCACCGCGCACTTCTGGTAGAACATGTTGGGATTGGACGGGTCGAAATCACCGGCCAACTGCTGAGCGATGGCCACGCCTGGCGCGACCACCAGCGTCCGCCGCGAGCGGAAGGCAAAAGGCGATATCGTGATGCTCCCGGACTTGCCACATCCGACCGGCAGTATTACTGCGAACTCACGCTCTTCGCCACCCGCCGCGAAAACCTCGTTCAGCGCGAGGAACACGCCTTTCTGGGGCGTACGGATACGTTCGTTGTTCTCGATGTGTGGCTCGCGGTCCTGGAATGGGTTTGTCATATGGGTCCTTCCGTAAGGGTTGAGGGGCTTTGTCACAACGGAATTCGCTGACGATTGCAGCCTTATTCAACCGCTTAGGCGAAATCCGGGATCACAATTTCGAACAATAGCTCTCCCGCGCCAGCGGCCTCAAATTTATGGCAGCTGCCATCGCGTTCTGTAACACGGAGTATCTAGTACGTGCCACCAATACCAAAGCACTCGGCGTGGTCGCCTCGCTGTCAGTGCCCGGCATGGAGAATGCGCACTCAGCGTCTCTTGGTGCTGGTGTTCCAACATCAGCTCTCGGCGAAGCCAGATCGACCACAAGCGCAGAACCGCCTGCGGAAACGGTAGGCGCGGAATCAAACGTCATCCGACCTGATGCGAACACCAGCACCAATCCCGGTCGCGTCGACGTTACGAGCATGACCCCAAGCGACGACCAACAGGAGAAATAACCATGAATGACATTCTCATGTTCGCTGGATTCGTAGTACTCGCCTCGACCTTGGCCATCGGTATGTGGGTGCTCGGCCGGTAGCTGCGTAGCAAGGGCTATGGGGCGCAGTTGACTGCGCAGGAAGCACAGAAGCGAGAAACCCCCGGCGATCGCTGATCGCTGGCCAGCCTCCCAAACACCCCGCCTCAGTGCGGGGATTAATTTTCTTCATCTAGCCTCTTCTGCCTCTTAAGGAGTCCTGGAGGATCGCGGGAGCACTATCATCATGAACACGGACAACGGCCGTTTACAGTTCGGGGCTTCATGATTAGTAATACGCACGGACTTTGAACAGCCTGATACTCCCCCTTAAAGGCCCTGAGCTGCGTTCTCAGCGACTCTATCGGTCCTTCACAAGCGGGCAAGTGGGATCACTACTTTGTTGCCGCATCAGTAGGGTAAGCAGCCTGGACTAATCCTAGAGCCGTTTTTCCATAACGATGGTGCGTTCAGCCCCATGAAACTCGTCGCGGATTTTCTGATAGCCCAACGTGGCATAAAACTTTTCAGCTGTAATCGACGACGGCACACGTACAACTCCAATTCCAGCGCTGGCAGCAGTTGCATGAATGACATCCATCAAATGCCTACCGATACCGCCTTTTTGGTGAGCCGGGTCAACGAAAACACTTCTGACCACGTCACCGTCGAGACCGGCAGTACCAATAATGTTTTCGCCCAGCAAGGCGACGAAAACCCTGCGCTTAGCAAGTTGTGTGGTGATGGATTCAGGAGAAAAGCTTTGCTCAACCTGAGCGATCACATCAGGCGGGTAGTCTTGTGAGTTTGACTCACGCAGGGCAGCTAGAACTACATGACTAATCGCTGCTGCATCTCTGCTCGTGGCGGGACGAACGTGACATTCCATGCTGAGACCTCAATCCTAAAAGACTACAGATTAGCCCAGCGCAATGTGCCAGGTGCTCGAAGTGATGTGTGTTCGACGGAACCGCCCTTTCTTTTGGTGCCCAACGGCCGCAGGCCGAGTAGCAAGGCCGGACCGCGCCTAAGCGTGGGCTGCGCCGCGCAGAACTGAATATCCTGAATATCCTGCTAACTTCGAGCGGGTGTGCGACGCTATCGGGCGGGTATGCGACGCTTAAAGCTTCACCAGTACCTTTTTCTTTACCCTCACGCCGTCCAGAAGCAGGCCTAACGCTTTCAATTCGGCGGCGTCTTCCCTCAACTTGTACCGCGCATCGCGCATCGCGCATCGCCTTACTCTGCACCGCACCGGCGACAGCCACGATGACGGTGTCAAGATACCAGCCACCCGACGGCTCGAACTTGTGGCTCAGTACGTGTCGCGCAACCGCTTGGCTGATGCCATGCTGGAGGCGGGCAATGGGGGCGGGGTCGTAGTACAAACTCAAATCATGCTCAAGTAGCATCACTAGTGCTACGCCAAGCCGCACCCGCTACAGATTCCGCTCTCCCCTTGTCAGCGGATCAAGCCGCGTCATCAGCGAAGGGATAACGTGATCGATCAATCCGCCGATTATTGGAAAATCGAATTGTGGCGTTTCGATTGTGATCGTCGCAGCTCGCAGTTCGGCCAACAGCTTTTCGATCTGTGTAAAGCTGTAGCGGCTGTCGGACAGTGTTTTTCTCACCCGAGCGGGGTCTACCAGAAGCTCTACACCGCCATCAGAAACATCGCGTCGCCGCTCCGCGCAATACAAGATCGCTTCGACTATATCGGCGTGTCTCTGGCCTAGTCTGCCTGTCACACGGCAGCGACCGAATGACATATCGGTCCAGTCACTTTCCCGTAATCGAGGGCGCTGGCTAGGTTGATAGAGCATCACGCGCGCCTGCGCGCTTGTACTAGTGGGGGTCACCGCATTACCACCGCTCATCGTCGCCTCCATTGACGATGTGCAGAGCTCCTCCCTTCTTCGTCTCCAGCAGTTCCACTGGCACAAGGACACCGCCGTCATGGCGCTTGTACCATTGGTCGACTGGGGTGGCGTCGTAGTTCTGTTTGCTGACACCGAGGCGGACAAACAAGCTCCTTCGGTCATCGCCGATCGGCTGTCGATCATAGGCACGGTCGCTGAGGGTCTTGGCCTGTTCCTCTGTCATTTTGGCGACGAAGCCGCACCAACGGGCATTGTCGATCAGGGCGGAGGCGCCCCGCGCCGGCATGCCCTGAAAAGCGCGGAAAAATGGGGCTAATCCCCAGTAAAACCGGGCCTTTAGGCCAACTCAATACCATGCCAACACTGAGGCAAAGGACATGGTATTGAGCGTCATGCATGGCATTAGATGCAGTCAATACCCCGTACCATGCCACACAAACACCGTGCTTGGCGATGCAGAACGCTACCCGAATTTGCCAGACCCAAAATGCCAAAAGCCCGCAATTACGCGGGCTTCAGGGCATTTTTTGCTAGATCGTGCCGGGCAGTGCCGGACGCGGGATCATTCCCACTCGATGGTCGCTGGCGGCTTGCTCGACACGTCGTAGGTAACGCGCGAGATACCGTCGATTTCGTTGATGATACGGCCGCTGACGGTTTCCAGCAGCTCGTACGGCAGGTGTGCCCAGCGCGCGGTCATGAAGTCCACGGTCTCGACGGCACGCAGGGCCACGACCCAGGCGTAGCGACGGCCGTCGCCAACGACGCCAACCGACTTGACCGGCTGGAACACCACGAATGCCTGGCTGGTCTTGTGGTACCAGTCGGCCTTGCGCAGCTCTTCGATGAAGATGTGGTCGGCGCGACGCAGGATGTCGGCGTATTCCTTCTTCACTTCACCGAGGATACGCACGCCCAGGCCCGGGCCCGGGAACGGGTGGCGGTAGACCATGTCGTACGGCAGGCCCAGCTCCAGGCCGATCTTGCGCACTTCGTCCTTGAACAGTTCACGCAGCGGCTCGACCAGCTTGAGGTTCATTTCCTCAGGCAGGCCACCGACGTTGTGGTGCGACTTGATCACGTGGGCCTTGCCGCTCTTGGCGCCAGCCGATTCGATCACGTCCGGGTAGATGGTGCCCTGGGCAAGGAACTGGATGTTTTCCAGCTTGCTGGCTTCGGCATCGAACACGTCGATGAAGGTGCGGCCGATGATCTTGCGCTTCTTCTCCGGGTCGGCTTCACCGGCCAGGTTGTCGAGGAACTGCTTTTCAGCGTCGGCGCGGATGACCTTGACGCCCATGTTCTCCTTGAACATGGCCATCACCTGGTCGCCTTCGTGCAGGCGCAGCAGGCCGTTGTCGACGAATACGCAAGTCAGCTGGTCGCCAATGGCGCGGTGCAGCAGTGCGGCAACAACGGAGCTGTCGACGCCGCCGGACAGGCCAAGCAGGACGTTGGCCGAACCAACCTGCTCACGCACCTGGGCAATGGCGTCTTCGACGATGTTGGACGGAGTCCACAGGGCTTCACAGCCGCAGATGTCCTGCACGAAGCGGGACAGGATGCGACCGCCCTGCTTGGTGTGGGTCACTTCCGGGTGGAACTGCACGCCGTAGTAGCCGCGCGCGTCGTCGAACATGCCGGCGATCGGGCAGCTCGGGGTGCTGGCCAGTACGTGGAAGTTGCCCGGCATCTGGGTGACCTTGTCGCCGTGGCTCATCCACACGTCCAGGCCCAGTACGCCGTCGGCGTCGATGTGGTCTTCGATGCCGTCGAGCAGGCGGCTCTTGCCGACCACGTCCACGCGGGCATAACCGAATTCACGCAGGTCGGAACCTTCGACCTTGCCGCCCATCTGCTCGGCCATGGTCTGCATGCCGTAGCAGATGCCCAGCACGGGTACGTTCAGGTCAAACACCGCCTGCGGGGCGCGCGGGCTGTTGGCTTCGTGTACCGACTCGGGGCCGCCGGCGAGGATGATGCCGCGCGGGTTGAATTCGCGGATCGCTTCATCGTCCATGTCGAACGGATGCAGCTCGCAGTACACGCCGATTTCGCGCACGCGGCGGGCGATCAGCTGGGTGTACTGGGAACCGAAATCGAGGATCAGGATGCGGTGAGCGTGAATGTCGAGGGCCATGACTCAATCTCGTCAGTGGAAATCGGAAACGACGCGGGGCTGTCATGACAGCCCCGCATGCTTGTATTGCTTGAAGCCTCAGCCTACGCGGTAGTTAGGGGCTTCTTTGGTGATCTGCACGTCATGCACGTGGGACTCGGCCATGCCGGCACCGGTGATGCGCACGAATTCCGGCTTGGTGCGCATCTCTTCGATGGTTGCGCTGCCGGTGTAGCCCATGGACGAACGCAGGCCGCCCATCAGCTGGTGGATGATCGCGGCCAGGGCGCCCTTGTAGGGAACACGGCCTTCGATGCCTTCCGGTACCAGCTTCTCGGCGCCGGCCGAGGAGTCCTGGAAGTAGCGGTCGGACGAGCCTTGCGCCTGTGCCATGGCACCCAGCGAGCCCATGCCGCGGTAGGCCTTGTAGGAACGGCCCTGGAACAGTTCGACTTCACCCGGAGCCTCTTCGGTACCGGCGAACATCGAACCCATCATCACGCAGGAAGCACCGGCGACGATGGCCTTGGACAGGTCACCCGAGAAGCGGATGCCGCCGTCGGCGATCAGCGGCACGCCAGTGCCTTCCAGTGCAGCGGCAACGTTGGCGATGGCGCTGATTTGCGGCACGCCGACACCGGCAACGATACGGGTGGTGCAGATCGAGCCCGGGCCGATACCGACCTTGACCGCGTCAGCGCCAGCTTCGGCCAGAGCCTTGGCGGCAGCGCCGGTGGCGATGTTGCCGCCGATCACCTGCACTTGCGGGTAGGTTTCCTTGACCCAGCGAACGCGGTCGATCACGCCTTTGGAGTGACCGTGGGCGGTGTCGACCACCACCACGTCAACGCCAGCAGCCACCAGGGCGGCAACGCGCTCGCCGGTGTCCTTGCCGGTGCCGACCGCGGCGCCGACGCGCAGGCGACCCTGGTCGTCCTTGCTGGCCAGCGGGTAGGCCTTGGCCTTTTCGATGTCCTTGACGGTCATCATGCCCTTGAGGTTGAACTTGTCGTCAACGATCAGGACTTTTTCAAGGCGGTGCTTGTGCAGCAGCTCGCGGACTTCGTTCTTGTCGGCGCCTTCGCGGACGGTGACCAGACGCTCTTTCGGGGTCATCACGTCGCGGACCTTGGCGTCCAGGCGGCTTTCGAAGCGCACGTCACGGGAGGTGACGATGCCGACCAGGTCGCCGTTCGCCAGCACCGGAACGCCGGAGATGTTGTTCAGGCGGGTCAGGTCGAACAGGTCGCGCACGGTGGCGTCGGCGTCGATGGTGATCGGGTCCTTGACCACGCCAGCCTCGAACTTCTTGACCTTGCGGACTTCGCTGGCCTGCTGTTCGATGGTCATGTTCTTGTGGATGATGCCGATGCCGCCTTCCTGGGCCATGGCAATGGCCAGGCGCGCTTCGGTCACGGTATCCATGGCAGCGGAAACCAGCGGAATGTTCAGCTCGATGCCGCGGGTCAAACGGGTCTTGAGACTGACTTCATTGGGCAGTACCTCGGAATAGCCAGGTACAAGGAGGATATCGTCGAAGGTCAGGGCTTCTTGGCTGATACGCAGCATCGCGGGGGCTCCCGGGCGGGAAAAATGGAAGCGCGCCATTATACTCATGCACGGCGCGCCGCTCAATGCAAAATAAGGGCCTTCGGTCAGCCTTGTGGCAGTTTTACCTGTACCACGGTCACCGGCTGGTCGAGCCAGTCGGCGAAGCTGTCGAGAAAGGCCTGGGTGAACCCGGCCTCGCCCCAGTTGTTGAAGATGAACCCCAGGTTGGAAAAGGCACATGGCTGCAGGTAAATGAAGCCATTGATGTCATCTTCGAAGCCGCACAACGGGCAGGTGAAGTTGTCGCTCACCGCCGGCATCCATTCTTCCAGGCTTTCAAACAGCGGCTCACCCACCTCGCGCCGGCACTCGGGGCAACCGGCCTCTTCGAGGAAACCTTCGGTCGGGGTATAGATGCAGCGCTTGAGCATCACCTCCAGGCCGTTGACCTGCTCGCCGAAGGGCAGTTTCTGCGGGTGCAGGGCCACTTTGCGGGCACCTTCGGCCAGGGCATGGCCCATGCGGTTGCCGGTGCGGCCACAGGTGGTCAACTGTTCCTCGACGACTTTCTCGCGCACCAGCCAGCGCAGGATGGCGCGGGCACGGGCTTCGTGCACCGGGACGGTAGACAGCTTGGGAACGATGATGCTCTGGGTGTTCATGAACGGGACAAGCCTGAAAAAACTGCGGTATTGCCGCAATTCTACCGCCTGCTCAGGCGCTCAGGTAGCGACCGATCAGCGCCAGGCCGCTGGCCAGCACCAGCCAGGTGACCAGGCGCACGAAAGCTTCGCGGGACAGCCGGTGGGTGAGCCTGCGCCCTACCCAGAGGCCGACGAGCATGACCGGCAACAGGCAGGCGGCGAGCAGCAGCAGGTTCTGGTCGGCATAGACGCCTGCGATCAGGAACAGCGTCAGGCGCACCACCGTACTGCAACTGATCAGCGCGCTCTGGGTAGCGCGCACCTGTTCCTTCACCTCCAGCCGCGCGCTCAGGTACAGGGCATAAAGGAAGCCGCCGCTGCCGAACAAGGCACCGAACAGCCCGCCTGCCGTGCCCATCGGCATTGCCCAGAAACCCGACAAACTGGCCGGCCGCACCTTCACCGCCAGCCCGTACAGGGCATAGGCCGTGACGAACAGGCCCATCAGCAGCAGCAACAGGTCGGACTTCAGCTGTAGCAGGAATACCACGCCCAGCGTGCAGCCAATGGCCATGAACGGCAGCAGCCGCAGCAGTTCGCCGCGCACGACATCGCGGCGCGAGGGCAGCAGGTTGCCGAAGGCGGCGACGAAGTCCAGCAGCACCAGCAGCGGGATGATCCGCGACAGCGGCATGAAGTGGATCAGCACTGGGCCGGCCACCAGCGCGGTGCCGAAACCGGCGATGCCGAAGACGATGTAGGCAGCGCCGACACCAAGCAGGATGGGCAGCCAGTCAAGGCCGGAAAACGACAGTTGGGCGAGCATGGCAGCAGCTCCTGGGAAGACAGGCAAAGGTTAGCCAGCCATGAGCCATGCCGACTAATATGCCTTTGTCGCCACACTCATCTCGAAAAGGCATGACATGACGTCGATCCGCCAATTGCGTTACTTCGTGGAAATCGCCGAATGCGGTAGTTTCAGCGCTGCCGCCGAGCGGCTGTACATCGCCCAGTCGGCGCTGAGCCGGCAGATCAAGGAACTGGAGCAGCAACTGGGCACGCCGCTGTTCGAGCGCACCGCGCGCCTGCCGCGCCTGACACTGGCTGGCCAGGCCTTCCTGGAACGGGCGCGGCGCTTGCTGGCCGACCTGGCGCAGGCCGAGAGGGTTACCCGCGATATTGGCGAAGGGTTGCAGGGCAGCCTGCGCCTGAACCACTCCAGCACCGTACCGCTGACCGGCCCGTTGCTGGCTCGCCTGGGCGGCTACTTGCGCGACAACCCAGGGGTTTCGCTGGAAATTGCCCAGCAGTCGTCGGAGGCGCAACTGGAGGATATCGCTGCCGGGCGGTTGGATATCGGCCTGCTGCGCTTGCCGGTGCTGCGCCAGCATGAAGGGGTGGTGCTGCATGAACTGTTCAGCGAACCGCTGCTGCTGGCGGTCGCCGCCGCGCATCCCTTGGCCAGCGCGTCACAGGTGAAACTGGAACAACTGCGGGAGGAGCGCTTCATTTCCATTCCGCACCGGGACCGTGGCGGGCTGAGCTACCTGTCGGCCTCGATGTGCATGGAGGCAGGCTTTTTCCCGCGCGCGGCGCAGGTGCTGTCGCGCAAGACCACCCAGTTGCAGCTGATTCAGGCGGGGTTTGGGGTGGCATTGCTGCCGGCGTGCATGCGCGAGATTGCGCCAGCCTCAGTCAGCTTCGTGGTGCTGGAAGGAGGGTGTGAGAGTTCTGTGGCGATGGCTTGCAGGCGTGATGCAGGTTCGATGGTGCGCCAGTTCGTGACGGCGATGCAGGCCTGAAGGGCCTGCCCCCATAGAACTGCACATAACTCATTGAATTAGCAGGTGCCCTGTGGGAGCGGCTTTAGCCGCGAACACCGGCGCAGCCGGTGCCATGCACCGCGTTGGATTCTTCGCGGCTAAAGCCGCTCCCACAGGGTATGCGGACTGCTTGCACTTTCAGTTATCTACGCGACAGCGCAGCCCAAAGGGCTGGGCCGGCTCCCACAGGGACAGCATGAGGCCCAAGCCAGCGCGATACCTGTGGGAGCCGGCTTGCCGGCGATAGGGCCGGGACAGACAACCGGGGCCGATGTCCTTTATGATGCCCGCCATGATCAGAGACCCTTTCGAACGACTCGGCCTGGACCGCGAGGTCCTTACCGTCAGCCAACTGAACGGCCGCGCCCGCGTGCTGCTGGAAGACGTGTTCCGCAGCGTGTGGGTGGAAGGCGAGATTTCCAACCTCGCCCGCCCGGCGTCCGGCCACATGTACTTCACCCTCAAGGACAGCGGCGCACAGGTGCGCTGCGCGCTGTTCCGGCAGAACGCCACGCGGGTGCGCCAGGCCCTGCGCGACGGCCTGGCGGTGCGGGTACGCGGCAAGGTTTCGCTGTTCGAAGGGCGTGGCGACTATCAGCTGATTCTCGACACCGTCGAGCCGGCCGGTGATGGCGCCTTGCGCCTGGCCTTCGAAGCACTGAAGGAAAAGCTCGGTGCCGAGGGGCTGTTCAGCGCCGAACGCAAGCAGCCGCTGCCAGCCCACCCGCAGCGCATCGGCATCATTACCTCGCCCACAGGAGCAGTGATCCGCGACATCATCAGTGTGTTCGGTCGCCGCGCCCCGCAGGTGGAGCTGAACCTGATCCCCACCGCAGTACAGGGCCGCGAAGCCATTGCACAGATCGTGCGCGCCATCCGCCTGGCCGATAGCCTGGGGTTCGATGCGCTGATCCTGGCCCGGGGCGGCGGCTCGCTGGAAGACCTGTGGTGCTTCAACGAAGAAGCCGTGGCGCGGGCCGTGGCCGCCTGTGTCACGCCGATTGTCAGCGCCGTGGGCCATGAGACCGATGTCTCGATCAGCGACTTCGTCGCCGACGTGCGCGCGCCCACACCCTCTGCTGCCGCAGAGCTGCTGGCCCCCGACAACAGTGGCCTGCAGCAACGCCTGGATGGCCTGCAACGGCGCCTGCTGCTGCGCATGCAGAACCGCCTGACCCACGACCGCCTGCGCCTGGAGTCGCTGACCCGGCGCCTGCGCCACCCGGGCGAGCGCCTGCGCCAGCAGGCCCAACGCCTGGACGACCTGGACATGCGCCTGCGCCGCGCGTTCATGCTCAACCTCAACCAGCGCCACGAGCGCCTGGCACGCCTGGACACCCGCCTCTCCGCGCAGCACCCGGGGCGCACCCTGAAACTGCTGGGCCAACGCCTGGACAGCCTGGCCGAGCGCCTGCCACGGGCCATGCGCGAGGTGCTCAAGGACCGCCGCCAGCGCTTCCAGGCCCAGTTGCAGACGCTGCAGGTGGTCAGCCCGCTGGCCACCCTCGCCCGCGGCTACAGCATCCTGCTGGACGAACAGGGCCAGGCCATCCGCAGCGCCGAACAGACCCGCAATGGCCAGCGCCTGACCGCCCGCCTGAACGAAGGCGAGCTGTTGGTGCGGGTCGAAGACAACCACCTGACCCCGGTCACCCTCTCACTTCTGGACTGACACATGCCCCGCCTGCTCGCGCCCCTGCTTGCCCTTTCCCTCCTGCTGCTGGCCGGCGGCGCCCAGGCCAGCTACATCACCCGCACGCTGAACAAGCCGGTACCCGGCGGCGTGGCGGTGGTCGACCTCGGCCCCGCCGCCAGCGCGCCCAGCGCCCGCTTCGACGGCAAGCCGGTGCTGGTGGTGAAAGAGCAGGACAACTGGCTGGCCATCGTCGGCATCCCGCTGACCCAGAAGCCCGGCACCGCGGTGCTGAGCCAGGACGGCCGTACCCTGCCCTTCACGGTCGGTAGCAAGAAATACCCCGAGCAGCGCATCACCCTGAAGAACACACGCCAGGTCAACCCGAACCCGGCCGACCTCAAGCGCATCGATCGTGAGCTGGCCGAGCAGATCAAGGCCTATCGCAGCTTCAGCCCGACCCTGCCGAGCAACCTGATCCTCGACAAGCCGGTCAGTGGCCCGCTGTCGAGCAAGTTCGGCGTGCGCCGTTTCTTCAATGGCGAAGAACGCAACCCGCATGCCGGGCTGGACTTCGCGGTGCCGGCCGGCACGCCGATCAAGACCCCGGCCAATGGCAAGGTGATCCTGGTGGGCGATTACTTCTTCAATGGCCGTACAGTGTTCGTCGACCACGGGCAGGGCTTTATCAGCATGTTCTGCCATATGTCGAAGATCGATGTGCAGGTGGGGCAGCAATTGCGCCGGGGCGAGGTGGTGGGGCGTGTGGGCTCGACCGGGCGGGCTACCGGGCCGCACATGCACTGGAACGTCAGCCTGAACGATGCGCGGGTGGATCCGGCGATTTTCATTGGTGCGTTCCAGCCCTGAGAGCGGTACTGCCTGTGCCGGCCTTTTCGCGGGTAAACCCGCTCCCACAGGGATGGCGCTGCACCTGTGGGAGCGGGTTCACCCGCGAAAGGGCCAGCACAGTCGACATCAGTTCAACTGTGTTGCGCCATCGAAAAATACTGCGCAACAATCAATAAGCCAGACTTTCTTTCATGCCATAAAATCTCGCCTTTCAGCTTTTTTTAAGCATTCCTCTCAATTTTTCCTGAATGCTTGCCATCCCCCACCCCACTGGTTAGGGTTGAAGGCATGAAAACCTTCAGCACCCTCATCCTGCTCCGACAACATCGCAGCCTCTGCCTGGTCAGCGCCCGACTACCAGGCTGAATCGCGTCGCCTCGCCTTTCATCTCGTTATCGCTCGGCAGGCCCGATCTCGGCCGCACACAAAAGGATTGCTACCATGACCATGCTCAAAGACCCTTCGAAGAAATACCGCGCTTTCCCGACCATCGACCTGCCTGACCGTACCTGGCCGTCGAAGACCATCACCGCCGCGCCAATCTGGTGCAGCTCCGACCTGCGTGATGGCAACCAGTCGCTGATCGAGCCAATGGATTCGGAGAAGAAACTGCGCTTCTGGAAGACCCTGGTGCAGGTTGGCGTGAAGGAAATCGAAGCCTCGTTCCCGTCCGCTTCGCAGACCGATTTCGATTTCGTGCGCACGCTGATCGAAGACGGCCACATCCCGGACGACACCACCATCCAGGTGCTCACCCAGGCCCGTGAAGACCTCATCGCCCGCACCTTCGAGTCGCTGCGCGGGGCGAAGAAGGCCATCGTCCACCTGTACAACGCCACCAGCCCGTCGTTCCGCCGCATCGTCTTCAACCAGGACAAGCAAGGCGTGAAGGACATCGCGGTGAACGCGGCCAAGCTGTTCGTCAAGTACGCCGCCCAGCAGCCGGAAACCCAGTGGACCTTCCAGTACTCGCCGGAAACCTTCAGCGCCACCGAGATGGAGTTCGCCAAGGAAGTCTGCGACGCGGTCATCGAGGTGTGGAACCCTACCCCCGAGCACAAGATCATCCTCAACCTGCCGGCCACCGTGGAAGTGTCCACCCCGAACATCTACGCCGACCAGATCGAATGGTTCTGCCGTAATGTCAGCCGTCGCGACAGCGTAATCATCAGCCTGCACTGCCACAACGACCGTGGCACCGGCATTGCCGCCACCGAACTGGGCCTGATGGCCGGTGCCGATCGCGCCGAAGGCTGCCTGTTCGGCAACGGCGAGCGTACCGGTAATGTCGACCTGGTGACCCTGGCGTTGAACCTCTACACCCAGGGCATCGACCCGCTGCTGGACTTCTCCGACATCGACGGCGTGCGCAAGGTGGTCGAAGAGTGCAACCAGCTGCCGGTGCACCCACGCCACCCGTACGTGGGCGACCTGGTCCACACCGCGTTCTCCGGCTCGCACCAGGATGCCATCCGCAAGGGCTTCGCCAAGCAGCAGGAAGGCGAGCTGTGGGAAGTGCCTTACTTGCCGATCGACCCGGCCGACATCGGCCGCAGCTACGAGGCGGTAATCCGCGTCAACAGCCAGTCGGGCAAAGGCGGCATCACCTACCTGCTCGAGCAGGAATACGGCATCAGCCTGCCGCGCCGCATGCAGATCGAGTTCAGCCAGGTAGTACAGGGTGAAACCGACCGCCTGGGCCTGGAAATGACTGCCCAGCAGATCTACAGCCTGCTGCACAAGGAATACCTCCAGGCCAACGCCCCGTACGCGCTGGTCAGCCACCGTCTGCAGGAAGAGAACGGCCACAGCGCCGTGGAAGTGGAGGTCGCCGGTGAAGGCGAAACCACCCTGCACTGGCGCGGCAAGGGCAACGGCGCGCTGGAAGCACTGGTGGCCGGCCTGCCGATTGCCGTGGAGATCATGGACTACAACGAGCATGCCATTGGTGCCGGTACCAACGCCAAGGCCGCGGCCTATATCGAACTGCGCGTGGCCGGTGGCCGCCCGGTGCATGGGGTGGGTATCGATGAAAACATCACCACGGCCAGCTTCAAGGCACTGTTCAGCGCGCTGAACCGCTCGCTGAGCCTGCAGGAAGCCAAGGCGGCCTGAGCCGTACCGCAATGAATGAGAAAGCCCGCATCGTTGGATGCGGGCTTTTTTTTGGCCTGTGCCGGCCTCTTCGCGGGTGAACCCGCTCCCACAGGGATCGCGCTGCACTCAGCATCTGTACAGTACCTGTGGGAGCGGGCGAGCCCGCGAAAGGGCCCGCACAGGCAATGCAAAAACTGCAGGCAAAAAAAGGGGCGCCGACCAAGCGCCCCACAAGCCGTAAAGCACACAACAAATTCAGTTGGCGTCCAGCAGCGCCATCGCTTCCGCACTGCACGCTTCGATCCGCGCCCAGTCGCCGTTCTTGATCCAGCTGCTGTCGAGCATCCAGGTACCACCCACGCACATCACATTGGGCAGCGCCATGTAATTGCGCACGTTGGCCGGGTTCACACCGCCCGTAGGGCAGAAACGAATATCGCCGAACGGGCCGCCAAAGGCCTTGATCGCCGCCACGCCGCCGCTGATCTCCGCCGGGAACAGCTTGAAACGGCGGTAGCCCAGGGCGTAGCCCATCATGATTTCGGACGGTGTGCTGATGCCTGGCAGCAGCGGGATCTCGCTGTCCACACCGGCTTCGAGAATGTCCTGGGTAATGCCTGGGGTAACGACGAATTGCGCACCCGCAGCTTCAACGGCGGCGAACATGCCGCGATCGAGCACGGTGCCGGCGCCGACACAAAGCTCCGGGCGCTGCTCGCGCAACACCTGGATGGCCTTCAGGCCATATTGCGAGCGCAAGGTCACTTCCAGGGTACGGATACCACCGGCGGCCAGGGCGTCAGCCAGCGGCAGGATGTCTTCCTCACGGGCGATGGTGATCACCGGCAGGATGCGCGCCTTTTCGCAAATGGCGTCGATCCGTGCGGCTTTGTCGGCCATCGAGAGCTTGGACTGTGGGCGTTCGAGGGTGGTCATGACTGTGGATCCTTGGCTCATGGGCACCAGTAGATGTCCAGGGGGGCGTGAAGAAAAGCGCGAATCGGCATTTCGGTAAGGTCGTTGCCAGCCAGCGCGGCGCGCAGGGTAGCGAGTTTGCCCTGCCCTTGTACGGACAGCGCGGTAAAGGCGGAGCTGGCCAGCAGCGAGCGGGTCATCGACAGGCGCTGGTGCGGCACGCTCGGTGCCAGCAAGGGCAGGCAGCGGCGTGGGTTGGCCAGGTCGAGGCCTGCCTCCAGGTTGGGGCTGGCAGGGAACAGCGAAGCGGTATGGCCATCATCCCCCATGCCCAGCACCAGTACGTCGATCGGCGGCAGCTCGGCCAGGGCCTGATCGGCCTTGCCCGCGGCGGCATCAAGGTTCTCCGCCTGCTGGTAAAGGCCAACGAAGCGGGCCTTGGCCGCCGCGCCCTTGAACAGGTGGCGGGCCAGCAGGCCGGCGTTGCTGTCGGCGTGCTCCACCGGCACCCAGCGCTCATCGGCCAGGCTGACGGTGACCTTGGCCCAGTCGAGGTTCTCGCTGGCCAGCTGCTCGAGGAACGGCACCGGACTGCGGCCACCGGACAGCACCACGCAGGCCTGGCCCTTGGCGGCAATGGCCGCGCGCAGGCGCTCGGCCACGTCATGGGCCTGGGCTGCGGCCAGAGCCTTGGCATCCGCCAGCTCGTGTACCTTCACAGCCGCTGGCAGTTTCAGTTCAGATATCCCCATACCACGCCCTCCCATCGCGTGTGATCAGTGCAATCGAGCTCATCGGCCCCCAGGAGCCTGCCGCGTATGGCTTGGGCGCATCGCCCGCGTTACGCCAGCCGGCGATCAGCTGGTCGCACCACTTCCAGGCATACTCGATTTCGTCCTTGCGCACGAACAGGTTCTGGTTACCGCGCATCACTTCGAGCAACAGCCGCTCGTAGGCATCCGGAATCCGTGCACTGCGCCAGGTATCGGAGAAATTCAGCTGCAACGGGCCGCTGCGCAGTTGCATGCCTTTGTCCAGGCCCTGCTCCTTGGTCATCACCCGCAAAGAGATGCCTTCGTCCGGTTGCAGGCGGATGATCAGCTTGTTACCGATCTGCAAACGCTGTTCCGGGGCGAAGATGTAGTGCGGCGTTTCCTTGAAGTGGATGACGATCTGCGACAGCTTCTGCGGCATGCGCTTGCCGGTACGCAGGTAGAACGGCACCCCCGACCAGCGCCAGTTGCGGATGTCGGCACGCAGGGCGACAAAGGTTTCGGTGTCGCTCTGGGCGTTGGCGTTGTCTTCTTCCAGGTAACCAGGCACCGGCTTGCCATCGCTGTAGCCGGCGATGTACTGGCCGCGCACCACACGGGTGCTCAGCCCTTCACCGGTGATCGGTGCCAGGGCCTTGAGTACCTTGACCTTCTCGTCACGGATGGCATCGGCCGACAATTCGCTGGGCGGGTCCATGGCGATCAGGCACAGCAGCTGCAGCAGGTGGTTCTGGATCATGTCGCGCAGCTGGCCGGCCTTGTCGAAGTAGCCCCAGCGGCCTTCGATACCGACCTTCTCGGCGACTGTGATCTCCACATGGGAGATGGAATTCTGGTTCCACTGGGTTTCGAACAGGCTGTTGGCGAAACGCAGGGCGATCAGGTTCTGCACCGTTTCCTTGCCCAGGTAGTGGTCGATGCGGTAGACCCGGCTCTCTGGGAAGAACCGCGCCACGGCATCGTTGACCCGGCGCGACGACTCCAGGTCGTGGCCAATGGGCTTCTCCAGCACCACCCGGGTGCGTTCGGCCAGCCCGGCCTTGTCGAGGTTTTCGCAGATGGCCCCGTACACAGCCGCAGCGGTGGCGAAGTAGGCGATCAGCGGCAGCTCGCCCGGCAACTGCTCGGCCAGGGCCTGGTAGCCCTCGGGCTGGAGGAAGTCCAGGTGCTGGTAGCTCAGCCTGGCGAGGAAACGGCCCAGCGCGGCGGGCTCGATATCGGCCTCGGGCACATGCCGGCGCAGGTGCGCTTCGATGCTGTCCAGGTGGCCCTGCGCGCTACCGGCCTCGCGGGCCAGCGCCAGCAGGCGGGTTTCCGGGTGCAACAGGTTGGCCCGGTCGAGCTGGTAGAGCGCAGGAAACAGCTTGCGCAATGCCAGGTCGCCGAGGGCGCCAAACAGGGCAAAGGTGCAAGGTTCGACACTGATCGCAGCCATGATGTTGGTTCTTTCCTAAAGTTGGTCTAGGAATACCGCTTTCACATACGGTTTTCAAGGGATAATGTAGTAAAAACCACAACATTACACACAAGTGTTACAGACAAGTGGTACGTCAACCGCGCCGACAGTACGATAGACGACCGTGCAAAAAGCCTGCTGCTCCCACAGCCGGCTGTCTTCCCGACCCAAGGACACACCCCATGGACCGCGTGCGAAACCTCCTGGAACAGATCCAGGGCCGCCTCGACGAGCTGAACAAGGCCGAACGCAAAGTCGCCGAAGTCATCCTGCTCAACCCGCAACAAGCCACCCGTTTCAGCATCGCTGCGCTGGCCCAGGCGGCCAAGGTCAGCGAACCGACCGTCAACCGCTTCTGCCGCTCGTTCGGCGTCAGCGGCTACCCCGAGCTCAAGCTGCAGCTGGCGCAGAGCCTGGCCAGCGGCGCCGCCTACGTCAGCCGCGCGGTGGAGGCTGACGACGACCCGGCCGCCTACACCCAGAAGATCTTCGCCAGTGCCATCGCCTCGCTCGACAGCGCCTGCCAGCAGCTCGACCCGCAGCAGGTCAGCCGTGCCGTGGACATGATGATCCAGGCCCGGCAGATCCACTTCTTCGGCCTGGGAGCCTCGGCCCCGGTGGCGCTGGACGCCCAGCACAAGTTCTTCCGCTTCAACCTGGCAGTATCGGCCCACGCCGATGTGCTGATGCAGCGCATGCTGGCCTCGGTGGCACACACCGGCGACCTGTTCGTGATCATCTCCTACACCGGGCGCACCCGCGAACTGGTCGAGGTGGCCCGCCTGGCCCGGGAAAACGGCGCCTCGGTGCTGGGCCTGACCGCCGCCGGTTCGCCACTGGCCAATGCCTGCAGCTTGAGCCTGCACATTCCGCTGCCGGAAGACACCGACATCTACATGCCGATGACCTCGCGGATCATCCAGCTGACCGTGCTCGATGTGCTGGCCACCGGCATGACCCTGCGGCGAGGCGTGGACTTCCAGCCGCACCTGCGCAAGATCAAGGAAAGCCTCAACGCCAGCCGCTACCCGATCGAGGACGACGAGCTCAACTGAGCCGGTGTGCCTGCAGGCGCAGGTGGGCACGCTGCCCCGGCGCCAGGCTCAGGCCCTCGCCACTGCCGCTGGCGGCCTCGACACAGACGAAGCGCTGGCATTCACGCCCGGTCACGCCCATCAGCGGGCGGTTGCCGGGGTGCCAGACCACCGTGTCGTCGCTGTCACCGGTATCGATGCACAGCTCGCGCTGCCAGGCCGGGTCCTGCAATTGCACCCGCGGCGTGCCGGGGTAGACCTTCTGGCAGCCGCCCTTGAGCTTCAGCGCGCCATCTTCACGGCAGGCCTGGCGGTTCAGGCGGTCGTAGCCTTCTATATCCTCCAGCCCGGACAGCGCTATCTCGGACACGTCACTGATGCGCCAGTAGGCCAGCAGGGCATGGCTCAGCTGGCAGGGTTCGCTGTCCTGGTGCTCGGTGCTCAGGCTGAGCTCCATGCGGCTACCCAGACGGGCATGCAGGTCGACCTGCCAGTCGCACAGGTCCAGCCGCCATTTCAAGGTTACCCCCTCCTCGTCCTCACGGCTGTCCACCAGCTTCCAGTCGAGCAGGCGCGCCCAGCCATGGGCCGGCCACAAGTCCTCGCTGGGGTGGCGGCCATACCATGGCCAGCACACCGGCACACCACCGCGGATCGCCCCCACCTGCGGCCACTGCTCGGCGCACCACAGCCAGGGCCGTTCACCCGCTGGTTGAAAATGCAGCAGTTGCGCTCCCTGGCGGCTGAACACCGCCTGGCAACGGGGATGGTCGATGATCAGCACATCGCGCTGCTGGTAACGCTCCCACTCGAATGTCGGCCGGGGCCGCTGCGAGGTAAAGAAGCGATGGAGCGGATGTTCGGGCATGGTTCGAGCTCTTGTTGTTTGAGATAGCGCTGTCTCGGCCTAACCCCGACAACCACTGAAGGCCAGTGGCTGCCGGGTACCGAAGTGGATTGGCGTAAATTTACAACAATTGCTCTCAGAATGACGACTGAATCTTCAAACCCGCGACCAGCGCGTTGTCCACCTCATCCACCCCGCCGGGGCTCTTGATGTACTGCAGGTTGGGCCGCACGGTCAGCCAGTTGGTGACGTGGAAGCCGTAGTAGAGCTCGGCGTTGTACTCGGTACGCTGCAGCGGCACGAAGCCTGGGTTGTCGTAATCGCTGATGCCGCTCTGGGCGTTGAGCAGTTCGGCGCGCTTCTTCACGTCGTCGTTCACATGAATGCGCGCCACGCCGAAGCCGATATCGTCCTTGGGCCGGGCGTCGAATGCGCCTTTGTAGACCAACCCCAGCTGCTGGTAGTTGTCGACCACGTTGGTGGCCTGGTCGTGCACAGTGAAGTTGGCGAACAGGCTCAGGCCACGGTTGACGTCGCCACCATGGGCGGTGACCTGCTGCTGCGCCACCACCCACCAGCCATGCTTGCTGGAGTGCGACTTGAAGGCTTCGCCCGTCAGCGCCTGCGGGTTGCCGTTGACGTCATCGAACACATCGTCGGCCTTGGCCGTGCTGTAGTAGTAACCCAGGCGGTACTCGCCCGGCAGGCCATTGACCTTGGGTGACCACACCGCTTCCACCGGCAGGATCGCGCCCTTGGTACCGCTGCCGCTGAGCTTGAAGCCGTTGCCGGTTTCCAGGTTGGAAGGGTTCTGCTCGAAGGCGCCGACCTGGACGAAGAATTCCGGGGTGATGTTGTATTTCACCCGCAGCGCCCACTGGCTGACCGGCCAGTTGTACCAGATGCCGCCGACCCAGTTGCCCACCTGCGAGCCGCAGAAGGCCAGGTTCTGGAAATCGCAGGGGAAGCTGTTGAAGTCCTCGCCCTCGCCGAAGCGGCCAAATTTGACGTCCAGTGCGCCGTCGAAGTACTTCTGCTTGACCCACATCTGGGTCAGCCGCCAGGTCTGGCCGCGGCCCCACACTTCCTGCACCGAGCTGAACTGCCCGGCGCGCGGATCGCTGATGCGGTCGTTGGACAGGTTGCGGCCGCTGCGCTCGGTGATCGCCAGTTTGAACTCGGCGTCATGCCAGCCGAAGATTTTCTGCAGGTCCAGGTGCGCGCCCAGGGCGAACTGGTCGCTATAGCGCGCGGTCTTGTCGTCGTTGTAACCACCGTGCAGGTTGCCGGCAGCCTCACCGACATAATCGAGAGTGAAGTCATAGCCCTTTTCCAGCAGCTCGGTGCGGGTGCCGCCCCAGTCGCCGGTCATCCACTTCGATTCGCTGGAAAAAGCCTCGGCAGCCTGCGCGCCGCTGCCAGCGGCCATCGCCAGCGGTGCGAGCAAGGCGAGCGAACCTAATGTCCTGATGCGTTTGCGCTGTTCCATCCCTTTGCGTCCTCTTTTTTCTTATTGATGGTGTAGACGAGTTATCGGCCTTTGAAGTGCGCCACATTGTCTTTCATGGTTGCGGCAGTAGTGGCCAGGTGCAGGCGCTCGCCGCTGGCGACGTCGAACAGCAGCACCCGGGCCGGGTCGAATTGCAGGTTCAGGCTGTCGCCGACCCGGCACGGCACATCCGGCGCCAGGCGGCAGCAGACCTTGGTCTGGTTGAGGGTGACGAACACCAGCAGGTCTGGCCCGGTGGGCTCGGTCACCTGCACCTCGGCGCGAATGCCGGGCAGGCCATTGCCCTCGGCTGCACCCAGGGCAATCTGCTCGGGGCGGATGCCCAAGATAATCTCGCGGCCCTCCAGCTCGTCTGCAGCCACTCCCAGAGGCAGTTCGCAACGCGCCTGGCCGCTGTCGAGCACGGCCAGCAGGCGCCCGTCCTGTTGCGTGAGGCGCACCGGGATGAAGTTCATCGGCGGCGAACCGATGAAGCTGGCGACGAACTGGTTGGCCGGATCGTTGTAGATCTGCTGCGGGGTGCCGAACTGCTGGATGATGCCGTCCTTCATCACCGCCACCTTGTCGCCCAGGGTCATGGCCTCGATCTGGTCATGGGTGACGTACACAGTGGTGGTCTTCAGGCGCTGGTGCATCAGTTTCATTTCGGTACGCATTTCGACGCGCAGCTTGGCATCGAGATTGGACAGCGGTTCATCGAACAGGTAGATCTTCGGCCGCCGCGCCAGCGCCCGGCCCATGGCCACGCGCTGCTGCTGGCCACCGGACAGCTGCGCCGGCTTGCGCGCCAGCAGGTGCTCGATCTGCAACAGCTTGGCCACCCGCGCCACTTCCTCGTCGATGGCGGCCTGGGGCAGCTTGCGGATCTTCAAGCCGAACTCGATGTTCTCGCGCACGCTCATGGTCGGGTACAGCGCGTAGGACTGGAACACCATGGCGATGTCGCGATCCTTGGGGCTCATGCCGCTGACGTCCTGCTGGTCGATGAGTATCGCGCCGCCGGTGATCTGCTCCAGCCCGGCGATGCAGTTCATCAAGGTCGACTTGCCACAACCCGACGGGCCGACCAGGATCAGGAATTCGCCATCCTTGATCGACAGCTGGATGTCCTTGAGGGTGTCCGGCAAGCCGCTGCCGTAGGTCTTGTTCACATTGCGAAGTTCGAGCGTTGCCATGACTTACCCCTTTACCGCGCCAGCAGTCAGCCCGCGGACGAAATATTTGCCTGCCACCACGTAGACCAGCAGGGTTGGCAGGCCGGCGATCATCGCCGCCGCCATGTCGACGTTGTATTCCTTGGCCCCGGTGCTGGTGTTGACCAGGTTGTTCAGGGCCACGGTAATCGGTTGCGAATCGCCGCTGGAGAACACCACGCCGAACAGGAAGTCGTTCCAGATCTGGGTGAACTGCCAGATCAGGCAGACCATGATGATCGGCGTGGACATCGGCAGGATGATGCGGCGGAAGATGGTGAAGAACCCGGCACCGTCCAGGCGCGCGGCCTTGACCAGCGCATCGGGGATGCTCACGTAGAAGTTGCGGAAGAACAGCGTGGTGAAGGCCAGGCCGTAGACCACGTGCACCAGCACCAGGCCGGTGGTGGTGCTGGCCAGGCCGAGCTTGCCGAGGGTGAACGAGGCCGGCAGCAGTACGGTCTGGAACGGCAGGAAGCAGCCGAACAGCAGCAGGCCGAAGAACAGCTGCGAACCACGGAAGCGCCACATCGACAGCACATAGCCGTTCAGCGCGCCGATGGCGGTGGAGATCAGCACCGCTGGCACGGTGATCATGATCGAGTTCCAGAAGTAACCGCTGACCGTGCTCCAGGCCTTGACCCAGCCGATGCCGGTAATTGCCACCGGCCAGCTCAGCAGGTTGCCGGTGCTGATGTCGTCCGGGGTCTTGAAGCTGGTCAGCAGCATCACCACCAGCGGCACCAGGTACAGCAGCACCGCCAGCAACAGCACCGCGTGGATGGCGATGCGGCTCGGGCTAAGCACCGCTTTGTCGAGAGGGCTATGCATGGCGTTTGCTCCGCAGCTCCGAGTACAGGTAAGGCACGAGGATCGCCAGGATCGCCCCGAGCATCAGGATGGCGCTGGCCGAGCCCATGCCCATCTGGCCGCGGCTGAAGGTGAACGAGTACATGAACATCGCCGGCAGGTCGGACGAGTAGCCTGGGCCGCCGGCAGTCATGGCCGCCACCAGGTCGAAGCTCTTGATGGCAATGTGCGCGAGGATCATCAGCGAGCTGAAGAACACCGGGCGCAGGCTGGGCAGTACCACGCGCCAGTAGATGCGCGGCAGGCTGGCGCCGTCGATCTGCGCGGCACGGATGATCGAGGGGTCGACGCCACGCAGGCCGGCGAGGAACATTGCCATGATGAAGCCCGAGGCCTGCCACACGGCGGCGATCACCAGGCAGTACACCACCCGGTCGGGATCGATCAGCCAGTCCAGGCGAAAGCCCTCCCAACCCCAGTCACGCAGCAGCTTGTCCAGGCCCATGCCCGGGTTGAGCAGCCACTTCCAGGCGGTGCCGGTGACGATCATCGACAGCGCCATGGGGTACAGGTAGATGGTGCGGATGAAACCTTCGCGACGGATGCGCTGGTCCAGCAGGACCGCCAGCACTACGCCGATGACCAGGCTGATGGCGATGAACAGGCCGCCGAACAGCAGCAGGTTCTTGCTTGCCACCCACCAGCGGTCGTTGTCGAACAGCCGGGCGTACTGCGCCAGGCCGGCCCATTTGTAGGTCGGCAGGAAGGTCGAGGTGGTGAAGGACAGGACGAAGGTCCAGAGGATGTAGCCGTAGAAGCCCACCAGGACGATGAACATGCTCGGCGCCAGCACCAGCTTTGGCAGCCAGCGCTGTAGCGCGTCCAGGGGTGAGGCCCGCAGTTGGGCGGTTGCTGTGGTCATGGTTCACCTCAAAGGCACAACGGCCCGCTTTTGTGGGAGCGGCCTTGTGTCGCGAAAGGGCTGCGAAGCAGCCCCGGGGGCCTGATGAACGAAGCTGTTCTGGAAGGACTGCGCTGACTGGTTCTGGGACCGCTTTGCGGTCCTTTCGCGACGCAAGGCCGCTCCCACAGTCAGGCTGCGTTAACCTCCGAGCTGCTTACTGGGCAGCCTTGATCGCCGCCGCCAGCTTCTTCGCCGCATCGGCCGGGTCGGCCTTGGGGTCGTTGATGTAGTTGGTCACCACATCGAAGAACGCGCCCTGCACGGCCAGCGTGGTGGCCATGTTGTGCGCCATGCTCGGCTGCAGGCCGCCATTCTTGGCATCGGCCAGGAAGTCCTTGGCGGAGGTTTGCGCGCAGGCGTCGAAGCCATACTTGCCCATGTCGGCCAGCATGTCGTTGCGCACCGGGATCGACCCCTTGTTGCTGCTGAAGACCTTCTGGAAGTCCTCGCCCAGCACCTTGCGGGCAATATCCTGCTGGCCGGCAGACGTGCCGGCGTCGTTCTGCTTGAACACCACCAGCGAGTCGATGTTGTACAGGAACGCCTTGTCGGTGCCGGGGAATGGCACGCACTGATAATCCTTGCCGGCGGTTTTCTTCGCCAGGGTCCATTCGCTCTTGGCCCAGTCGCCCATGATCTGCATGCCGGCCTTGCCGTTGATGACCTTGGCCGCTTCCAGGTTCCAGTCCTGGCCTTTGCCATCCGGGTCCATGTAGGTGGCGACCTTTTTCAGTTCGGTGAGCGCCTTGACCATCTGCGGGCCGGTCAGGGCCGCGCTGTCGAGGTCGACCAGAGCCTTCTTGTAGCCATCGGCCCCCATCACCGCCAGCACCACGCTTTCGAACACGGTGCTGTCCTGCCACGGCTGGCCGCCATGGGCGAGCGGGATGAAGCCGGCGGCCTTGAGCTTGTCGGCGGCGGCGTAGAATTCGTCGAGGGTGGCTGGCGCCTTGTCGATACCAGCCTTCTTGAAGACGTCGGGGTTGATCCACAGCCAGTTGATGCGGTGGATGTTCACCGGCACGGCGACATAGTCACCGTCGTACTTCACGGTGTCCGCGACCTTCTTGTCGAGCAGGGAGTCCCACTTTTCGTCCTTGGCCACATCCTTGAGCACATCGGCGTCGAGCAGACCGGTGGCCGCCCAGTCCTGGATGTCCGGGCCCTTGATCTGCGCGACACCCGGCGGGTTGCCAGCCACGGCGCGGCTCTTGAGCACGGTCATGGCGGTGGCACCACCACCACCGGCGACGGCGCCGTCCTTCCAGGTGAAGCCATCTTTTTCGACCTGGGCCTTGAGCACATCGACCGCCGCTTTTTCACCACCGGAGGTCCACCAGTGCACCACCTCGACACTGCCTTTGGCATCGGCAGCCAAGGCACTCAGCGGGAACAAGGAGGCCAGTGAGATTGCGGCAGCGAGACGGAGCGTGGAATTCATCGAAGCACCTTTCTTGTTGTTATGCCGTGCAAGTCGATCGCTTGCGTTGCATGAAGTCTAAACAGCGTGCTCGCCTCGCCAGGTAACGAAGCGATGCGTGAATGTCATCGTTTGGTTACATTGCCGGCCAAGTTGCTGGCCAGGCTGGGTGCCAGTGGCAAGCCTGGCAGCAGCAGCGCCTGGTAGGCATGGTAGAGGTCGGGCTTGCCTGGCCAGATGGTCGCGGCCGGCTGGTTGTGCGCATCGAGTTCGTGGTGCCAGCTGCCAGCGCCATGGTCAATGAAATGGTTGGCGATGAAGTCCCAGCAACGGCGGTACCACTGCTCGTAGTGCGCCTCGCCCGTGCGCTGCAACAGGGCCGCGGCGGCGGCGCAGGCTTCAGCATGCACCCAGTGCAGGCGTGCGCGCACCACCGGGCGATCGTCCCAGTCCAGGGTGTAGACGAAACCGGGTGCGCCATCGACGTTCCAGGCCTGCTGGCAGGCTGTATCGAACAACACGCGGGCACAGTCTGGCAGCCACTGCGGGGCATGCAGGCCGGCCCGTTCCAGACTGGCTTCAAGATGCAGCAGTAACCGCGCCCACTCCAGGGCATGCCCGGGCGTGGAACCATAAGGCCGGAAGTGGTCGGCCGGGTGCGCCTGGTTGTAGTGCGGCAGTGGCTGCCAGAGGGCGTCGAAATGCTCGATGACCCGGTAGCCGTTGGCAGCGGCATGGGTATGGATGATGCGTTCGGCGATGCGCAAGGCGCGTTGCAGCCACAGGCTGTCGCCAGTGACGTCTGCCAGGGCCAGGAAGGCCTCGACCGCATGCATGTTGCTGTTGGCGCCACGGTACTGCTCGGGCAACTGCCAGGCGCGGGAGAAGGCTTCCCGAAGGGCACCCTCCTCTTCGCTCCAGAAATGCGCTTCGAGCACCTGCACCGCGCCTGCCAGCAGGGCTGGTGCACCGCCAGCACCTGCCATCACCGCCGAGCTGGCGGCCAGGGCGACAAACGCATGCAGGTAAGCCGCCTTGCCGCTGTCGTCATGGCCACCGGGGTGGGCGAACCAGCCGCCGTAGGTGGCATCCTGCAACGCGCCACGCAGGGCGGCCACACCGTGTTCGGCATAGGCCAGGTAGCCGGGCACGCCCTGCAGGTGGGCCAGGGCGAAACAGTGGGTCATGCGGGCGGTGATCAGGGTTTCGGCGCGGGCACCGGTTGCAAGCAGGCCTGCGGCGTCGAGGCTGCCGAAGCCATCGGGCAGTTTCGAAGCCGTGGCGAAGGCCAGCAGGCGCTGCCCTTCTGCCACGCGCCAGGCGTTGTGCGCCGGGGCGTCGAGCCAGCGGGTGGAAGCCAGGTTGGAGGTGCTCATGGGCCAGCTTGATCCTTGCCAGTCGTCTGCGAATTCTAGTGAGCTGGCCTGGAAGGGAATGTCACCAAGGAAGGTGGATTTGTCACCAGTCAGTGACATTTGTGTTGCCTGTACCGGCCTCTTCGCGGGTAAACCCGCTCCCACAAAGTCCTCATAGGTCCACCAGCCTCCGAGGCTAATGCAAAAACCTGTGGGAGCGGGTTTACCCGCGAAGAGGCCGGTACAGGCAACACAACCCTTCAGTCCATGCCCCGCGGCAGATACAAGGTCACCCGCAACCCGCCCTCACGCAGGTTCAGCAAGCTCACCTCCCCGCCATGGCTATGGGCAATGTTGCGCGCAATCCCCAACCCCAGCCCGTACCCCTGCTGCTGCCCGGCCAGACGGAAGTGCGGCTCGAACACCTGTTCCAATTGCTGCTGCGGCACCCCCGGCCCCTGGTCATCCACCTGCAGCACGAACCCCTCGGCACTGTCGATGATGCGCAACCGTGCCCGCTCGCCGTACTTTATGGCGTTGTCGATCAGGTTGCCGATGCAGCGCCGCAGCGCCAGCGGCTTGCCCGGGTACGGCGCCAGCGCCCGGCCTTCGAGCGTGATGCGGCCATCGCCCAGGTAAGGCTCGGCCAGGATTTCCAGCACCTGATTGAGGTCTACCGGCTCGATGTTCTCGTGGATGTCGGTGTCCTTCACGCACTGCAACGCGCCTTTGACCAGCAGCTCCAGCTCGTCCAGGTCCTGGCTGAACTTGGCCTGCAGGCGCTCGTCCTCCAGCAGCTCGACGCGTAGGCGCAAGCGGGTGATCGGCGTGCGCAGGTCGTGGGAAATGGCGCTGAACAGCTGGCTGCGCTCGGTCAGGTAGCGGCTGATGCGCTCGCGCATGCTGTTGAACGCACGCCCCACCTCGACCACCTCGCTGCCACCACCTTCGGCCACCGGCGCCACATCGGCGCCCAGCGACATCTCCCGCGCAGCCCGCGCCAGGCGCTTGAGCGGCCAGCTTTGCCAGTGCACCAGCAAGCCGATGAACAACAGCAGCAAGGCCGTGGTCAGCACGATGAAGCCGATCTGCTGACGCGGCAGGCGCTCGGCCTCCAGGCTGGTGTAGGGCTCGGGCAGCAGCGAGGCGATGTACAGCCACTCACCCTCGCCCAGGCGGATCTGGGTGACCAGCACCGGCGGGTTGAGTGGCTCCAGGGTCAGCGAGTAATGCGCCCAGGAGCGTGGCAGTTCGTCGAGCTTCAGGCCGCTGTTGAAGATACGCAGGTCGTCCGGCCCGACGAACTCCACGGAAATTTCCATCTGCGAACCCAGGCGCTCATGCAGCACTTGCTGGAACACATCGATAACCGCCTGCTTGCGCGGGGTAACGGGCAGTAGCGGCATGTCCAGCGGCTTGGCGTTGAGCGACACGAAAAAGCGCGTGCCGCCCATGCTGCGCAGCTGGTCGAGGACCATCGGCCGGTAGGCCACCGGCAACGAACGGAAGTAGCTGACACTGGCACTCATCGAATGAGCCAGGCTGCTGGCGCTGGCACGCAGGCCCTGCAACTGGCTGGCGCGCAATTGGGCAACCCAGATGATGCTCGACAACCCCTGGGCCAGCAGAACTACCAGCAGGGTCAGCAGCAGCATGCGCCCTAGTAGCGAGCGCGGCAGCAGCCGCCAGCGCCGCTCAGGGCGCATTGCAGACATGGGCAGCCAGCAGGTAGCCGCTGCCGCGTACGGTGCGGATCAGCCGGGGTGGTTTGTCGGTATCGCGCAGGCGCTGGCGCAGGCGGCTGACCGCCATGTCGACGATGCGGTCAAGCGGCATCGGCTCGCGGCCACGGGTGGCGTTGCCGATGGTGTCGCGGTCGAGGATCTGCTGTGGGTGGTCGAGGAACAGCTTGAGCAGGGCGAAGTCGGCGCCGGAGAGAATCACCTCCTCACCGTCGCGATGGAACAGGCGGTGGCTGACCGTGTCCAGGCGCCAGTCGTCGAAGGCCAGCACCGCACTGCCCGGCGCCGCCTGGCCGAACTCGGCGCGGCGCAGCAGGGCCTTGATCCGCGCTTGCAGTTCGCGGGGGCTGAACGGCTTGCCCAGGTAGTCGTCGGCACCCAGCTCCAGGCCGATGACCCGGTCGGTTTCGTCGGAACTGGCGGTGAGCATGATGATCGGTACCCGTGCCTGGCGCGGGTGCTGGCGTACCCAGCGGCACAGGCTGAAGCCGTCTTCGTCGGGCAGCATGACATCGAGGATGACCAGGTCGCAGGGGGTGGACTCCAGCGCGCGGCGAAAGCCCTTGCCGTCGGCTTCGGCATGCACCTGGAAGCCGGAGCGGCTCAGGTAGGTTTGCAGCAGTTCGCGGATTTCCTGGTCGTCGTCGACCATCAGGATCGATTTGCCGGCAGTGCTCAAGGTGGTCCTTCCTCTTGTTGATTGCAGGTCTTTTTGCCTGCTGTCGGGTGTTGCCTTCGGGGGCTGCCTTGCAGCCCATCGCGACACAAGGCCGCTCCTACAGAATGGCGCGGCCCCGTGTAGGAGCGGCCTTGTGTCGCGATGGGCCGCACAGCGGCCCCCTGCTACCTATCGGTTATCCAGCGCCTGCTGCAAAGCCACCCCGGCCCCCAGCAACCCGGAAAACTCCGCCGTCACCAGCCAAACCGGTACGCCAGCGAAATAGCCACTCATGCAGCCCTTGTCGGAAAAACTCGCGGCAAACCCGCTGCGCACGAACAGCTCGGCAAAGCGCGGGATCACGCCGCCGACAATATAGACCCCACCCCGCGCGCCCAGCGTCAGAACATTGTTACCAGCGACTCGGCCAAGGAACCGGCAGAACTGCTCGATCACCGCCAGCGCCCGCGGCTCGCCGCCGAGCGCGGCATCGGTGATCTGTGCCGGGGTCTTGTGTCGGGGTGTGTCGCCGTCCAGCGCGCAGATTGCCTGGTACAGGCGCAGCAGGCCACCGCCACTGAGCACGGTTTCGGCGCTGACGTGGCCGATCTGAGCGTGAATCTGTTGGTGAATCGCCGCTTCGCGGGCATTGCCCACCGGCAGGTCGACGTGCCCGCCCTCCCCCGGCAGGGCATGCCAGTGCTGTTCGCCCAGGCGCAGCAGCGCGCCCACGCCCAGCCCGGTACCCGGGCCGATGACCAGGGCCGGCCGCGAGAGGTCTGCCTGGCCTGGGCACACTTCGCGGAACTCGCCGGGGCACAGACGGGTCATGCCCAGCGCCATGGCGGTAAAATCGTTGATCAGCAGCAGCCGCTCGACCTGCAATGTCTGGCAGAAGGCCACGCGGCTGAGGCGCCAATGGTTGTTGGTGAAGCGGAACTCATCGCCATCGACCGGCCCAGCCACCGCCAGGCAGGCAGCAGTCACGCCGCCGCGGGTAATGCCCAAGCCTTCAAGGTAAGCCTCGATGGCCTGTTCCGGGCTGGTGTAGTCCTCGGTGGCGAAGACCTTCACTTCGTGCAGCTGGTTGTCACGCCACAACGCAAAACGGGCATTGGTGCCGCCGATGTCGCCAACCAGCAGGTCCTTCATTTGAGGTTCTCCAGGGCCGAGGTGAACGCACTGGCGCCCTGTTCTGCCGGGCTGAACGCCACGCGCATGAAGCCGAACAGCTCGCGCCCGCAGCCCAGGTCGTTGCCCTGTGGCGCTGGCGGCAGGTCGCGGCCGGCCAGTTCTTCGGCCGACACCATTACCCGCAGCGTGCCTTCGACACCATCGACCCGCACCATATCACCATCGCGCACCCGTGCCAGCGGGCCGCCGTCATAAGCCTCGGGGCAAACGTGAATGGCCGCCGGGATCTTGCCCGAGGCACCGGACATGCGCCCGTCGGTCACCAGCGCCACCTTGAAGCCACGGTCCTGCAGCACGCCGAGGAACGGTGTGAGCTTGTGCAGCTCGGGCATGCCGTTGCAGCGCGGGCCCTGGAAGCGCACCACGGCGACGAAGTCACGCTCCAGCTCGCCGGCCTTGAACGCATCGGCCAGCGACTGCTGGTCGTGGAACACCCGCGCCGGGGCCTCGACCACCTGGTGCTCGGGGGCGACAGCGGACACCTTCATCACGCCGCGGCCAAGGTTGCCCTCCATCACCCGCAGGCCGCCTTCGGCCGAGAACGGCCGCGCCACCGGGCGCAGGATGCTTTCGTCCAGGCTGTGCTGCGGCCCTTCGCGCCACACCAGCTTGCCGTTGTCGAGGAACGGCTCCTGGGTGTAGCGGCGCAGGCCATGGCCGGCCACGGTGTTGACGTCTTCGTGCAGCAGCCCGGCATCGAGCAGCTCGCGGATCAGGAAGGCCATGCCGCCCGCGGCCTGGAAGTGGTTGATGTCGGCCTTGCCGTTGGGGTAGACGTGGGACAGGGTCGGTACTACCTCGGACAGGTCGGCCATGTCCTGCCAGGTCAGCTGGATACCCGCGGCCTGGGCAATCGCCGGGATGTGCAGGGTGTGGTTGGTCGAGCCACCGGTGGCGTGCAGGGCGACGATGGAGTTGACCAGCGCCTTCTCGTCGACGATTTCACCCAGCGGCATGAAGTTGCCGCTGGCCTTGGTCATGCGCGTGACCTGCTGCGCGGCCTCGGCGGTGAGCGCATCGCGCAGCGGTGTGTACGGGTTGACGAACGAGGCACCCGGCAGGTGCAGGCCCATCACTTCCATCACCAGCTGGTTGGTGTTGGCAGTGCCGTAGAAGGTACAGGTGCCAGGGCTGTGGTAGGACTTCATCTCCGATTCCAGCAGCTCTTCGCGGCTGGCCTTGCCTTCGGCATAGCGCTGGCGCACGTCGGCCTTCTGCTTGTTGGAAATGCCGGAGACCATCGGCCCGCCCGGAACGAAGATGGTCGGCAGGTGGCCGAAGCGCAGCGCCCCCATCATCAGGCCGGGGACGATCTTGTCGCAGATGCCCAGCATCAGCGCGGCGTCGAACATGTTGTGCGACAGGGCCACGGCGGTGGACATGGCGATCACTTCGCGGCTGGCGATGGCCAGCTCCATGCCTGGCTCGCCCTGAGTCACGCCATCGCACATGGCCGGCACGCCACCGGCGAACTGGCCGACCGAGCCGACCTCGCGCAGGGCCTGCTTGATCTGCTCGGGGAAGTGCTGGTACGGCTGGTGCGCCGAAAGCATGTCGTTGTAGGCCGAGACGATGGCCACGTTGGCCGCGTTCATCAGGCGCAGGGTCTGCTTGTCGTCGCTGCCGCAACCGGCCACGCCATGGGCGAAGTTGGCGCACTGCAGGCTGGCACGCATGGGGCCGTCACTGGCCGCGCCGCGAATCAGTTGCAGGTAGCGTTCGCGGGTGGCACGGCTACGTTCGACCAGCCGCTGGGTGACCTCAAGGATGCGCGGATGCATGTACTGGACTCCAGGCTAATTGTAAGGGCGGTTTACCGGGCATTTCCCCTCCAAACGATTGCGGCCTAGGCTCAAGGTAGAGGAGCCCGCTGCATCGGTGGAGGCACGACGCCCAACCACTCGTTGTATGTTTAAACAAAATACTGCCACTAAAAAGGCTTGTTTTCTATCGGCAGGTGAATAATCTTGTAATTCCAACAACAAAACCGTTTCAGTGAAGCTCCTTTGTGCCACAGGTTTCACTCGGACTGCCAGAGGTACTGCCATGACCCTACGCATCGCCATCAATGGATTCGGCCGCATCGGGCGCAACGTCCTGCGCGCACTGTATACCCAAGGCTACCGCCAGGACCTGCAGGTCGTCGCCATCAACGACCTGGGCGACAGCGCCATGAATGCCCACCTGCTCAAGTACGACAGCGTGCACGGCACCTTCGACGCCAGCGTCGAGGCCGACCACGAAAGCCTCACGGTCAATGGTGACCGTATCGCGGTCAGCGCCATCCGCAACCCGGCCGAACTGCCCTGGAAGGCCGAGGCGATCGACGTGGTGTTCGAATGCACCGGGCTGTTCACCGAGCGCGCCAAGGCCGCCGCACACCTGGCTGCGGGAGCTGGCAAGGTGATTGTCTCGGCACCGGCCAAAGGCGCCGATGCCACCGTGGTGTACGGGGTCAACCATGACATCCTGCGGGCCTCGCACCAGATCATTTCCAATGCCTCCTGCACCACCAACTGCCTGGCACCGATTGCCCAGGTGTTGCACCGCGAGTTCGGCATCGAACAGGGCCTGATGACCACCATCCATGCCTATACCAACGACCAGGTGCTGACAGATGTGTACCACGGCGACCCGTACCGTGCGCGCTCGGCGACCCAGTCGATGATCCCGAGCAAGACCGGCGCTGCCGAGGCCGTTGGCCTGGTGCTGCCGGAGCTGGCCGGCAAGCTTACCGGCATGGCGGTACGGGTGCCGGTGATCAACGTGTCGCTGGTGGACCTCACCGTCAACCTCAAGCGCGAGGCCACGGCCGAGCAGGTCAACCAGTTGTTCCTCGAGGCCAGCAAGCATTCCAGGGTATTGGGCTACAACGCCTTGCCGCTGGTTTCCTGCGACTTCAACCACAACCCGCTGTCGTCGATCTTCGATGCCAACCATACCCGGGCCAACGGGCGCATGCTCAAGGTGCTGGCCTGGTATGACAACGAGTGGGGGTTCTCCAACCGCATGCTGGATAACTGCCTGGCGTTGTGCCGCGCCCGCTGAGCTTCGGCACGCTCCCTGTAGGAGCGGCCTTGTGTCGCGATGGGCTGCGCAGCAGCCCCCTGCAATCTGTGCCACGGCCAAAATCCTGGGGCTGCTGCGCAGCCCATCGCGACACAAGGCCGCTCCTACATGGGACCGCGCAAGGCTGGGACTCACAATCTTTACCTTTTCCTAACATTTCCAGGCTTGACCTTCGATATGGATGATAAGCATTATCATTAACCTTTCGTCGGCCAGGTCCCCCAGTGAGTCAGTCCCGGTTCAACTCTGTCTTCCTCGTCCAGCGCCTTACCCTGCTGCGCACCTTGCAGCGCATGGTGGGCAACCCCAACACGGCCGAGGACCTGTTGCAGGAAACCTACCTGCGGGTGTCCCGCGCCCTCGGTGAGCGGCCCATCGAACACATCGAACCGTTCGTGTTCCAGACCGCACGCAACCTGGCCCTCGACCACCTGCGCGCACGCCGGGTGCAATCGCGCATGCTGGTCGACGACGTGCCCGACGAGGTCCTGCACAACGTGGCCGCGCCGGCCACCAGCAGCGAGGATGCGGCCCATGCCGAGCAGTTGCTCAAGCACCTGAGCATCAGCCTCAACCAGTTGAGCGAACGCCAGCAGCGCATCTTCATCCTCAGCCGCCTGCATGGCGCCACCTACCTGGAAATCGCCGAACAACTGAATGTTTCGCCCAGCACGGTACAGAAGGAACTGAAACTGATCATGGCGATATGCATGGGTGTCGCCGACCGCCTCAAGTGAGGCAACGCAAAGCCCTTGCCACGCCCCGCCTCAGCCTTGATCATTCGCAAAAAACCATTCAAGGATTCACCGTGACCGACAGCCCCCCTCGCCCGTCACCCGCCGGGCCCAGCGCCCGTGCTCGTGCCATGGACGAGGCGCTGGACTGGCTGGTGCGCCTGCAATGCGCCGACGCCGAGGACACCCAGGCCTTCGAAGCCTGGCTGAGCGCAGCGCCGGAAAATGCCGAGGCCTATGTCGAGGCAGAAGCATTGTGGAACGGCGCACCGCTGCACCAGGTGGCCGTGCAGATGCATCAGCAACAGCGCCGCTCGTGGCGCGGGCGCCTGCGCAGCCACTGGAAACCCCTGGCCACGGCGGCGCTGCTGCTGGTCGGGCTGTTCACCCTCGGCAACCTGCCCATGCGCCTGCAGGCCGACCACCTGACGGTGGTGGGCGAGCGCCAGCGCCTGCAGCTGGAAGACGGCGCGAAAGTGCTGCTCAACACCAATTCGGCATTTGCCAGCGAGCAGCGTGACGGCCGCCAGATCGCCCGCCTGCTACAAGGCGAGGCCTATTTCCAAGTCCCCGAGGGCGCGCTGCTGCCACTGGAAGTGCAGGCCGGGCCATTGCGCGCGCAGGTGCGCGACACCGACTTTGCCGTGCGCTACCTCGACGGCGAGGCACAGGTGCGGGTGCAGCGCGGCGATGTTGACCTGCAGGGGGGCCGCGACCAGCGCATCCGCCTGAGTGCCGGCGACAGCATCAGCGTCGGCCCCCAGGGGTTCGGCCAGCGCCAGCGCCCCGACATGCACAAGGACCTGGCCTGGGTCGACGGCCGCCTGGTGTTCGAGAACTGCCCGCTGAGCCAGGTGCTGGCCGAGGTGCAGCGCTACTACCCGGGCTGGATCATCAACCGCAACGCGCAGCTGGAAGACATGGCGGTCACCGGCAACTACCGCCTCGACCAGCCGCTGGAAACCCTGCGCGCGCTGGCCCACATCACCTCGGCACAGCTGCATGAGTTCCCGGCACTGGTCATCCTGAACTGATCCGCAAATCTGAAACCCGACACGATCCCTGTGGGAGCGGGCGTGCCCGCGAACACGGGCAACGCCCGTGCCATCCACCGCGGTGCCTGTTTCGCGGGCATGCCCGCTCCCACAGAAATCGCGATACCGATCGCCAGACCGCAATCCAACTTTTTTTACGCAGTCGCGCTACCCCGCCCGTCTCGTTATAGCCAATGCAACTGATTCTCGTTTGAAAACGAGGACAGCCATCACCTATAACAGTCCGCGCGTCAGGGAGCGCTTCCGATGTCCACAGGTCCTACCCGCCCCTCCACTCTTCCTCGCCATGGAGGGCAACTGCCCCTCCTGAGCCTTTCCCTACTGAGCCTCGCCCTGCTCGCCAGCGGCGCCATCAGCCTGCCGGCACTGGCCGCCGAGCCGGCACAGGCCAGCAGCCCGCGCATGGGCGACTACCGCTTCAGCATCGGCCAGCAGCCGCTGGTTTCGGCCATCAATGCTTTCAGCCAGGTCACCGGCTGGCAGGTCGGCTTCAGCGCCGAACTGGCCGACGGCGTGGCATCGCCAGGGGTGCAGGGTTCGCTACCGCCGGAAGCCGCACTCAAGCGCCTGCTGCACGGCACCGGCCTGGGCTTTCGCAAGATCAGCAACGGCAATGTGGTGCTCGAACGCCAGGCCAGCGCCAATGTGATTGCCCTGCAGCAGGTGACCGTCAGCGCCACCCGCAGCGCCCAGGACGTCAGCCAGGTGCCGAGCACCGTCAGCGTGCAGACCCGCGAGCAACTGGACCGGCAGAACATCAACAACATCCAGGACCTGGTGCGCTACGAACCGGGCGTATCGGTAGCCGGCACCGGCCAGCGCAGCGGCCTGAACGGCTACAACATCCGTGGCATCGACGGCGAGCGCATCCTCACCCAGGTCGATGGGGTGTCGATCCCCGACAGCTTCTTCTTCGGCCCCTACGCCCAGACCCAGCGCAACTACGTGGACCCGGAGATCGTCAAGCGTGTGGAAATCCTCCGCGGCCCGGCTTCGGTGCTGTACGGCAGCAACGCCATCGGCGGCGCGGTGAGCTACTTCACCCTCGACCCGGACGACATCATCAAGCCCGGCAAGGACGCAGGCGCCCGCCTGAAGACCGGCTACAGCTCGGCCGACGAAAGCTGGCTGACCTCCGCCACCGTCGCCGGCCGCCAGGGCGACTTCGACGGCCTGTTGCACCTGAGCCAGCGCAACGGCCACGAAACCGAGACCCACGGCGGCCACAGCGGTGACGGCCTGGCCCGTACCGAAGCCAACCCGATGGATGTGCGCACTACAAACGTGCTGGCCAAGCTGGGCTGGAACTACGCCGACGACGCGCGCCTGGGCTTCACCTACGAACGCTACAAGGATGACCGCGACCAGAACATCCTCAGTGCGGTGGGCGGGCCGTTCATTCCTGGCCTTGGTGCCTCGGGTTACTACAAGGCGCGCACTGGCAACGACACCATCACCCGCGAACGCTTTGGCATCAACCATGAGTTCGGCCTGGATTCGCTGGTGGCCGACCATGTGAAGTGGAGCCTGAACTACCAGATCGCCAAGACCGACCAGCACACCGAAGAAGTCTACGCACCACCTGGCCGTCAGGTGCTGCGTACCCGCGACACCACCTACAAGGACCGCCAGTGGGTATTCGACGCCCAGCTGGACAAGGCCTTCAGCCTCGGCGCCACCGATCACCTGCTGACCTACGGCACCACCCTCAAGCACGAGAAGGTCACCGGTTCGCGCAGCGGCACTGGCACCTGCCTGGCCGTTGGTTCAGGTTGTTCTGCCGCTGGCGCCGAGCGCCCGGCAGACGGCCAGGCCCTGGTCAGCGACTTCCCGGACCCGACCGTGAACACCTACAGCCTGTTCGTGCAGGATGAAATCCGCTGGAACAACTGGACCTTCATGCCTGGCGCTCGTTACGACTACACGCGCATGGAGCCCAGGTTCACCAAGGAGTTCCTGCGTGGCCTGGAGTCCACCGGTACCGCGCCTACCTCTCAGGACGACTCGGACAAGAAGTGGCACCGCGTCTCGCCCAAGTTCGGCCTGACCTACGCCTTCAACGACAACTACACCTGGTATGGCCAGTACGCCGAAGGTTTCCGCACCCCGACTGCCAAATCCATGTACGGGAAGTTTGAGAACATCGAGCAAGGCTACCGCGTCGAAGGCAACCCGGGCCTGGAACCGGAAAAAAGCAAAAGCTATGAAACCGGCCTGCGTGGCAACTTCGACGCCGGCAACTTCGACGTGGCTGTGTTCTACAACAAGTACCGCGACTTCATCGACGAGGACGCCGTGAAAAGCGCCAACCTGGAGCAGACTTTCCAGGCCAACAACATCAAGCACGCCACCATCAAGGGTGCCGAGGTCAAGGGCCGCCTGAACCTCGACCACTTCGGTGCGCCGCAGGGCCTGTATACCCAGGGCTCGATCGCCTACACCTATGGCCGCAACGATGACACCGGCGAGCCACTGAACAGCGTCAACCCGCTCAAGGGCGTGTTTGGCCTGGGTTACGAACAACAGCACTACGGCGGCCTGCTGAGCTGGACACTGGTCAAGCGCAAGACCCGCGTCGACGACAGCACCTTCTACTCGCCCGACGGCTCGAGCTCCAAGTTCCGTACCCCCGGCTATGGGGTGCTGGACCTGACCGGTTACTACAAGATCACCGACGACGTGACCATCAACGCCGGCCTGTACAACCTCACCGACAAGAAGTACTGGCAGTGGGATTCGGTACGCAGCTACGACGGCCAGGGTGAAGCGGCCGTGACCCAGCCGGCCAACATCGACCGCCTGACCATGCCGGGGCGCAACTTCGGCATCAATGTGGTTTGGGATATCTGACCTGGATTATCGCTGACAGGTTTGTTTCGTCAGTGCCGGCCTCTTCGCGGGTAAACCCGCTCCCACAGGTATTGCGCAGACCTCGGGGCTGTAATGTCCCTGTGGGAGCGGGTTTACCCGCGAAGAGGCCAGCACTACCAGCACAAATACCAGCTTTTTTTACTGTCGCGCTCCAACTATTTCGTCTTGTCTCTAGACGCCCCCTTTTCCAAGGACTGCCCCATGACCGACCGCCCAGCCCTGCGCTCCCAGCGCCTCAACCAGATCACCCACGCCCCCCACGCCGAACTGGATGCCCTGGTCAAAGCCCACGCGCCCTTCGACAGCCGCGAAAGCTTCGCCCGCTTCGTGGTCGCCCAGTACCTGTTCCAGGCCGAGCTGCAGGCCCTGTACAACGACCCGCAACTGATTGCCATCGTCCCCGACCTGGCGGAGCGCTGCCGCGCCGAACAGGCCCGCCTGGACCTCGCCGACCTCGACACCGAAGTACCGCCAGCCGTGCCAGGAGCCCTGCGCAACCCGAGCCTGGGCGAGGCAATGGGCTGGATCTTCGTCTCCGAAGGCTCCAAACTGGGCGCTGCGTTTCTGATCAAGCGTGCCGTGGCCCTGGAACTGTCCGACAGCTTCGGTGCCCGACACCTGGGCGAACCGGCCGGTGGCCGTGCCGAAGGCTGGAAGCAGTTCACCCGCATTCTTGATGGCCTGGCCCTGTCGGCCGAAGAGGAAGCCGCTGCCGAACGCGGCGCAGTTGCTGCCTTCGAGCGCTTCACCGAGCTGCTCAAGCACGCCTACGCCGCGGATGCCGCGCTGGTTTGACACGCCGTAACCGGCCACCCTACCGGTGGCCGAACCGTTTTATGCAGTGAGACCATGACCCGACCCGCCCGCTCGAAACTCGCCCGCCTGCTGTATGCGCTCCTGGCTTACGTGAGCCTGGGCGTGGGCCTGGTCGCGATCGTCATTCCCGGCTTGCCGACCACCGAATTCATCCTGCTGGCCGCCTGGGCGGCCACGCGCAGTTCGCCGCGCCTGTCTGCCTGGCTGGAGAACCACCGGCTGTTCGGGCCGATCCTGCACAACTGGCGCAATGGCAAGGTGATCCAGCGCCGGGCCAAGGTCAGCGCGACCCTCAGCATGCTGCTGTGCGCGGGCCTGATGCTGACGTTCCTGGAACACCGTTGGCCGGTGTTCCTGGCCATTGCCGGCATGACCTTGGGCAACCTGTGGATCTGGTCCCGCCCCGAGCACGCCCCCTGCCCTGCCCCGTCACAAGCTCAGCAGCCCTGAGTAAAGGGCATAGGCCGCCAGCGCGGCACCTGCCAGCACGGCGGCGAAGATCAGCTTTTCCCAGGTGGTGAACAAGGTTTTTCCCTGCTCATGCTTGGCCCTGGCGAACAGGATCACGCCCGGCGCGTACAGCAGCGCCGACAGCAACAGGTACTTGAGCCCGCCGGCGTACAACAGCCACACGGCATACACCAGGGCAACCAGCGCCACCAGCAGGTCCTTGCGGCGCAGGGCCGGCTGCCCGTCGTAGGTTTCTGCACGCACCGCCAGCAGCACGGCGTAGGCCGCCGACCACAGGTAGGGCACCAGAATCATCGACGAGGCCAGGTAGATCAGGCTGGTATAGGTACCGGCAGAAAACAGCGTGATCAGCAGGAAGCCCTGGATCATGCTGTTGGTCAGCCACAGGGCGTTGGCCGGCACGTGATTGGCGTTTTCCTTGGCCAGGAAGCGCGGCATGGTCTTGTCCCGCGCCGTGGCAAAGAGGATCTCGGCGCACAGCAACGCCCACGACAACAGCGCGCCAAGCAGCGAAATCGCCAGGCCGATACTGATCAGCAAGGCGCCCCAGGGCCCGACGATATGCTCCAGCACCGAGGCCAGTGACGGGTTCTGCAACCCGGCCAGTTCCGGCTGGGTCATCACCCCCAGCGACAGCACGTTGACCAGCACCAGCAGCGCCAGTACCCCCAGGAAACCGATCACCGTGGCCTTGCCCACATCCGAGCGGCGCTGGGCACGCCCGGAATACACGCTGGCGCCCTCGATGCCGATGAACACGAACACGGTGACCAGCATCATGTTGCGCACCTGCTCCAGCACGCTGCCGAACTGCGGGTTGCTCAGGCCCCAGATGTCACGGGTGAAGATATCGGCGCGGAAGGCGAACGCGGCGATCACCACGAAAATCAGCAACGGCACCACCTTGGCCACGGTGGTCACCTGGTTGATGAACGCCGCTTCCTTGATACCGCGCAGCACCAGGAAATGCACCGCCCACAGCAGCAGTGAGGCGCAACCGATGGCAATTGGCGTGTTGCCCTCACCGAACACAGGGAAATAAAAGCCCAGGGTGCTGAACAGCAGCACGAAGTAGCCAACGTTGCCCAGCCAGGCACTGATCCAGTAGCCCCAGGCCGAGGAAAAGCCCATGTACTCGCCAAAGCCGGCCTTGGCATAGGCGTACACCCCCGAGTCCAGCTCCGGCTTGCGATTGGCCAGGGTCTGGAACACGAACGCCAGGGCCAGCATGCCGACCGCGGTGATCCCCCAGCCGATCAGTACCGCCCCCACATCGGCACGCGCCGCCATGTTCTGCGGCAGCGAGAAGATCCCGCCACCAATCATCGAGCCGACCACCAACGCGATCAGCGCGCCCAGGCGCAGCTTCTGTCCCGGTTCGCTCATGAGCCTTCCTTTTTTTTGCGCGCTGTCATGGGCTTGAAACAGCCATGCGGGCCATATAAATGATGTTACTTATAATGATCCTGATCAATGAAGCTATAGCACTAATAACTGCTTTGTCTATGTCACCCTTTGACTAAAAACTAGCAGCTCCCGAGCAACTAGAAAAGAATCCGATAAAACTCGAAATTCTTGTGAAAAATTTGCGAAAGCGGCAAAAGCGGCTAGCTTCAAGCATCGCAGGCTGAACAGAGCGTTTGCTCTAGAAGGACATGGAGGTGCCAGCGTGCAAGCCCTGCAGCATAAGTTGTCGGCACTCTCCAGGAGCTTCGTGAAGGAATTTTCCTACTTCACGTCGCCATGAACTGACCCAAGTCAGCGAATGGCAGCGGCGTCGGATTTACTCTGTCGTCAACTTTCTCCTGGCAGGAGTTGTTAAATGTCTGATTCATCCGGAAAACTAAAGCTCGGCGCGTTAGTTGCACTTGTCGTCGGTTCGATGATTGGTGGCGGGATCTTCTCGCTGCCGCAAAACATGGCTGCCAGCGCAGGGGTTGGCGCTGTACTGATCGGCTGGGCGATCACCGCGGTCGGCATGCTGACCCTGGCGTTCGTGTTCCAGACCCTGGCCAACCGCAAGCCTGACCTGGATGGCGGGGTGTATGCCTACGCCAAGGCCGGTTTCGGCGACTACATGGGCTTCTCCTCGGCCTGGGGCTACTGGATCAGTGCCTGGCTGGGCAACGTCGGCTACTTCGTGCTGCTGTTCAGCACCCTGGGCTACTTCTTCCCGATCTTCGGCGAAGGCAACACCCCGGCCGCCATCATCGGCGCGTCGGTGCTGCTGTGGGCCGTGCACTTCCTGGTACTGCGCGGTATCAAGGAAGCGGCGTTCATCAACCTGGTCACCACCGTGGCCAAGGTGGTGCCACTGCTGCTGTTCGCCCTGATCTGCCTGTTCGCCTTCAAGCTCGACATCTTCACCGCCGACATCTGGGCCTTGGGCACACCAGAACTTGGCAGCGTGATGAACCAGGTGCGCAACATGATGCTGGTCACCGTGTGGGTGTTCATCGGCATCGAGGGTGCGAGCATCTTCTCGTCGCGGGCGGAAAAACGCTCTGACGTGGGCAAGGCCACGGTCATCGGCTTCGTCACCGTGCTGCTGTTCCTGGTACTGGTCAACGTACTGTCGCTGGGCATCATGACCCAACCGGAACTGGCCAAGCTGCAGAACCCGTCGATGGCTGCCGTGCTGGAACATGTGGTCGGCCACTGGGGCGCGGTGCTGATCAGCGTCGGCCTGATCATCTCGCTGCTCGGGGCCCTGCTGTCGTGGGTGCTGCTGTGCGCCGAGATCATGTTCGCCGCCGCCAAGGACCACACCATGCCGGAGTTCCTGCGCCGCGAGAACGCCAACCAGGTACCGGCCAACGCCCTGTGGCTGACCAACGCCATGGTGCAGATCTTCCTGGTGATCACGCTGTTCTCCAACAGCACCTACCTGTCGCTGATCTACCTGGCCACATCGATGATCCTGGTGCCCTACCTGTGGTCGGCAGCCTATGCCGTGCTGCTGGCAGTGCGTAGCGAAACCTACGAGCAGGCCCTGGCCGAACGGCAGAAGGACCTGGTGATCGGTGGTATCGCCCTGTTGTACGCCGTCTGGCTGCTGTACGCCGGTGGCGTGAAATACCTGCTGCTCTCGGCCCTGCTCTACGCACCTGGCGCAATCCTGTTCGCCAAGGCCAAGCGTGAGGTTGGCCAACCTGTCTTCACCAACGTGGAAAAACTGATCTTCGCAGCCGTGGTCATCGGCGCCCTGGTGGCAGCCTTTGGCCTGTATGACGGCTTCCTGACTCTTTGACCCACGTCTTCGTTCAACTGGAGGAATGAAATCATGTCCGCTGAAAAACAGAAGTACGGTGTCCACTCCGAAGCCGGCAAACTGCGCAAGGTCATGGTTTGCTCGCCGGGCCTGGCGCACAAGCGCCTGACGCCGAGCAACTGTGACGAGCTGCTGTTCGACGACGTGATCTGGGTCGACCAGGCCAAGCGTGACCATTTCGACTTTGTCACCAAGATGCGCGAGCGTGGCGTGGATGTGCTGGAGATGCACAACCTGCTGACCGACATCGTCCAGCAACCCGAGGCACTGAAGTGGATCCTCGATCGCAAGATCACCCCCGACACCGTCGGTGTCGGCCTGACCAATGAAGTGCGCAGCTGGCTCGAAGGCCTCGAGCCACGCCACCTGGCCGAGTTCCTGATCGGCGGCGTCGCCGGGCAGGACCTGCCGCAGAGCGAAGGTGCCGAGGTGGTCAAGATGTACAACGACTACCTGGGCCACTCCAGCTTCATCCTGCCACCGCTGCCCAACACCCAGTTCACCCGCGACACCACCTGCTGGATCTACGGCGGCGTCACGCTCAACCCGATGTACTGGCCGGCGCGACGCCAGGAAACCCTGCTGACTACCGCCATCTACAAGTTCCACCCACAGTTCACCAACGCTGACTTCCAGGTGTGGTATGGCGACCCGGACAAGGAACATGGCCAGTCCACCCTCGAGGGCGGCGATGTCATGCCGATCGGCAAGGGCATCGTGCTGATCGGCATGGGCGAGCGTACCTCGCGCCAGGCTATCGGCCAGCTCGCGCAGAACCTGTTCGCCAAGGGCGCCGTCAAGGAAGTGATCGTCGCAGGCCTGCCGAAATCGCGCGCCGCCATGCACCTGGATACCGTGTTCAGCTTCTGCGACCGCGACTTGGTCACGGTCTTCCCGGAAGTGGTGAAAGAGATCGTGCCGTTCATCATCCGTCCGGACGAAAGCAAGCCTTACGGCATGGATGTGCGCCGCATCAACAAGTCGTTCATCGAAGTGGTGGGCGAGCAGCTTGGGGTCAAGCTGCGCGTGGTGGAGACCGGTGGCAACAGCTTTGCCGCCGAGCGCGAACAGTGGGATGACGGCAACAACGTGGTGGCCATCGAGCCGGGCGTGGTCATCGGCTACGACCGCAACACCTACACCAATACCCTGCTGCGCAAGGCCGGGATCGAAGTCATCACCATCAGCGCCGGCGAACTGGGCCGGGGTCGTGGCGGCGGCCACTGCATGACCTGCCCGATCGTGCGCGACCCGATCGACTACTAACGACCATTACCCCCGGCCGCCCTCACAAAGCGGCGGCCGGTGTGTTCACCAAACTCAAGGAGAAAAGTCATGGCGTTCAATATTCACAACCGCAACCTGCTCAGCCTGGAACACCACAGCACCCGCGAGCTGCGCTACCTGCTGGACCTGTCCCGCGACCTCAAGCGTGCCAAGTACACCGGCACCGAGCAGCAGCACCTGAAAGGCAACAACATCGCGCTGATCTTCGAAAAAACCTCTACCCGTACCCGCTGCGCCTTCGAAGTGGCCGCCTATGACCAGGGCGCCAATGTCACCTACATCGACCCGACCTCCTCGCAGATCGGCCACAAGGAAAGCATGAAGGACACCGCCCGTGTGCTCGGGCGCATGTACGACGCCATCGAGTACCGTGGCTTCAAGCAGGAAATCGTCGAAGAGCTGGCCAAGTTCGCCGGCGTTCCGGTGTTCAACGGCCTGACCGACGAATACCACCCCACCCAGATGATCGCCGACGTGCTGACCATGCGTGAGCACAGCGACAAGCCGCTGCACGACATCAGCTACGCCTACCTGGGCGACGCCCGCAACAACATGGGCAACTCGCTGCTGCTGATTGGCGCCAAGCTCGGCATGGACGTGCGCATCGCCGCGCCCAAGGCGCTGTGGCCGCATGACGACCTGGTCGAGCGTTGCCGCAAGTACGCCGAGGAAAGCGGCGCGCGCATCACCCTCACCGAAGACCCGGTTGCCGCGGTCAAGGGTGTGGACTTCGTGCACACCGACGTATGGGTATCGATGGGTGAGCCGATCGAAGCCTGGGGTGAGCGCATCAAGCTGCTCAAGCCGTATCAGGTGAATGCACAGCTGATGAAGTCCACCGGCAACCCGCGGACCAAGTTCATGCACTGCCTGCCGGCGTTCCACAACTCCGAAACCAAGGTAGGCAAGCAGATCGCGGAACAGTACCCGGACCTGGCCAACGGTATCGAAGTGACCGACGACGTCTTCGAGTCGCCGGCCTGCATCGCCTTCGAGCAAGCGGAAAACCGCATGCACACGATCAAGGCGATCCTGGTGTCGACACTGGCTGACCTGTAAAGGCTGACTCGGCAAGCCGGGCAACCCGAAGCCCTGTGGGAGCGGGTTTACCCGCGAATGCGTCAGTAGCACCAGCCGTGTTGCATGGGCTGACGCTTTCGCGGGTAAACCCGCTCCCACAAGGGGGCGGCGATACCGGTCGAGAGCAGCGCTCCCTTCTTTCGTTAAAGGACATTCCCCATGCGTATCGTTGTTGCATTGGGCGGCAACGCCCTGCTGCGTCGCGGCGAGCCCATGACCGCTGACAACCAGCGCGCCAATATCCGCACCGCCACCGAACAGATCGCCAAGATCCACCCAGGCAACGAGCTGGTCATCGCCCACGGCAACGGCCCGCAAGTTGGCCTGCTGTCGCTGCAGGGCCTGTCCTACAAGCCCGACGAGGCCTACCCGCTGGACGTGCTGGGTGCCGAGACCGAGGGCATGATCGGCTACATGATCGAACAGGAACTGGGCAACCTGCTGGCCTTCGAAGTGCCGTTCGCCACCCTGCTGACCCAGGTCGAAGTAGACGCCAACGACCCCGCCTTCAAGGACCCGACCAAGTTCATCGGCCCGGTCTATGGCAAGGAAGAGGCCGAGCGCCTGGCCAAGGAAAAGGGTTGGGTGGTCAAGGCCGACGGCGACAAGTACCGCCGTGTGGTGGCCAGCCCGAAACCCAAGCGCATCTTCGAGATCCGCCCGATCAAGTGGCTGCTGGAAAAGAGCAGCATCGTGATCTGCGCCGGCGGCGGCGGCATCCCCACCATGTACGACGAGAACCGCAAGCTCAAGGGCATCGAGGCGGTGATCGACAAGGACCTGTGCTCGGCCCTGCTGGCAGAGCAGCTGGACGCCGACCTTCTGATAATCGCCACCGACGTCGATGCGGCGTATGTTGACTGGGGCAAGCCCACGCAAAAGGCCATTGCCCAGGCCCACCCCGACGAGCTCGAACGCCTCGGCTTCGCCGCCGGCTCCATGGGGCCGAAGGTGCAGGCGGCCTGCGACTTTGCCCGCAACACCGGCAAAGTGGCAGTGATCAGTTCGCTGGAGAACATCGAAGACATCGTCAAAGGCACCGCCGGCACGCGGGTTTCCACCGCGAAGCCGGGGATCAGCTACCGTTGAATGCAGTAGGCGGGCGCCAGCGCCCGCCATTTTAGACCTTCCAAAGGAGCTTGCCATGGCCCAGTACCAGCCCGGTCATGTACACATCGAGCGCACCGCGCTGAACCAGAACGACCACAGCTATGACCTGAACATCGAATACGAGGCAGTGTCGGACCCCAAGGAAGGCAGAGGCATCCAGTTCAAGATGCATGGCAGCATCGAAGGCAAGCCAGTGGAAGAAAAGTTCTTCCTGGCCAAGGACCAAGTGTTGCCCAGCTTCCTCATGCAGCTGAGCCGAAGGGCGCAGTCGTACCTGACGCCACCGAAGAAATTCGAGAGCCTGAGTTCGCCGCACAAGCTTTATGACCATATGTTCGCGGACATTCGCGAAAAGCTGGATGTGAAATCGGGCGATCCGATCAAGCCTGAACATCTGGAGTGATTTCAAGAACCGGGGGCTGCTTTGCAGCCCATCGCGACACAAGGCCGCTCCTACAGGGATCGCGCCAATTTTGGGCGTGGCGCTGTACCTGTAGGAGCGGCCTTGCGTCGCGATAGGGCCGCAAAGCGGCCCCGACAATGTTGAGGCATACTACCGCCCTCCCCCAGCCACAACCGCACCGTCCCCATGCGCATCCACGTCAGCTTCATCGACCGCGTCGGCATCACCCAGGAAGTCCTCGCCCTGCTCGGTGCCCGCAACCTCAACCTGGACGCCGTGGAGATGGTCCCGCCGAACGTCTACATCGACGCCCCTACCCTCAGCCCCGCCGTGCTCGAAGAACTGCACGACGCGCTGTTCGAGGTACATGGCGTGCAATCGGTGGACGTGGTCGACATCCTCCCTGGCCAACGCCGGCACCTGCAGCTCGATGCCCTGCTGGCGGCGATGAGCGACCCGGTGCTGGCCGTGGACAGTGCCGGCAAGGTGCTGCTGGCCAACCCGGCGCTGATCGAGCTGTGCGGCCGCGAATCGGCCGGGCGCTCGGTGGGTGAACTGTTCGGCGACCCGGCGCTGCTGCAGGCCCTGCTGGACAACAACTTTCACCTGCCCATGCGCGAGATGCAGCTCAACGGCCAGAGCCTGCTGCTGGATGCCATGCCGATCACCAACGCCGGTGGCCTGCTGACGCTGTACCCACCCACGCGCATGGGCGAACGCCTGTCGGCCATGCACCACGACCATGCCGAAGGCTTCGATGCCCTGCTCGGCGAGTCACCGGCCATCCGCACCCTCAAGGCCCGCGCCTTGCGCGTGGCGGCGCTCGATGCACCGCTGCTGGTGCATGGCGAAACCGGCACCGGCAAAGAGCTGGTAGCCCGCGCCTGCCACGCCATCAGCAGCCGCCATGCGGCGCCATTCCTGGCCCTGAACTGCGCCGCGCTGCCCGAGAGCCTGGCCGAGAGCGAACTGTTCGGCTACGCCCCCGGCGCCTTCACCGGCGCGCAACGGGGCGGCAAGCCCGGGCTGATGGAGCTGGCCAACCAGGGCACGGTATTTCTCGATGAAATCGGCGAGATGTCGCCATACCTGCAGGCCAAGCTGCTGCGTTTTCTCAGCGATGGCAGCTTCCGCCGGGTGGGTGGCGACCGCGAAGTGAAGGTGGATGTACGCATCATCAGCGCCACCCACCGCGACCTGGAGCGCATGGTCGCCGAAGGCAGCTTCCGCGAAGACCTGTTCTACCGCCTGAACGTGCTCAACCTGCAAGTGCCACCGCTGCGCGACCGTGGCCAGGACATCCTGATGCTGGCGCATTTCTTCATGCAGCAGGCCTGCACGCAGATCCAGCGCCCACCGTGCCGGCTGACCCCGGCCACCCATTCGGCACTGCTGGCCAACCCTTGGCCGGGCAACGTGCGCCAGCTGCAGAACGTGATATTCCGCGCCGCAGCCATCTGCGAGGGCAACCTGGTGGATATCGGTGACCTGGACATCGCCGGCACCTCGGTGGCCCGTGGCCAGGACGGCGAAGTGGCCAGCCTGGAACAGGCCGTGGGCGATTTCGAGCGCGAGCTGCTGCAACGCCTGTACGCCAGCTACCCATCGACGCGGCAACTGGCCGGGCGCTTGCAAACTTCACATACCGCCATTGCGCAGCGCCTGCGCAAATATGGAATACCGGGCAAAGCCTGATACCTGTCAGATAGCGTCAACGGGGCTGCTACGCAGCCCATCGCAGGCAAGCCAGCTCCCACAGGTACGGCGTTGCTCTCGAGGTTGTCACGGTAATTGTGGGAGCTGGCTTGCCTGCGATGGGCCGCAAAGCGGCCCCTGATAGTTATTGTAATAATCCGGTTGTTATTCAGGCTTTTCCTACGCCAGTGAAAGATACTCTCCCACGGATGCCTCGTAGAATGGTGACAGTCTATTCCCACCTGTCACTCCACTTGTCCGCCCCATAGCGGGAAGTGGTCCGCTACTGGATATAACGAGAGCACCTGATGTTTGAACTCGATTTTTACGGGACGCTTGTAGCCGCCTCTTTGGTACTGTTATTGGGGCGCGGCCTGGTCGCGCGTATTGGTTTCTTGCGCACTTACAATATTCCGGAACCTGTTGCTGGCGGCCTGGTAGTGGCCTTGGCGTTCCTGGCGTTGCGCAGATTCGATATCCACGTGCAATTCGATACTTCACTGCAAACCCCTCTGATGCTGGCATTCTTCGCCACCATTGGTTTGAGTGCAGACTTCGCCAGCCTGAAAAAAGGTGGCCGCGTGGTTACCGTGTTCCTGCTGGTGGTAACCGGCTTGCTGCTGGTCCAGAACGCCATGGGTATCGGCCTGGCAACGGCACTGGGCCTCGACCCGCTGATGGGCCTGCTGGCCGGCTCTGTTACCTTGTCCGGCGGTCACGGTACAGGCGCCGCGTGGGGGGCCACTTTTACCGAAAAGTTTGGCCTGGCCTCGGCCTCCGAGCTGGCAATGGCATCAGCTACCTTCGGCCTGGTACTGGGCGGCCTGATTGGTGGCCCGGTCGCCCGGTTGCTGATCAAGCGGGTATCGACGCCTGGTATCGAAGAAGCAGCACCACAACTGCCCAAAGGTTTCGAACAACCGGACAAAGAGCGCCTGATTACACCGTTTTCATTTATCGAAACACTGGCGCTGATCGCTGTCAGTTTGCTCGCAGGCTCGTTACTTAACGGTTTGCTGAAAGGCACTGCATTTGAACTGCCAACGTTCGTTTGCGTGCTGTTCGTGGGCGTGGTGTTGCGAAACGGCCTTTCGGCGCTCGGCTTTTATCAAGTTTTCGAACGGGAAGTCTCGGTATTGGGCAATGTGAGCTTGTCGCTATTCCTGGCCATAGCCTTGATGTCGCTCAAGTTGTGGGAACTTTCAGCACTGGCATTACCGTTCTTTGCATTGCTCGCCGCACAGACATTGGTCATGGCACTGTTCGCGATATTCGTCACGTTCCGGGTCATGGGCCGCAACTATGATGCAGCGGTACTGGCTGCCGGGCACTGTGGTTTCGGCCTGGGCGCAACGCCGACGGCAATCGCCAACATGCAAGCGGTGACCCAGCGCTACGGAGCCTCGCGCATTGCCTTCCTGGTGGTGCCGATGGTGGGGGCGTTCTTCATCGACATCATCAATGTCATCGTCATCAAGCTGTATCTGGCGCTGCCGTTCTTTTGAGCCAGAGGTTGAACACTCAGCCGGTAAGTTGCTCAAGCCTTTGCATCAGCAGAATCGGCTATTTGACCCTTTAGGAGGGGCACGTGGTTAGGTGTGAGCTTCACACTGGAAAAGGGTCCTACCGATAATGGCGATTCCTTCCCCTGCAGACAGAACCGTATCGATTTAAATACACCGTATTCAAATCGATACACATCCATTCGGATACGGCTGTGCAAGGGTTTGATCCCCAAACCCTTTTCCATCCCCCACCCGCTGTAGCGTTTTCATTCCACAAGAATGACAAAATGATTACGCGAAATATTTAACATATTGATTTATAAAGATTTTTAACGATTGGCCGCATTTTTGCTAAGGGAATCCCAACCCCAAGAGCGCGGAGCCACTGCGCCTAACGCCCTGCTTCCCGAGGATTCCCCATGAGCGAGTTGCGTTTCACTGAAGATCACGAATGGCTGCGCGTCGAAGCCGATGGCAGCGTCACCGTGGGCATCACCGCCTACGCCCAGAACGCCCTTGGCGATGTGGTTTTCGTGCAACTGCCAGAGTTGCAGCAGTATGAGAAAGGCAGCGAAGCGTCCACCGTCGAGTCGGTCAAGGCCGCCAGCGGTGTGTACATGCCCCTGACTGGCGAAGTGGTCCAGATCAACGACCAACTCGAAGACAGCCCGGAACTGGTCAACGAAGACCCGATGGGCGAAGGCTGGTTCTTCCGCTTCATTCCCGCCGACGCCAGCGCCGTGGCCGCCCTGCTCGACCAGGACGCCTACGACCGCCTGATCAAAGCCAACGACGACGCCTGAGGAACCCCGCCATGACCATCAACCTCGGCACCGCCAACGAATTCATCGCCCGCCACATCGGGCCGCGTGCCGCTGACGAGCAGGCCATGCTGGCCGCCCTCGGCTTCGACTCGCTGGAAGCCATGACCGCCGCGGTCATTCCCGACAGCATCAAAGGCACCAGCGTGCTCGGCTCGCACGATGGCCAGAGCGAAGCCGACGCGCTTGCCGCGCTCAAGGCCATCGCCGGCAAGAACCAGCTGTTCAAGAGCTACATCGGCCAGGGCTACTACAACACCCACACTCCGGCGCCGATCCTGCGCAACCTGCTGGAAAACCCGGCCTGGTACACCGCCTATACCCCGTACCAGCCAGAAATTTCCCAGGGCCGCCTGGAAGCGCTGCTGAACTTCCAGACCCTGATCAGCGACCTGACCGGCCTGCCGATCGCCAACGCCTCCCTGCTCGACGAAGCCACCGCTGCAGCCGAGGCCATGACCTTCTGCAAGCGCCTGTCGAAGAACAAGGCCAGCCACGCCTTCTTCGCCTCCGTGCACTGCCACCCGCAAACCCTCGACGTGCTGCGCACCCGTGCCGAGCCGCTGGGCATCGAGATCGTGGTCGGCGACGAGCGCGAGCTGGGCGATGTCAGCGCCTTCTTCGGCGCCCTGCTCCAGTACCCGGCCAGCAACGGTGAAGTATTCGACTACCGCGAAGTGGTCGAGCGCTTCCACGCCGCCAACGCCCTGGTCGCCGTTGCCGCCGACCTGCTGGCCCTGACCCTGCTGACCCCGCCTGGCGAGTTCGGCGCCGACGTGGCCATCGGCAGCGCCCAGCGCTTCGGCGTGCCACTGGGCTTCGGTGGCCCGCACGCGGCCTACTTCTCCACCCGTGACGCGTTCAAGCGCGACATGCCGGGCCGCCTGGTCGGCGTGTCGATCGACCGCTTCGGCAAGACCGCCCTGCGCCTGGCCATGCAGACCCGCGAGCAGCACATCCGCCGCGAAAAGGCCACCAGCAACATCTGCACCGCCCAGGTGCTGCTGGCCAACATCGCCAGCATGTTCGCCGTATACCACGGCCCGGCCGGCCTCAAGCGCATCGCCGAACGTACCCATGCCCTGACCGCGATCCTGGCCGCCGGCCTGAAGACGCTGGGCGTGCAGGTAGTGGGCGCCAGCGCCTTCGACACCTTGACCCTGGCCACCGGCAGTGCCACTGCCAGCCTGCATGACAAGGCGCGCGCCCAGGGCATCAACCTGCGCCAGATTGACGCCGCCCACGTGGGCCTGTCGCTGGACGAAACCAGTAGCCAGGCCGATGTCGAGGCCCTGTGGCAGCTGATCGGTGGCGACCAGGCCCAGCCGGACTTCAACGCCCTGGCCGCCAGCACCGGCTCGCTGCTGCCTGCCGCCCTGCTGCGCCAGTCGGCCATCCTCGCCCACCCGGTATTCAACCGCTACCACAGCGAAACCGAGCTGATGCGCTACCTGCGCCGCCTGGCCGACAAGGACTTGGCGCTGGACCGCAGCATGATCCCGCTGGGCTCGTGCACCATGAAGCTGAACGCCGCCAGCGAAATGATCCCGGTCACCTGGGCCGAGTTCGGCAACCTGCACCCGTTCGCCCCGGCCGAACAGAGCCAGGGCTACCTGCAGATGACCACCGAGCTGGAAGCCATGCTCTGCGCCGCCACCGGCTATGACGCCGTATCGCTGCAGCCCAACGCCGGTTCCCAGGGCGAGTACGCGGGCCTGCTGGCCATCCGCGCCTACCACCGCAGCCGTGGCGAAGGCCACCGCGACATCTGCCTGATCCCGTCGTCGGCCCACGGCACCAACCCGGCAACCGCGCACATGGCCGGCATGCGCGTGGTGGTCACCGCCTGTGATGCCCGCGGCAACGTCGATGTCGAGGACCTGCGCGCCAAGGCCATCGAGCACCGCGAGCGCCTGGCCGCGATCATGATCACCTACCCGTCGACCCACGGTGTGTTCGAGGAAGCGATCGGCGAAATCTGCGCGATCATCCACGACAACGGTGGCCAGGTGTACATCGACGGCGCCAACATGAACGCCATGGTCGGCCTGTGCGCCCCGGGCAAGTTCGGCGGCGACGTATCTCACCTGAACCTGCACAAGACCTTCTGCATCCCACACGGCGGTGGCGGCCCGGGCGTCGGCCCGATCGGTGTCAAGTCGCACCTGGCGCCGTTCCTGCCCGGCCATGCGCAGCTGGAAAACACCGAGGGCGCGGTTTGTGCCGCGCCGTTCGGCAGCGCCAGCATCCTGCCGATCACCTGGATGTACATCCGCATGATGGGCGGTGCCGGCCTCAAGCGTGCCTCGCAGATGGCGATCCTCAACGCCAACTACATCGCCCGTCGCCTGGAAGAGCACTATCCTGTTCTGTATACCGGCGGCAATGGCCTGGTGGCCCACGAGTGCATCCTCGACCTGCGCCCACTGAAGGACACCAGCGGCATCAGCGTCGACGACGTGGCCAAGCGCCTGATCGACTTCGGCTTCCACGCCCCGACCATGTCCTTCCCGGTGGCGGGCACGCTGATGATCGAACCGACCGAAAGCGAGTCCAAGGAAGAACTGGACCGCTTCTGCGACGCGATGATCCAGATCCGCGAAGAAATTCGCGCGGTCGAGAACGGTAGCTTGGACAAGGACGACAACCCGCTGAAGAACGCCCCGCACACTGCGGCCGAGCTGGTTGGCGAATGGGCCCATGGCTACAGCCGCGAGCAGGCGGTGTACCCGCTGCCGAGCCTGGTGGAAGGCAAGTACTGGCCACCGGTCGGCCGGGTCGACAACGTGTTCGGCGATCGCAACCTGGTGTGCGCCTGCCCGTCGATCGAGAGCTATCAGGACGCCTGACCCGGCGCTCAGGCCTCATCGCCGGCAAGCCAGCTCCCACAGGGGCCTCACCGCACTCAAGGCTGGTGCAGTACCTGTGGGAGCTGGCTTGCCGGCGATCGAGTGCGCAGCACTCGCCTTACTTACCGGAGGGAATGAGCAATGTCTTTGAGCGTCTTCGACCTGTTCAAGATCGGCATCGGCCCCTCCAGCTCGCACACGGTCGGCCCGATGCGCGCCGCCGCGCGCTTCGCCGAAGGGCTGCGCCGTGATGGCCTGCTCGCCCGCACGGTCAGCGTCAAGGCCGAGCTGTACGGCTCGCTCGGCGCCACCGGCAAGGGCCATGGCAGCGACAAGGCCGTGCTGCTGGGCCTTGAAGGCGAACACCCCGATGTCATCGACACCGACACCATCCCTGCCCGCCTGCAGGTCATCCGCGACAGCGGTCGGCTGAACCTGCTCGGCGAGCACAGCATCGCATTCATCGAAAAGCAGCACCTGGCGATGATTCGCAAGCCGCTGGACTACCACCCCAACGGCATGATCTTCCGCGCCTTCGACGAGGCCGGCCTGCAAATCCGCAGCCGCGAGTACTACTCGGTGGGCGGCGGTTTCGTGGTCGACCAGGACGCTGCCGGCCACGACCGCATCGTCGAGGACAGCACACCGCTGACCTACCCGTTCAAGACCGCCAAGGAGCTGCTCGGCCATTGCACCGGGCAAAACCTGTCGATCAGCCAGGTAATGCTGGCCAACGAGGCGGCCTGGCGCCCCGAGGCGGAAACCCGTGCCGGGCTGCTGCGCATCTGGCAGGTGATGCAGGATTGCGTCGAAGCCGGTTGCCAGCATGAAGGCATCCTGCCGGGCGGGCTCAAGGTCAAGCGCCGGGCGCCGGCGTTGTACCGCCAACTGAGCCGAAACCCGGAGGCCAGCCTTCGCGATGCCCTGTCGGTACTCGACTGGGTCAACCTCTATGCCCTGGCAGTGAACGAGGAAAACGCCTACGGCGGGCGTGTGGTCACCGCGCCGACCAACGGCGCGGCGGGCATTGTCCCGGCGGTGCTGCATTACTACATGCGCTTCGTACCGGGAGCCAACGAGGACGGGGTGGTGCGGTTTCTGCTCACCGCCGCGGCCATCGGCATCCTGTACAAGGAAAACGCCTCCATCTCCGGCGCCGAAGTAGGCTGCCAGGGCGAGGTCGGCGTGGCCTGCTCGATGGCCGCCGGGGCGCTGTGCGAGGTGATGGGCGGCAGCGTGCAGCAGGTGGAGAACGCTGCCGAAATCGGCATGGAACACAACCTGGGCCTGACCTGCGACCCGATTGGCGGGCTGGTCCAGGTGCCTTGCATCGAGCGCAACGCCATGGGCTCGGTGAAAGCGATCAACGCGGTGCGCATGGCCTTGCGCGGCGACGGGCAGCACTACGTGTCGCTCGACAAGGTCATCCGCACCATGCGCCAGACCGGCGCCGACATGAAAAGCAAATACAAAGAGACCGCCCGTGGCGGCCTGGCCGTCAACATCATCGAATGTTGACCCGACAACAACAGCAAGGAGTCACCGATGTCCGAAACACTGCTCAAGACCCCACTGCACGCCCTGCACCTGGAACTGGGTGCGCGCATGGTGCCGTTCGCCGGCTATGACATGCCGGTGCAGTACCCGTTGGGCGTGCTCAAGGAACACCTGCACACCCGCGAGCAGGCCGGCCTGTTCGATGTCTCGCACATGGGCCAGATCACCCTGCGCGGCAGCGATGCCGCCAAGGCCCTGGAAAGCCTGGTGCCGGTGGATATCATCGACCTGCCGGTGGGCATGCAGCGCTATGCCATGTTCACCAATGAGCAAGGCGGCATCCTCGACGACCTGATGGTCGCCAACCTGGGCGACGACACGCTGTTCCTCGTGGTCAACGCCGCCTGCAAGGACCAGGACCTGGCCCACCTGCAAGCGCACATCGGCAGCCGTTGCGAGGTACAACCGCTGTTCGAGCAGCGCGCCCTGCTGGCCCTGCAAGGCCCGGCGGCGGTCAAGGTGCTGGAGCGCCTGGCCCCGGAAGTGGCCGGCATGACCTTCATGCAGTTCCGCCCGGTGAAACTGCTGGGTGAAGACTGCTTCGTCAGCCGCTCGGGCTACACCGGCGAAGACGGCTACGAAATCTCGGTACCGGTACATGCCGCCGAAGCCCTGGCCCGCCGCCTGCTGGCCGAGCCGGAAGTACAGCCGATCGGCCTGGGTGCGCGTGACTCGCTGCGCCTGGAAGCCGGCCTGTGCCTGTATGGCCACGACATGAACACCGAGACCACGCCGGTGGAAGCCAGCCTGTTGTGGGCCATTTCCAAGGTTCGCCGTGCCGATGGCGCGCGTGCCGCCGGTTTCCCGGGTGCCGAGGCCATACTCGCTCATCAGCGCGATGGTGTGGCGCGCAAACGTGTGGGCCTGTTGCCGCAGGAGCGTACCCCAGTACGTGAAGGCGCGGATATTGTCGATGCAAACGATAAACCTGTAGGCAAAGTGTGCAGCGGGGGCTTTGGCCCGACACTCGGTGCACCTGTAGCAATGGGTTATATCGATAGTGAACATAGCGCTATCGACACCTCATTGTTTGCCGTGGTGCGCGGCAAGAAGGTTGCCTTGAAAGTCAGCAAAATGCCTTTCGTGGCACAACGTTACTACCGGGGCTGAAGCCGCTTTGTGAAGGTTGCGGGCAGGTTCGACATATTCGTTTTCGAACCTGTCCAATAACTTTTGAACATGGCGCCAGGCCAGGCGCCATGCCGTTTCCGACAAATCGGTCGGTTATCGGCAAACGGCCGATTTTCCATACGACCAAGGGCTTGTTTTTCGCTCGGGAGTTGGCGTAGAGTCACTGCACTGTGTTTGCATGGGTCGCAACAGTTCGTGACCTGGGCCAGTAGCCGCAATCTGCTACAACCCGTTCGACGTCTCTTACTTTCCTGCAACCCAGCCCAGTAATCTTTTGCTTCCTTTATTGCAAAAGAAACTGTCATCAAAATTCAAGCTTCATAGGAAATAAGACAATGGCTGAGCGTCAGAACGGTACCGTCAAGTGGTTCAATGACGAAAAAGGTTACGGTTTCATCACCCCGGAAAGCGGTGCTGATCTGTTCGTGCACTTCCGCGCTATCGAAGGCAACGGCTTCAAGAGCCTGAAAGAAGGCCAGAAGGTCTCCTTCGAAGCAGTGCAGGGCCAGAAAGGCCTGCAGGCTGACAAAGTTCAGGTCATCGGCTAAGCTGAACCCGACTTCGAGAAAAGCCCCTGCCAAGTGCAGGGGCTTTTTTTTGCCCGTAGAATAGCGGCTTCGTCTTCTGGAGCCGTTTTGCATGTCCAAGCCTCTGCTCACACCCCAGGGTGATTTTCCGCCGGTCGGCCTGGGCCGGCGCCTGGCGGCGATGTTCTACGACTTCCTGCTGTGCACGGCGCTGCTGATCGTGACCGCCGGTGCCTACAAGATGATCCAGATGGCGATCATCGGCGAAGCCCGCATGCGTGAGCTGACCGAGGCTGGCGCACTGGACGGCGACCCGCTGTTGTCCACCGTGTTGCTGTTCGTCCTGTTCGGTTTCTTTGCCAAGTTCTGGACCCATGGCGGGCAGACCCTGGGCATGCAGGTGTGGGGCGTGCGGGTGCAGAACGCCGATGGCACAGCCATCAGCCTGTGGCAGGCGCTGCTGCGCTTCGTGGTGTCGATTGCCTCGTGGCTGTGCCTGGGGCTGGGGTTTTTCTGGGTTTTGATCGACAAGCGCCAGCGGGGCTGGCATGACATCTATTCGGAAAGCCAGCTGGTGCGGGTGCCGAAGCAGAAGAAATGAACTGAGACCTGTATTGCCTGTGCTGGCCTCTTCGCGGGTAAACCCGCTCCCACAGGTACAGCACAGGCATCACGACCGGTGCGATTCCTGTGGGAGCGGGTTTACCCGCGAAGGGGCCAGCACAGCCGAACACCCATGAAAAAGCCGACCCTGAGGCCGGCTTTTTTGTACAGCTCAGGCCATCAACCTGCCCGGCGCAACAACCACACACCGGCCAGCGCACAGATGCCTGCCGGGATCACCACCGCCAGCAGCGGCGGGAAGCCGAACACCTGGCTCGAAGGCCCCAGCAGGTCCTGGGCGATGCGGAACACGAAGCCCACCAGTACACCGGTGAACACGCGCTGGCCAAGGGTTACCGAACGCAGCGGGCCGAAGATGAAGGAAATGGCCATCAGCACCAGCGCCGCGGTCACCATCGGCTGCAATACCTTGGTCCAGAACGCCAGCCAGTAACGGGCATTGTTCAGGCCCTGGTCGGACAGGTAGTGGATGTAGTCCCACAGCCCGGTGATGGACAGCGACTCCGGCGCCAGGATCACGGTATTGAGCAGTTGCGGCGTGAGCGAAACGTCCCAGCGCTCCTGCGGCGCGGTCACCACTTCGGTGTGATCGCCACGGAAGAAGGTGGTGCGCACGTCGCTGAGCATCCAGTGGTCGTCCTGGTACTGTGCACGGCGGGCAAAGCTCGAGGTGACGATCTTGCGCTCGCTGTCGAAGCGGTAACGAGTCACACCCAGCAGCAGGCCGTTGGGCTGCACGGCGTTGATGTGCACGTACTCCTCGCCCTGGCGGTGCCACATGCCGCGCTTGGAGCTTTGCGCATCACCACCACCCTGGGCCAGGGAACGGTCGGCCTGGGCCTTGTTCTCGGTCACCGGCGCCACGTACTCGCCGATCAGCAGGCCGACCAGCATCAGTACCAGCATCGGCTTCATCACCGCCCAGACGATGCGCCCGATGGAAACCCCGGCAGCACGCATGATGGTCAGTTCGCTGCTGCTGGCCAGGCTGCCCAGACCAATCAGGCAGCCGATCAAGGCGGCCATCGGCAGCATTTCATACAGGCGCCGCGGTGCAGTCAGCAGGACGAAGTTGCCCGCCTCCATCACCGTGTAGGTGTCACTCAGGTCGCTCATCTCGTCGATGAAGGCAAACAGCGAAGCCAGGCCGAGGATGATCCCCAGCACGGCGAGGATGGCCAGCAGCACGCTCTGGCCGATGTAGCGGTCGAGCTTACCCATGGGCCACCTCCGCACGACGGGCGGCGCGTTTGAGACGCAGCGGCTCCCAGTACATCAGGCCCAGGCCGATCAGCAGGAACAGGCCGTGGACCCACCACATGCCCAGGGCGATCGGCAGTTTGCCCTTCTCGAGGGCGCCGCGTACGGAAATCAGCATTGTCAGGTAGGCCATGTACAGAAGAATTGCCGGCAGCAGCTTGAGGAAGCGGCCCTGGCGCGGGTTGACCCGGGACAGCGGCACCGCCAGCATGGTGACGATGAACACCAGGATCGGCAGCGACAGCCGCCATTGCAGCTCGGCGCGCTCACGCAGACCTTTCTTGCCGATCAGCTCGGAAGTGGGGATGGCTTCGCGATCGGTCACTTCCTCGGCGACTTCCGGCTTGGGCAGCAGCACGCCGTAGGTGTCGTACTTGATTGCACGGTAATCGGCCTGGCCCGGGTTGCCGTCGTAACGGTAACCGTTTTCCAGCACCAGATAGCGGTTGCCGTCGGCCTGGATTTCCTGGTGGCCTTTTTCGGCAACCAGCACCGACGGGGCGCGGTCCTTGGTCTTGTCCTGGTTGAAGCGCTTCTCGGAAATGAACACCCCGGCCAGGTTGATGCGGTCGTCCGACAGCTCTTCGGTATAGGTCACCCGCGAGCCGTCGCGCAGGGTCTGGAAGCGGCCCGGCACCAGGGTGTCGAACTCGGTCAGGGCATCCTGCTGGCTGATGATCTGCTGCACCTGGGCAACACCCAGCGGCGCCAGGCTCAGGCTAAGCCAGGCCACCAGCAGGGCGACCAGGGCGGCCGGTGCCATGGTCAGGCCCAGCAGGCGCTGCTGGCTCATGCCGGTGGCCGACAGCACGGTCATCTCGCTTTCCAGGTACAGGCGCCCGTACGCCAGGAGAATGCCGAGGAACAGCCCCAGAGGCAGGATCAGCTGCAGGAAGCCCGGCAGACGGAAGCCCATGATCAGGAACAGCACGCTCGGGTCGAGCACACCCTGGGCAGCCTGGGCCAGGTACTTGATGAAGCGCCCACTCATGATGATCACCAGCAGCACGGCGCTGACGGCGCTCAAGGTCACCAGGACCTCGCGGGACAGATAACGAAAGACGATCAAACCAGACACTCCTGGGTTGTCAGGGCGGACTGCCAATCAATGGCGCCAGACAATGACTTAGTACAGCCAAGACCAATGCCGGTTCGCCAAAGGCGAACCTCCATGTAAAGTGCGCGCATTATCCTGTGATTGACCGCCCCTGTCACTTCGCCGCGCATGAAGGCGCATAACGGGGTTGTCAGCACGCTTGCCGCAGGCTCAAACTGGCAGCTTTTCCGCTGGCGCGCGACGACGCGGCCAGGCCTGTCCAGAGCGCTGGAACACACAGCGCCGACTGTATCGATCATTCGGGGATCCTGACATGGAACTGGTTGTAAAAAGCGTAGCTGCTGCATCCGTAAAAACCGCCACCCTGGTCCTCCCGGTAGGTGAAAACCGCAAGCTCGGCGCCGTGGCCAAGGCCGTCGACCAGGCCAGCGAGGGCGCCATCAGTGCCGTGCTCAAGCGTGGCGACCTGGCCGGCAAGCCGGGCCAGACCCTGCTCCTGCAGAACCTCGCGGGCCTGAAGGCCGAGCGCGTGCTGCTGGTGGGCAGCGGCAAGGACGAAGCCCTGGGCGACCGCGCCTGGCGCAAACTGGTCGCCAGCGTCGCCGGCGTGCTCAAGGGCCTGAACGGCGCTGACGCAGTGCTGGCCCTGGACGACATCGCGGTCAGCAACCGCGATGCCCACTATGGCAAGTACCGCCTGCTGGCCGAAACCCTGCTCGACGGCGAATACGTGTTCGATCGCTTCAAGAGCCAGAAGGCCGAGCCGCGCGCCCTGAAGAAGGTCACCCTGCTGGCCGACAAGGCCGGCCAGGCCGAGGTCGAGCGTGCCGTCAAGCATGCAAGCGCCATCGCCACCGGCATGGCTTTCACCCGCGACCTGGGCAACCTGCCGCCCAACCTGTGCCACCCAAGCTTCCTGGCCGAACAGGCCAAGGACCTGGGCAAGGCGCACAAGGCGCTGAAAGTCGAAGTGCTGGACGAGAAGAAGATCAAGGACCTGGGCATGGGCGCGTTCTACGCCGTCGGCCAGGGCAGCGACCAGCCACCACGCCTGATCGTGCTCAACTACCAGGGCGGCAAGAAGGCGGACAAGCCGTTCGTGCTGGTGGGCAAGGGCATTACCTTCGACACCGGCGGCATCAGCCTCAAGCCTGGTGCCGGCATGGACGAAATGAAGTACGACATGTGCGGTGCCGCCAGCGTGCTCGGCACCCTGCGTGCGGTGCTCGAGCTGCAGCTGCCGGTCAACCTGGTGTGCCTGCTGGCCTGCGCCGAGAACATGCCGAGCGGCGGCGCCACCCGCCCGGGTGACATCGTCACCACCATGAGCGGGCAGACCGTGGAAATCCTCAACACCGACGCCGAAGGCCGCCTGGTGCTGTGCGACACCCTGACCTACGCCGAGCGCTTCAAGCCGCAGGCAGTCATCGACATCGCCACCCTGACCGGTGCCTGCATCGTCGCCCTGGGCAGCCACACTACCGGCCTGATGGGCAACAACGACGACCTGGTCGGCCAGTTGCTCGACGCCGGCAAGCGCGCCGACGACCGTGCCTGGCAGCTGCCGCTGTTCGATGAGTACCAGGAGCAGCTGGACAGCCCGTTCGCCGACATGGGCAACATCGGCGGGCCGAAGGCCGGCACCATCACCGCCGGCTGCTTCCTGTCGCGCTTTGCCAAGGCCTACGACTGGGCGCACATGGACATCGCCGGCACCGCCTGGGTCAGCGGTGGCAAGGACAAGGGCGCCACTGGCCGCCCTGTGCCCCTGCTGACCCAGTACCTGCTGGACCGCGCTGGCGCCTGACGCCATGAAGCCGGTGGCGCCCCGCGCGCCACCGGCCGGCGATACCACCATGAGCAAAGTCGATTTCTACATCCTGCCCACCGACTCGCTGTCGGCGCGGCTCGATTTCGCCTGCAAGCTGTGCGAAAAGGCCTGGCGCCTTGGCCACCGGGTCTACCTGCATTGCCAGGACGCCGAGCAGCGCAGCGAGCTGGACCAACGCCTGTGGCGTTTCAAGGGCGAGGCCTTCGTGCCCCACGATCTCGCGGAAGTGCATGCCGATGCCAGCGTGGCATTGGGCCTGGCCGCCGACAGTGCAGGCGATCACCACGACCTGTTGATCAACCTGGGCGCCGGCGTACCGGCCTTCGTCGGCCAGTTCGAACGGGTGGCCGAAATCGTCGTTGAAGAGCCTGGCATCCGCCAATCGGCCCGTGAACGATTCCGTTTCTACCGTGAACAGGGCTATGCTCTGCAAGACCACCGCTTACAGCGACTTTGACGACGATGGACAAGCCCTCCCCCCTGCCCGATTCCGCCCATCTGCTCGATGACCTCGAGTCGATACGCCAGTTGCTTGGCGACGCCGACCTGCAACCGCCGCTGCTGACCGAGACGGTGGAGCAGATCCCGTTGCTGCTGGAAGAAGCGCCCGGCAATCATGTGCCTGCGGCCGAACCGGTAGCTGCCGAACCCGAAGATGACCCGCAGACCCGTCGCCAGGACACCCTGCTGCACCTGGAAAGCGAACTGCGTGCGGCGGCGCAGATGATCATGCAGGACGTGATCAACGACTTCACCCCGCACATCGAGAACGAGATCAAGCGCCGGCTGGATGCGCGGATCGAGCGGTTGATCAAGCGTTCCGAGTAAAACCGAACTTCGGCGGTGCTTCTTCGCGGGTAAACCCGCTCCCACAGGACCGGCGCAAGTCTCAAAGCTTGCGCAGCTCCTGTGGGAGCGGGTTTACCCGCGAATAGGCCGTCCCTGCCTGCCAGATAGCAGCAGCTTGTCGCCTGCGGCCCCCAGCTTGGTTATACTTCCCGGCTTTCCCGAATAAATGCACAGGGTCCCGCCGCGCATGGATAAGACCTACCAGCCGCACGCCATCGAAACTTCCTGGTACAACACCTGGGAGTCCGAGAACTATTTCGCCCCACAAGGTGCAGGCGAGTCCTACACCATCATGATCCCGCCGCCGAACGTGACCGGCAGCCTGCACATGGGCCACGGGTTCAACAACGCGATCATGGACGCCCTGATCCGTTTCCGCCGCATGCAAGGCCGCGACACCCTGTGGCAGCCAGGCACCGACCACGCCGGTATCGCCACCCAGATGCTGGTCGAGCGCCAACTCGAGGCCAAGGGCCAGAACCGGCATGACCTGGGCCGCGAAAAGTTCCTGGAAAAGGTCTGGGAATGGAAGGATCAGTCCGGTGGCAACATCAGCCGTCAGATCCGCCGCCTGGGCTCGTCGGTCGACTGGAGCCGCGAGCGCTTCACCATGGACGACGGCCTGTCCGAAGCGGTCAAGGAAGCCTTCGTGCGCCTGCATGAAGACGGCCTGATCTACCGCGGCAAGCGCCTGGTCAACTGGGACACCAAGCTGCACACGGCCATCTCCGACCTCGAAGTGGAAAACCACGACGAGAAGGGCCACCTGTGGAACCTGCGCTACCCACTGGCCGACGGCGCCAAGACCGCCGAAGGCAAGGACTACCTGGTAGTCGCCACCACCCGTCCGGAAACCCTGCTGGGTGACGCCGCCGTGGCGGTCAACCCGAACGACGAGCGCTACCAGGCACTGATCGGCAAGTTCGTCGAACTGCCACTGGTCGGCCGCCGCATCCCGATCATCGCCGACGACTACTGCGACCCCGAGTTCGGTACCGGCTGCGTGAAGATCACCCCAGCCCACGACTTCAACGACTACGAAGTTGGCAAGCGCCACAACCTGCCGCTGCTGAACATCTTCGACAAGAACGCCTTCGTGCTGGCCAGCGCGCAGGCCTTCAACCTCGACGGCAGCGTCAACGAGCAGGTGGACACCCGCCTGCCGGCCCAGTACGCCAACCTCGACCGCTTCGTCGCGCGCAAGCAGATCGTCGCCGACCTGGATGCCCAGGGCCTGCTGGTGAGCATCGACGACCACGCGCTGAAAGTGCCGAAAGGCGACCGTTCGGGCACCGTCATCGAGCCGTGGCTGACCGACCAGTGGTACGTTTCCACCAAGCCGCTGGCAGAACCTGCCATCGCCGCCGTGGAAGATGGCCGCATCCAGTTCGTGCCCAAGCAGTACGAGAACATGTACTTCTCCTGGATGCGTGACATCCAGGACTGGTGCATCAGCCGCCAGCTGTGGTGGGGCCACCGCATCCCGGCATGGTACGACGAGGCCGGCCAGGTCTATGTCGGCCGCAACGAGGAAGAAGTGCGCGCCAAGCACAACCTGGGCGCCGACGTTGTTCTGCGCCAGGACGACGACGTACTCGACACCTGGTTCAGTTCGGGCCTGTGGACCTTCTCTACCCTGGGCTGGCCGGAACAGACCGAGTTCCTCAAGAAGTTCCACTCCACCGACGTGCTGGTGACCGGCTTCGACATCATCTTCTTCTGGGTTGCGCGCATGATCATGCTGACCATGCACCTGATCAAGAACGAGGATGGCACCCCGCAGGTACCGTTCAAGACCGTGTACGTGCACGGTCTGGTACGTGACGGCCAGGGCCAGAAGATGTCCAAGTCCAAGGGCAACGTGCTGGACCCGCTGGACATCGTCGACGGCATCACCCTCGACGCCCTGCTGGAAAAACGCACCAGCGGCATGATGCAGCCCAAGCTTGCCGAGAAGATCGCCAAGCAGACCAAGGCCGAGTTCCCCGAAGGTATCGCCAGCTACGGCACCGACGCCCTACGCTTCACCTTCTGCTCGCTGGCCTCCACCGGCCGCGACATCAAGTTCGACATGGGCCGCGTCGAAGGCTACCGCAACTTCTGCAACAAGATCTGGAACGCCGCCCGCTACGTGCTGGACAAGGGCGAGGACTGCGGTCAGAACGGCGAAGCCTACGAGCTTTCGCTGGCCGACCGCTGGATCATCTCGCAGCTGCAGCGTACCGAAGCCGAAGTGACCCGCCAGCTGGAGCAGTTCCGCTTCGACCTGGCCAGCCAGGCGCTGTACGAGTTCATCTGGAACCAGTACTGCGACTGGTACCTGGAGCTGTCCAAGCCGGTGCTGTGGGACGAGAACGCCCCGGTCGAGCGCGCCCGTGGCACTCGCCGCACCTTGGTGCGCGTGCTGGAAGTGGCGCTGCGCCTGGCGCACCCGTTCATGCCGTTCATCACCGAAGAAATCTGGCAGCGCATCGCGCCGCTGGCCGGCATCGAAGGCAAGACCATCATGCTGCAGCCATGGCCGGTGGCCAATGAAAGCCGCATCGATGCTGCCGCCGAAGGCGACATCGAGTGGCTCAAGGAGCTGATGGTCGGCCTGCGCAACATCCGCGCCGAAATGAACATCGGCCCGGGCAAGCCGCTGCCGCTGTTCCTGAAGAACGCCAACGCCGACGACCAGCGTCGCCTGCAGGAAAACGAAGCCCTGCTGAAGAAGCTGGCCAAGGTCGAATCGTTCACCGTACTGGGCGATGCCGACGAAGCGCCGCTGTCGGCCACCGCCCTGGTCGGTGACCTGCAAGTGCTGGTGCCAATGGCCGGCCTGATCGACAAGGATGCCGAGCTGGCGCGCCTGAACAAGGAAATCCAGCGCCTGCAGGGTGAAGTGGCACGCGTGGGTGGCAAGCTGTCCAACGCCGCCTTCGTCGACAAGGCACCAGCTGCCGTGATCGAGAAGGAACGCGCCAAGCTGGCCGAGTCCGAACAGGCCCTGGCCAACTTCACCGAGCAGCATGCGCGGATTGCAGCGCTTTAATCACTAGAGAAAAGCCGGGGCCGCTTTGCGGCCCTTTCGCGACACAAGGCCGCTCCTACAGGGACGGCGCCGGTCTGAAGGGCGCCGCTATCCTGTAGGAGCGGCCTTGTGTCGCGAAAGGGCTGCAAAGCAGCCCCAGGCTCTATCAGCCACCGCTCGTATAGGGCTGGACACTGCCATGACCCCGAACAAACCCACCCTGCACCCGCGCAACCGCCACCAGGGCCGCTACGACTTCCCCAGCCTGATCAAGGCCCACCCTGACCTGGCGCGCTTCACCATCACCAACCCCCACGGCAAACCCAGCATCGACTTCGCCAACCCCGAGGCCGTGCGGGTGTTCAACCGTGCCCTGCTGAAGGCCCAGTACGGCATCCAGCACTGGGATATCCCCGCCGACTACCTGTGCCCGCCGATTCCCGGCCGCGCCGACTACATCCACGTGGCCGCCGACCTGCTGGCCGACGACAATGCCGGCGAGATCCCCAAGGGCGCCCAGGTGCGGGCGCTGGACATCGGCGTGGGGGCCAACTGCATCTACCCGCTGCTGGGCCACAGCGACTACCGCTGGCGCTTCCTCGGCTCGGACATCGACCCCGTGGCCCTGGCTTCGGCCAAGGCCATCGTCCAGGCCAATGGCCTGGGCAAGGCCATCACCCTGCGCCAGCAGGCCAACCGTGCACACATCTTCAGCGGCCTGCTGCAGGAGGGCGAACGCTTCGACCTCACCCTGTGCAACCCGCCCTTCCATTCCTCACGCGACGAAGCCACCCGTGGCAGCCAGCGCAAGTGGAAGAACCTCGGCAAGCAGGACCCCAAGCGCAAGCTGCCGGTGCTCAACTTCGGCGGCCAGAACAACGAACTGTGGTGCGAAGGCGGCGAGATCCGCTTTGTCAGCCAACTGGTCAGCGAAAGCGTGCAGTACGCCGAACGGGTACTGTGGTTCACCAGCCTGGTGTCCAAGGCCAGCAACCTGCCGGGGATCGAGGCTGCGCTCAGGAAAGCGGGCGCCAAGGCCGTGCGCATCAGTGAAATGGGCCAAGGGCAGAAGCAAAGCCGCATGGTCGCCTGGAGCTTCCACGACGACGCCGCACGCCAAGCCTGGCACGCCAGGCGTAAAACCCAGGCATGAAAAAACCGCGCCCGGGCAAGCCGGGCGCGGTTTCGTCAAAGCTTCAACAATTACTTGTTGATGGCGTCGGTCAGCACTTTGGCTGGAACGAACTTGACGACTTTCTTGGCAGCGATTTCGATGGCAGCGCCAGTCGAAGGGTTGCGGCCGGTACGGGCAGGACGCTCAGCGACTTTCAGCTTGCCGATGCCTGGCAGAGTGATTTCAGCGCCGTTTTCCAGCTGGTCGGCAACGATCTGGCCCAGTTGCTCCAGAGCGTTCTTGGCGGTGGCTTTTGGCGCGGCGATCGATTCGGCGATGTCGGCAATCAGTTGGTCTTTGGTCAATGCCATGGTGGTGTTCCTTCCCTATCAAATTCGATGGTTATGCAGCGGACTACGACGTTATCGGGCCAGCCCCTGAAAGTGGAGGGCCGCGCCAATCGCGTATGTAGATACGTAAATCGACGTTTGGTTCGACACGACGACAGCACGCTGCCAGCAATGCGCCACACAAGGGGCGCAAGACCGCGCAAAGCTACCACAGGAACGGATAAATATCCGCTGCGCGCTTCGATTTAATGCAGGTTTTTCGGGGGTTTTAGCCTAAAACGCACAAATTTGAACAAAAAACGAACAACCGGCATTTCTGCCAACATCCGGCCACTGCACCACCTTGTGTCTAGGGTAAACTGGACGACTTTTGCAGCTCGCCGAGAATTCCATGCCAATCCGTCATTGCATCGTTCACCTGATCGACAAAAAGCCCGATGGCAGCCCCGCCGTGCTGCATGCCCGTGATTGCGAACTGGCCGCCTCCGACGCCATCGAAAACCTGCTGGCCGACCTCAACGACAGCTATAACGCCAAGCAAGGCAAGGCCTGGGGCTTTTTCCACGGCGAGTCCGGCGCCTACCCGCTGAGCGGCTGGCTGAAGCAGTACCTGGACGAAGAAAAGGACTTTACCGGGTTCAGCCGCGTGGCCGTGGAGCACCTGCAGAAGCTGATGGAAGAGTCCAACCTGTCCACCGGCGGCCACATCCTGTTTGCCCATTACCAGCAAGGCATGACCGAATACCTGGCGATCGCCCTGCTGCACCACAGCGAAGGCGTGGCGGTGAACGCCGAGCTCGACGTGATGCCTTCGCGCCACCTCGACCTTGGCCAGCTGCACCTGGCGGCGCGCATCAACCTGTCGGAGTGGAAGAACAACCAGAACTCCAAACAGTACATTTCGTTCATCAAGGGCAAGAACGGCAAGAAGGTCTCGGACTACTTCCGCGACTTCATCGGCTGCCAGGAGGGCGTCGACGGCCCGGGCGAAACCCGCACCCTGCTCAAGGCCTTCAGTGACTTCGTCGAGAGCGAAGACCTGCCGGAAGAGTCTGCCCGCGAAAAAACCCAGACCCTGGTCGAGTACGCCACTACCCAGACCAAGCTGGGCGAGCCGGTCACGCTGGAAGAGCTGTCCAGCCTGATCGACGAGGACCGGCCCAAGGCGTTCTACGACCACATCCGCAACAAGGACTACGGCCTGTCGCCGGAAATCCCCGCAGACAAGCGCACCCTCAACCAGTTCCGCCGTTTCACCGGCCGTGCCGAGGGGTTGTCGATCAGCTTCGAAGCGCACCTGCTGGGGGACAAGGTCGAGTATGACGAAGAGGCAGGGACCTTGATCATCAAGGGCCTTCCGACCACCTTGGTGGATCAGTTGAAGCGGCGCAAGGACTGATGGCCCCGGGGCTGCTGGGCAGCCCATCGCCGGCAAGCCAGCTCCCACAGGGGTAGCACATGGCTTGCGGTCAAGGCGGTCGAGGTGGGAGCTGGCTTGCCGGCGATGGGGCGCGAAGCGGCCCTAATTAGCAGCCACTACTGCGCCATAGGAGGCCACCAAAGCCTCCTTCGCCGACTTGCGCAGCCGCTTCACCAGCCGCTCCTGGCGTAACGCCTCGCCCTTGTCCGGCCATTGCTCCACATACACCAGCGCCTGGGCCGGGCTGGTCTTGAAGTAGCGCGCGCCCTGCCCCTTCTGGTGCGCCAGAAAGCGCCGCTGCGGGTCATCGCTGATACCGCAATACAGCGATCCATTGGCAGCCCTTACCAAGTAGACATACCAGGGTTTGCTCGCGGCAATTTCGACGGGCTCACTCACCCTGGGCCTGCTGGAATGCTCGCAATCCTGTGAACGCCTGCTGGCGCACCTTGTTCTGCACCAACGGCGACCAGCCCAGCAGCATGCCAGGCACACCCAGCGCCTGCCGCGACCAGCGCCACAAGTCGAATTGGTCATCGTGCTGGCAGATCAGCCCGTCACGGATCACGAAACGCGCCTGGATATCGTTGACCACGATGCGGCCGGTCTGGCTGAACAGGTAGGTGGCCACCCAATGTGCGGCGCCCGTGCGTTCATCGGCGCGGACGTTGTCGAAGGTCAGGGTGAAGTCCTTGGCACGGCTGGTGAGCATTCGCCACATGTCACCTGCATCCTTGCCGCGCAAGGTGCCGAAGACCGGGTCGCTGAAGACGATATCGTCGCTGTAGCAGGCGACCATGGCCTCGGCATCCAGGCGCTGGAAGGCCTGGTAGAAGCGGGTGATCAGGTCGCGGTTGGCGTCGCTCATGGGGGGCTGGTCCGTCCTGGGGATGAAAGCAGCACGATAATCTGCCCCGGTTGCTTATGCCAGTACCGGCCCTTTCGCGGGTAAACCCGCTCCCACAGG
>NZ_NEJM01000010.1:0-214587 GCF_002113725.1 Pseudomonas sp. B23(2017) | reverse complement strand
GTGGGAGCAACTGTCTTGCTCAATTTCTAAAATCTAGCGCGTCACCTGTGGGAGCGGGCTTGTCCCGCGAACACGGGCGAAGCCCGTGCCATCCAGCGCGGTATTGGCTTGGTGGGCAAGCCCGCTCTCATATGAATTACGTCGGTTTCCTGATCTAGGTCCGCTTAGGCTGTGGCAAGACCAGATCCAGCCAAGGCTCGCCAGTCCTGAGCATGGCATTGAGCCGTACGAGGAATACCCGCATACAGGCTACGATAGCGACCTTGGCAACTTTTCCTCGTTCGCGCAGTGCCTCATAACTAGCCTTGAGTGCTGGGTTGTACTTCATCGCCACAAGGCATGACATGTACAATGATCGCCTGGCCTCAAACCGCCCGCCTGAGATAGAGCGCTTGCCCACGAATTTTCCGCTGTCGTGGTTGAAGGGCGCCACCCCGACCAATGAGGCTATTTCTCTAGACTCGACACGTCCCAGTTCTGGCAGAAGCGTTACCAGCTTGCCCGCCGTAACCAGCCCAATGCCTTTGACCTGGACCAGCTGAGTAACCCGTTCATCTTTCAGGGCTTCCGCTTGCTGGCTGATCGCTTGCTCAACCAGCTTGATCTGCGATTTGAAGTGCTGGAGGTTGGCTTTCAGAAAGTCGGACACCACGCGGGACTGCGCCTGTTTCAGGCGCCTCAGATCGTCATCACGCTGCTGAACCAGCCGATCACGTTGCTGCAGCAATTCCCGCAACAGCGCACGTTCCGGGCTGATCCGCAGGGTGGACTGGTCTGGAATGACCTCAGCGTAGTGGGCCAGTACTTCGGCATCGATGGCGTCGGTCTTGGCTTTGACGCCGATGGATTCTGCGAACGCTCGGGCTCGCCTGGGATTGACGCGTATGACTTTGTAGCCGCCATCCTGCAAGAAATGCATGACATCTCGCTCGTAGCCGCCCGTGGCCTCCAGCAAAACGCGCTTGATACTGCGCCCGCCAAGGCTTCGCTGCAGCTCCTCGAAGCCTGCCCGATCATTGCTCACATGGATTTTTATGCCCTGTGGCCGCACCAGCGCATCGAGTGATCGACTGGAAACATCAATACCCAGGAAGGACGCCATCACCAAACCCTCCTAAACTCAACACTGTGAGAGGACTTTGGCTTGGCCCACGCTTGTGATTCGAGATCAGAGCCGCATCCAACTGTTCGGGCTCTCGCCAAAGTGGAACGGTGAATGACAGCTTGTGCTCCCACTCGTGCTCATGGCACCTGCGGCATTCAGCTTGTCATTCACCGCTCTCACTCCAGATTTTAATCCCTCATCAAGACACAAGCGGGTTTACCCGCGAAAGGGCCAGCACAGGGAATTCACAACACCAGCCCCACCTGCAACCGCTTAGGCAACCGCCGCACCACCAGCTGGTGCGAGCGCTGCAACAGATCACACAGCTCCTCACGCCCCATGGGGTAGGGCAATGCCATGCTGATCCACCGCGCCCGCGCCAGGTACGGCGCAGGCCGCACCCCCGGGCGATCGCAATAGCCGAGAAACAGTTCGTCGGCCACCTTGAACGACAACCCCGCACCCGCCAGGTCGAGCACCGCGAACATTTTGTTGCCCGCCACCGAGAACACCCGGATGCCGCCCCATTTGTAGTCTTCCCGCGCACCCGGCAGGCTCAGGCAGAACGCTGCCACCTGGGCTTCGCTCATGTTCCGCTCAGACATACTTTTCTCCACAGGCCTCGAACGACGCCGCCAGGTGGTCGATCCATACCCGTACCGCAGGCAGCAAGCCGCGCCGGTGCGGGTACACCGCCTGCAGGTAGCCACCCGGCAGCGACCAGTCCGGCAGCAGGCGCACCAGTTCGCCGCGCGCCAGTTCTTCTTCACAGAACATGCTGGGCAGCGCGGTAAACCCGAGGCCTGCCCGTACAGCAGCATTACGTACTACGAAATCATCGATGGCGAGGCGCGGTTCCAGTGCGATTTCCTGCTGTTTGCCATGGGGGCCGAACAGGCGGAAGTGTACCAGCCGGTCAGCCTCGGCAGCGCCCAGCACCGGCAATGATGCCAGTTGGCCCGGTTCGCGGATGTGGTCGGCGAAACCGGGCGCTGCAACCAGCTGCATCTGCGCCTGGCGCAGGCGGCGGGTGACCAGGGCCGGGTCTTCATCGCCCAGGTCGCGTACGCGCAGGGCCACGTCGATACCTTCGGAAATCAGGTCGACCCGGCGGTTGAGCAGCACCATGTCCAGTTGCACCAGTGGGTACTGCGCGAGAAAGCGGCTGATCACATCCGGCAGAAAGGCGTGGGCCAATGCCACCGGGCAGGACACCCGCAAGCGCCCGCGCGGTTCGCTGCTCATGCTGGCCACGGCCTCGTCGGCGGCTTCGGCTTCCAGCAGCATGGCCTGGCAGTGGTGCAGGTAGCGCTCGCCCACCGCGGTGAGCTTCAGTTGCCTTGTAGTGCGTTGCAGCAGGCGCGTGCCCAGGCGTTCTTCAAGCTCGGCGATACGCCGCGACAGGCGCGACTTGGGGATGCCCAGCTGGCGGCCGGCTGCGGCGAAACCGCCGGCTTCGACCACGCGGGCGAAGTAGAAAAGGTCGTTGAGGTCTTGCATGGGAATGTCTCACTGTTCCACCTGTAGGACAAACTAACGCATTTTTGCTGCCTTATCAGCTATTGTTGATGTCGGTAGGATTCTCCCCATCGTGATCGCCCAACGTCGCGGTCTTCATTCACAGGAGAGTCCCATGAAACTGTTGCATATCGATTCGAGCATCCTGGGCGACAATTCCGCCTCCCGCCAACTGAGCCGCGAAGTGGTCGAAGCCTGGAAAGCCGCCGACCCGAGCGTGGAAGTGGTGTACCGCGACCTGGCCGCTGACGCCATCGCCCACTTCTCCGCGGCTACCCTGGTAGCGGCTGGCACCCCGGAAGACATGCGCGACGCAGCCCAGGCCTTCGAAGCCAAGCTGAGCGCGGAAACCCTGGAAGAGTTCCTGGCTGCCGATGCCGTGGTGATTGGTGCGCCGATGTACAACTTCACCGTGCCGACCCAGCTCAAGGCCTGGATCGACCGTGTTGCCGTCGCCGGCAAGACTTTCCGCTACACCGAAGCCGGCCCGGAAGGTCTGTGCGGCAACAAGAAGGTAGTGCTGGTGTCCACCGCCGGTGGCCTGCACGCTGGCCAGCCGACTGGCGCCGGGCATGAGGACTTCCTCAAGGTATTCCTGGGCTTCATTGGTGTCACCGACCTGGAAATCGTCCGCGCCCATGGCCTGGCCTATGGCCCTGAGCACCGCAGCCAGGCGATCGATGCTGCCCAGGCGCAGATTGCCAACGAGCTGTTTGCTGCTGCCTGATCCTGCTGTCTTGCGCAAGCTTCAAAGGCTTGCGCGAACTCTGTGGGAGCGGCCTTGTGTCGCGAAAGGGCCGCAAAGCGGCCCCAGAGATCTCGGTGTAAACGCTGAGATCCTGGGGCCGCTGCGCGGCCCTTTCGCGACACAAGGCCGCTCCCACAATCAACCTCAGGCCACTGGAATAGCCGGGTCAGCCGCTGCCAGCGCTGCAGCACGTTCGGCCGCCGGCGGATAGATCCACACGGTATTGATCTGCGCCTTCAACACCTTGGCCTCGGCCTTGTCTTCCGGTGGCGACACCGTGCGTTCCCACCCTTCGGTATACACCGCCCCCCAGGCCCCAAGGTCCAGGCAGGTCACGTACTTGGGCTGGCTGTAGGTCTTCGGTGCCACGCCAATCAGCTCGGCCGCCGCATTGTTGCCCGCATGACGCCCCAGCGGAATCGCATGCTGGCAGGACATCACCGCGTAATTGCCAGCCTCGTCGCAGGCGGCATAGGCCACATCACCCGCCGCGTACACGGCATCATTGCCTTTCACCTTGAGATTGCCATCGACATGCAAGCGGCCCTGGCGGTCGCGCTCGCCACTGATCTGCTCGGTGAGCGGGTTGGCCTTGAAGCCCACGGTCCAGATCACCGTGCTGGCGTCGATGCGCTGGCCGTTGTCCAGCAGCACGCCGGCAGGGTCGACCGAGGCTACCGTGGCGCCACAGATCCACTCCACGCCCAGGGCCTCGGAGGCCTGCTCGATGGCGGGGCGGATGCCGTCACCCAGGGCCGCGCCAATCCTCGCCCCGCGGTCGACCACCACCACGCGCAACGCCGTGTCCTCGCCAAGTATTTCGCGCAGGCGGGCCGGCAGTTCGGTGGCGGTCTCGATGCCGGTAAAGCCACCGCCGGCCACCACCACGGTATTGCGCGCGGGTGTGTCGGGCAGGTTCGCCAGTGACTTCAGGTGGGTTTCCAGGCGCGCGGCGCTGTCGAGCTTGTCGACATCGAACACATGCTCGATGCCGACCATGTCGGGCCGGTTGAGCACGCTGCCGCAGGCCATGATCAGGCGGTCGTAGGGCAGGTTGCACTGGGTACCGCTGCGTGTGCGGTAGCTGACGCGGCGGGCCGCTTCATCGATGTGGAAGGCCGTGCCCTGCACGAAACGGACGTTGACGGCATCGAACAGCTCTTGCAACGGCGCGGCCATGGCATGGACGTCGGGCTCGTAGAAGCGCGGGCGCACATGCAGCTCGGCCTGGGGTGCAAGCAAGGTGACCTCGACATCCTTGCGGCCGTGGAGGTCAAGCTGGCGGACGGCGCTGAGCGCGCTCCACAGGCCGGCAAAGCCCGCGCCAATGATCAGGATCTGCTTCATGGTTGTGCTCCTCTGAAGTTCGGTTAACAAGGTAGACCCTGTTGCTGGATGTTGGGGAGCGAGCGTGCTTCAGAATGTTGGCGGCGTGATCACCCAGATCACCACGGCATCCACCTCGCCGGGGTTGCCATAGCGGTGCGGTTCCTGGCTCGAGAAGCTGAAACTGTCCCCTTCACCCAGCTGGAAATGCCGCTCGCCTACCCATAGCTCGAAGCTGCCGCTGAGGATGTAGCCGGCCTCCTCACCGTCGTGGCTGTAGCTCTGCTGGCTGTAGCTGCCCGGAGGGAAGCGCGAATGCAGGATTTCCAGCTGGCGGTTGGGCTGGGGCGTGAGCAGTTGATCGACGATGCCATCTTCGTAATGCACGCTCAGGCGGCTGTTGCGGCGTACCACATAGCCCTGGTCCTCGGGCGCAGTGGTGGCTTCGCTGGCGAAGAACCACTGGATGGTCACCCCCAGGCTGCGGGCGATGTTGAACAGCGCCGGAATCGATGGATAGGAGAGGTTGCGCTCCAGCTGGCTGATGTAGCCAGCAGTCAGTTCACTGTGCGTGGCCAGCTCCGCCAGGGTCATGCCACGGCGTTTGCGCAGGCCGCGAATGCGGCTGCCGAGAAACTGCGGCGCGGCGCCCCCGGCTTCGCTGGCGGGGGGCTGGGGGAGTTGGCTCATGCACGTCGGTCCATCGTGAAAAGCCGCAGTATGTACAGCCTCAGAGCGCCCAGGCAACCGTCAGGCCATCGTGAATCGCTTCTTCGGCGGTACGCGGCGCCAGGCAGTCGCCAATGCGGCGCACCTCGACCAGGCCGGCCAGCTCCGTGGCCAGGCGGTCTTCCGGTTGATGGCCCAGGCACAGTACCAGGGTGTCGATGCCTTCGAAGATCATCGGTTCGCCGCTGGCGGTGTGCTGCAGGTACACCGTGTTGTCGTCGCTGCCATACAGGCGGGCATACGGTGTGACGGGAATACCCAGGCGATGCAGCTCGCCGGCCAGTTGGTCGCGCACGTACAGCGGCAGGCTTTCGCCGCAATGGGTGCCATTGACCGCCAGTTGCACCTGGTGGCCCTCGCGTACCAGGCGTTCGGCGATGCCGGGGCCGATCCAGTCGCAGCGCCAGTCGATCACCAGCACCGAGCGCCCCGGTTTTGCTTCATTGCGCAGTATTTGCCAGGCGTCCACCACCTGTAGCTCACCGGTGCGCTCGAAGGCCGGCCAGTAGGGGGTGGCACCGGTGGCCGCGATCACCAGGTCGGGGCGTTCTCGTTCGACCAGTGCGCGGTCGACCCGGGTGTTGCGCACCACTTCCACGCCTGCCAGGGCCATTTCCCGCTGCAAGTTGGTGCTGGCGCCACCGAACTCGCTGCGCCGTGGCAGCAACTGGGCCAGCAGCACCTGGCCACCGAGCTGCGGGCCGGCCTCGTACAGCGTGACCTGATGCCCGCGCGCAGCGGCCACGGCGGCGGCTTTCATGCCGGCGGGCCCGCCACCGGCCACGAGGATGCGCTTGGGGTGGGTGGTGATGGACAGTTGCTCGTACTGCAATTCGCGGCCGGTTTCCGGCCGCTGGATGCAGGAAATGGGCAGGCCACGGTGGAAGTGCCCGATGCAAGCCTGGTTGCAGGCGATACAGGCACGTACGTCCTCGACCTGGCCATGCTCGGTCTTGTTCGGCATCTGCGGGTCGCAGATCAGCGCACGGGTCATGCCGCAGACATCGGCCTGGCCACGGGCCAGGATCAGTTCGGCTTCCTGGGGCTGGTTGATACGCCCGGTGACGAATAGCGGGATGCCCAGGTGCTGCTTGAAGGTGCCGGCCTCCCGGGCCAGGTAGGCTGGTTGAATGGCCATCGGCGGCACGATATGCACGGCGCCGCCCAGGGATGCCGACGTGCCTGCAACGATGTGCAGGTAGTCGAGTTGGCCCTGCAAGGCAACCGCTGCAGCCAGCGATTCGTCCTCGCTCAGCCCCTGGCTGTCGCGCTCGTCGGCACTGATGCGCAGGCCGATGATGAACTGCTCGTCGGTGGCCGCGCGTACGGCAGCCAGCACTTCGCGCAGGAACCGCAGGCGCTGTTCGAGCTCACCGTTGTAACCATCCGTGCGCTGGTTCACCCGCGGATTGAGGAACTGCGCAGGCAGGTAGCCATGGCTGGCCACCACTTCAACGCCATCCAGCCCGGCCTGGTGCAGGCGGCGGGCAGCGCTGGCATAGCCCTGGACGATCTCGTCGATCATTGCCTGGTCCAGCGCGCGCGGCATCACCCGGAAGCGTTCATTGGGCACCGCGGACGCCGAGTAGGCCACCGCCAGCAAGCCGTCCGCCGACTCCATGATCTCCCGCCCGGGGTGGAACAGTTGCGACAGCACCACGGTGCCATGCTCATGGCAGGCCTCGGCAAGCTGGCGATAGCCGTCGATGCAGGCATCGTCGGTGGCCATCAGCACATGCGAGGTGTAGCGGGCGCTGTCATGCACCCCGGCCACCTGCAGCACGATCAGGCCGACGCCACCGGCGGCGCGGGCGCGCTGGTAGGCGATGAGCTTGTCGTTGACCAGGTTGTCGGTAGGCAGGCAGGTGTCGTGGCCGGTGGACATGATGCGGTTCTTCAAGCGTTTGCCGCGGATCTGCAAGGCTTCGAACAGGTGAGGGAAGGCGGTCTGCATACAGGCGGCTCCGGTGCGGTGTTGTTCTTGTTTTTTTATGAAAGTGTAGCGTCAGTAAAAAATCAACTTGTTTTTTTACTGGTCGACGACTAGGTTTTTCTCACCCTCATGGCGAGGGCGTGACCTCACAACAACAAGAAAACGGGCCCCTCGGGCACCGACAGGAGGCAACTACGATGCAGGTATTCCCACGTGTAAGCAGCCTTTGCGCAGCGTTGCTGGCCATGGGCCTGGGCAGTGCGCAAGCGGCACCGCAGATGGTCGTGGTCGGCTATGGTGGTGCCGGCCAGAAAGCCCAGGACGAGGCGATCTTCAAACCGTTCAGTGCCCAGGATGGCAGCAAGCTGATCCAGAGCGAGTACAACGGCGAAATGGCACGGATCCAGGTAATGGCCGACACGGGCAATGTCGACTGGGACGTGGTGCAGATCGAAGGGCCTGACCTGATGCGTGGCTGCGACGAGGGCATCTACGAGCAGCTGGACTGGCAGCGCATGGGCCATGCGGGTGAACTGATTGCCGACGCGGCACAAGCCTGTGGCTCGGCCGCGCTGGTATGGAGCGTGGCCATTGCCTATGACCGCAGCAAGCTGGCCCAGGCGCCTGCGTCGTGGGCCGACTTCTGGGACGTGAGCAAGTACCCGGGCAAGCGCGGCCTGCGCAAGCGTGCGGTGTACAACCTGGAGTTCGCCCTGATGGCTGACGGGGTCAAGGTCGAGGATGTCTACAAGGTACTGGCCACTCCGGCCGGGGTCGAGCGTGCCTTTGCCAAACTCAGCGAACTCAAGCCGCATATCCAGTGGTGGGACGCCGGGGCCCAGCCTGCCCAGTGGCTGGCGGCGGGTGACGTGGTGATGACCTCGACCTACAGCGGGCGCATCGCCGTGGCGGCCCAGCAGGGCAGCCCGCTGGCAGTGGTCTGGCCTGGCAGCCTGTATGGCATGGATTACTGGGCGATCATCAAGGGCTCGCGGCATGTCGACCAGGCCAAGCGGCTGATCGCCTTCGCCAACCAGCCGGACACCCAGGTGCGTTATGTGCAGCAGATCCCCTATGGGCCGACCAACACCCAGGCGGCAGCGAAGCTCGACCCGTCCCTGGCCAGCTGGGTGCCTACTTCGCCGCAGAACCTGCAGGGGGCGTTGGCGATGAATGTGGAATTCTGGGTCGACCATGGCGAAGAGCTGGAACAGCGCTTCAATGCGTGGGCCAGCAAATAGCATTCTGCAAAGGAATAACGATGATGACCGCAACGGAACAAGGCCTGCGCCAGGAGCTGGCCGCCTGCTATCGGCTGATCGCCCACTTCCGCATGAGCGACCTGATATTCACCCATATTTCCCTGCGCCTGCCGGGGCCGGAGCACCACTTCCTGATCAACCCGTACGGCTTGCTGTTCGATGAGATCACGGCCTCCAGCCTGGTGAAGATCGACCTGCAAGGCCGGCCAGTGGAAGCGACGCCGCACCCGGTCAACCCGGCCGGTTTCGTCATCCACAGCGCCATCCATGCTGCCCGCGAGGATGCCCGTTGTGTGTTGCACACCCACACCCGGGCAGGTTGTGCGGTGGCGGCGCTGGAATGTGGGCTGCTGCCGCTCAACCAGATGTCCATGGAGTTTTATGGCAAGGTGGCGTACCACGCCTATGAAGGGATTGCGCTGGACATGGATGAGCAGCGAAGGCTGGTAGCCGACCTGGGCGACAAGCCGGTGATGATCCTGCGTAACCATGGCCTGCTGACCACCGGGCGCAGCGTGGCCGAAGCGTTCCTGCGCATGTACTACCTGGAGAAGGCGTGCGAGATCCAGTTGGCGGCACAGAGTGCCGGGCAGGTGATTTTACCGCCCGCCGAAGTGTGTAGGCATACCGAGCGGCAGTTCAATGATCCGGGGCGGGGCTTGAAGCAGGGCGAGCTGGCGGATGCGGATGCGCTGCAGCTGGCGTGGGCGGCGTTGTTGCGGATGCTGGAGCGAGTCGCGCCGGACTATCGTCGTTGACATTGGCGCGCTCGCGGTGAAAGCCGTCTTGCCCTCGCATCGCGTTTGCGGCGAGAGGGCAAGACGTTTCTACGTTGATGGCGAGTGGGCTCAGTGTGCGTCAGGCACGATCATCGCTGCCGGTGCCTCGTGCGCCCGCCCCCGTGCCACCCAGTAGTACAGCACGCTCGGCACTACCAGGCCGATTAGCCACGAGATATCCACACCACCCAGGTGCGCGACCAGCGGCCCTGTGTACAGTTTGGTGTCGATGAACGGCATCTGTATCAGCACGCCCAAGGTGTAGACGATGATTCCAGGCCAGTTCCAGCGGCCGTATCGGCCTTGCGGGTCGGCGAGGGCGGGGATGTCGTAACGCTCCTTGGTGATGAAGTAGTAGTCGACCAGGTTGACCGCGCTCCATGGCACGAAGAACGTCAGCAGGAAGAGGATGAAGGACTTGAACGCGCTGAGAAACGAATGCTGGCCAAGCAAGGCCACCAGGGTGGCGGCGCCGACGATGCCCAGTACGAACAGCAGGCGCTGCGCACGGCTGATCGTCAGGTGGCCGCGGAAGCCGCTGATGATGGTTGCAATGCACATGAAGCTGCCATAAGAGTTCAGCGTCGAGATGGTCACCTTGCCAAAGGCGATGCAGAAATACAGCAGCGCTGCGGTGCTACCGGCGCCACCCAGGCCGACGATGTAGGCCACTTCGTGACCGGAGAACTGGGCACCGGCGATGGCGGCGGCGAACACCCCGAGGATCATTGATGCCTGGGCACCGATCACCGAGCCCAGGCCTGCGGCGAGGAAGGTCCTCACTGGCGATGTACTGCTTGGCAGATAGCGCGAGTAGTCGGCCACATAGGGGCCGAAGGCGATCTGCCAGGACGCAGCCAGTGATACGGCGAGCAGGAACGATGCCCAACTGAAGTGGCGGTTGTCGAGTAACTGCCCGATGTCGGCCAGCATCATGATGCGACTGAACAGGTAGACGAAGGCAATGATGCCCAGCACGCTGGCGATTCGGCCGATCCAGTGGATCACCCGGTATCCGGCCAGGGTGGCGAGCACGATTATGCTGGCGAATATCAGGATGCCAGTGCTGTCGCTGACGTCGAGCAACTGGCCGATCGCCTGTCCGGAGAGCACCGTGCCGGTGGCGGTGAAGCCCAGGTACATCAGGCATACCAGCACCATCGGTATGGCCGCGCCGTAGACCCCGAACTGCACGCGGCTGGAAATCATCTGCGGCAGCCCCAGACGAGGACCTTGAGCGGCATGAAGGGCCATGACCGCGCCGCCGATCAATTGACCGAGCAGCAGGCCGATCAGCGACCAGAACACGTCGCCACCGAGCACCACGGCCAGGGCGCCGGTCACGATTGCCGTGATCTGCAGGTTGGCTCCGAGCCACAGGGTGAACTGACTGTACACGCGTCCATGGCGTTCAGTCTCGGGTATGTAGTCGATCGAGCGCCGCTCGAGTACGGGTTTGCTGGACATTCAGTGGCTCCGCTTCATTGTTTTTGTGTAAGCGAGTCAATCATCGGCGGGACGCAAGGCGGATGACTTCGCATGATATGAGCATGTATATACAAGTGCGGTCAAGCCATCTCTTGCGAGTGAAACAGTCGTGCTGTTGCGCAATGATGGGTTGCAACTGTGCTGGTCCCTGTCGAAGGAATAGCCTTATGCTGTAACGAAATATGTCTAGAAAGCTTGAAGAAGGATGTCGCAATGCCGCTCAAGGACCTGCTCATCGCCCTGGTGGTGATTGTTGCCTGGGGAGTCAACTTCGTGGTCATCAAGGTTGGCCTCGACGGGTTGCCGCCGATGCTGCTGGGGGCATTGCGCTTCTTGCTGGTGGCGTTCCCGGCGATCCTGCTGGTCAAGCGGCCCAAGCTGCCTTGGCGCTGGCTGATCGCCTATGGTGCGACCATTTCGTTGGGCCAGTTCGCTTTTCTGTTCCAGGCCATGTACAGCGGCATGCCGCCAGGGCTGGCCTCGCTGATCCTGCAGTCGCAGGCGTTCTTCACCCTCGGCTTTGCCGCGCTGTTCCTTGGCGAGCGGTTGCGCCTGGCCAGCGTGCTGGGGCTGCTGGTGGCCGCCAGCGGCCTGGCGCTTATAGGCAGCGAAGACGGCGGCCATGTACCGATGCTGGCGCTGGTGCTGACCCTGTGTGCCGGCGCCATGTGGGGCATGGGCAACATCATTACCCGGCGCTTTGGCTCGGTTGACCTGGTGGCGCTGGTGATCTGGGGCGGGTTGATTCCGCCACTGCCGTTCCTGGCATTGTCCTGGTGGCTGGAGGGGCCGGAGCGTATTGGCCATGCCCTTGCCAATATCAGCTGGAGTTCGGTGTTGGCCCTGGCTTACCTCGCGTTTGTCGCCACCATGCTCGGCTACAGCCTGTGGAGCAAGCTGCTGTCGCGCCACCCGGCCGGCAAGGTGGCGCCGTTCTCGCTGCTGGTGCCAGTGATTGGCCTGAGTTCGTCGGCGTTGTTGCTGGGCGAGCGTTTGACCGCGACCCAGGGCTGGGGCGCATTGCTGGTGATGGCAGGGTTGCTGGTGAACGTGTTCGGCGCAAGGCTTGGGCGCCGGTTAAAAGCTGTCAGCGCGTAGCTGACTCTGTGGGAGCGGCCTTGCGTCGCGAAAGGGCTGCGAAGCGGCCCCGGGTTTCTGCATGCTGCTGAGATCCTGGGGCCGCGTTGCGGCCCTTTCGCGACGCAAGGCCGCTCCCACAAATGCGCGTTGCAAACAGGGCGCTCTGTTAGAATCGGCCTCTTTTGCCAGGCCAATGGAGTGCACCCCATGATCATTTCCACCACCAGCCAGCTCGAAGGCCGCCCGATTGCCGAATACCTGGGCGTGGTCAGCTCCGAATCGGTGCAGGGCATCAACTTCGTGCGCGATTTCTTTGCACGTTTTCGCGACTTCTTCGGCGGCCGTTCGCAAACCCTGGAAAGCGCACTGCGCGAAGCCCGGGAACAGGCCACCGAAGAACTGAAGGCGCGGGCACGCCAGTTGCAAGCTGATGCGGTAGTGGGGGTGGATTTCGAGATCAGCATGCCGTCGGTACAGGGCGGCATGGTCGTGGTATTTGCTACCGGCACAGCGGTGCGCCTGAAGTAGAGCGTCTGCCGCTGGTCGGGTCCAGGGCTTAGGTCCGGGCGGTCCGCAAATGACCAGCTAGTCTCACCTTCACAGGTCGCGTTTGGTGGAGCAACTGTTCTGGTTGCCGGCGCGTCCGCCACTGGAGGGAGACAGGGCATGAGCGAATCCTTTTTCGAAGACCTGAACGACGCGTTCCCCATCAACAGCCAGGTGCGTTGCGGCCAGGCGGCATTCCGCCTGGGCTTCGCCCACATGACGCTGGATGATTCCGAACAGCTCCAGCCTGCACACCTGCAGCGCAGCAAAAAAGGCCGCTTCATGCCGCGGGTTCCGCTGAAGAAGTGATCCCGCTCCAGCACAACCCCGCCGAATGGCGGGGTTTTTATTGCCATTTCTTGATCCGCCTCATGGCATTGCCGGGTAGCGCTCGCAGGATGGCCGAGGCTGTGGTTTTCTTGCGCGGCATTCCAGCAACGGAGGATTGAATGCTCATGCGAGTCAGGGAAGAGACCTATTGGCAATGGGCCGACGCCCAGCTGCACAGCCGCTGCCACGACGAAGCACTCAGTGACGGCACCACGCTGGACGTGCAGGTGCGCTTGTCGCGCCTGGGGGCGACCCAGCTGTTCCTGGGGCTGTATGCCGGGGATGGGCGAGCATTGCTGGAGGAGTATTACCCCGCACGGCCAGGCGAGACCATGACCCGCGCCCTGGTATGGGGTGTCGACCGTGCCCGGGCGATGGCAACCGGCGCCTTGCCGCTGCCAGCGCCCCGCAGCCAGCGGCGCCAGGCATGAAAAAGCCCGGCCTATGCGGGCCGGGCTCAGGTAAGGGTGGGAACCCTCAGTTGAGCGGTTCGATCACCTTGACTGCCTGCTGCTCACGGGCAGCGGGCCATTCTTGTTGCAGGGTCTGCAGGACGCGGCCAACGAACTCGGTGTCGGCGGCGGCCTTCTTGCCGACGTAGCCTTGGCCACGGCGGTAGACCTTGAAGCGGGCACGCATGCTGGGCAGGTGCTCTTCGAATTCATCTTCGACGGTGTTCGGTGGCAGGCGGTCGAGGCGCACTTCACCGGTCTGGCTGACCCACAGCAGATGGTCGTCAAGGCTGTCCTTGCGTACGGCGAACAGCTGAGCCAATTGGTCGATAGTCGGATTGTTGTTCAAGTTCATCATAAAGCCCCCATTACCCATTCGTAGGTGATTTTTCACAGTTGGCGCTACCACGGTGTAGCGCACTACCAAGGCTGCTACAGCAGCATCGCAACAGGGGCTTTCTCACGCTGCCTTTTGGACAGTTTCCCTCTCCACGGACGGCCTGCGTTACCGCGCAGGCCGTCTGGAACACCCTTGCCACCGCTCCCGATCAGGGAGACGGCTTCATCATGCCCAAGGGCGATGAACGGCGTCAACCATTTTGTAGTGAATATTTTTGGTCACTACATTGTGTCGTTTTGTTCGACAATCGCTGCCCGCACTACAGCCCGGACAGAATGTCGAAGGCCGCGCGCACCCGGGCTTCGTTCGGGTAATTTCGGTTGGCCAGCAACACCACGGCCAGCTGTTCGGCGGGCACGAACGCGGCGTAGGCGCCGAAACCATTGGTCGAGCCGGTCTTGTTGTACCAGGCTGCCGGCAGCGGCGGCAGGGCTGGATGCAAGCGCGTGGTTGCCTGCGGTTCACGGATCAGCTGCGGGCCGTTGCCATCGACCAGTGTGCCCAGCGTGACCGGGTAGGGGTAACGCTCCCAGCCCAGGCCCTGGGTCATGGCGCCGACCTGGAAGTAGCCCCGCTGGGTGATGGCCGTGGCTTGCGCCAGCGCCGGCGGCAGCCCCTCCGGCTGCATGTGCAGGCGCACATAGCGCAGCAGGTCGCTGGCACTGGTCTTGATGCCGTAGGCTTCGTCGGCGTAGGGGCCGGGGCCGACACGCACCGGTTTGTCGGCACTGTCGTAGCCCTGGGCATACAACCCCTGGGCGCTGGCCGGGACCTGCAGATAGGTGTTTTCCAGGCCCATCTGTTTCAGCAGGCCCTCGCTCATCAGCGTGGAAAACGGCTGATGCTGCGCGCGGGCGGCCAGGTCACCGAACAGGCCCAGGCTGGGGTTCGAGTAGCAGCGCTGGGTGCTAGGTTTGGCGCGGGGTTGCCAGTGACGGAAGAAATCGACCACCTGCTGCGGCGTCTGCACCTCATCCGGGAACTGCAACGGCAGGCAGTCGGCACTGTAGGCGCCCAGCTCCAGCACGCTTGCGTCGCCGATGGGTGCGCCGGCGAGGGCCGGGTGGTAGCGCTTGGCCGGGGCATCGAGGTCCAGCTTGCCTTCGGCACTGGCCAGTGCGGCCAAAGTGGCGGTGTAGGTCTTGCTCAGCGAGCCGATCTCGAACAGCGTGTCGCGGCTGACCGGCACATTGTCTGCCTTGTTGGCCACCCCATAGCTGAAGTAGTGCGCGTGGTTGCGAGCATAGATGGCCACGGCCATGCCGGTGATGCCTTGCTCCTGCATCAACGGGCGGATGATCTGGTCGACCTTGGCCTGCAACTGGTCGTCGGCCTGGGCGGCACTGTAGCCCAGGGTGAGAGTGATGGCGGCTGCAAGTGCAGCCAGGCGGGAGAGGGGCATGAGCGGGTCCTGTGCTGGAGCGTGTCCGTTGAGCGACACCGGTGGGGGTTCCGGCGTTAGCGGCGAAAAACCGAAGACCTTATCGTCTGCTCTTGCACAATGACAAGACGGAAACTGTGATGAAGTATTTGCGCATGTTATTCGACAATTTCACCCTGGCCTTGCTCGGGGTGGTGCTGATTGCCACCGTGCTGCCTTGCTCGGGCGACGGCGCGGTGTATTTTGGTTGGCTGACCAACCTGGCCATCGGCCTGCTGTTCTTCCTGCACGGCGCCAAGCTGTCGCGCGAGGCGATCATCGCCGGTGCCGGGCACTGGCGCCTGCACTTGCTGGTGTTCTCCTGCACCTTCGTGCTGTTCCCGTTGCTGGGCCTGGCGTTCAAGCCACTGTTCGTGCCGCTGGTGGGCAACGAGCTGTACCTGGGCGTGCTCTACCTGTGTGCCTTGCCGGCCACCGTGCAGTCGGCCATCGCCTTCACCTCGCTGGCGCGTGGCAACGTGCCGGCGGCCATTTGCAGTGCGGCGGCATCCAGCCTGCTGGGTATCTTCCTCACGCCGTTGCTGGTGATGATGTTGCTGGGGGCCAGCGGCGATACCGGTTCCGGCCTGGATGCGGTGCTGAAGATCACCCTGCAGCTGCTGGTGCCGTTCGTGGCTGGGCAGGTCGCCCGGCGCTGGATCGGTGCGTGGGTCAAGCGCAATGCGCGCTGGCTCAAGGTGGTGGACCAGGGCTCGATCCTGCTGGTGGTTTACACCGCGTTCAGCGAGGCGGTGGTCACCGGGCTGTGGCACACGGTATCGCCGCAGCACCTGGCCGGGTTGTTTGCCGTGTGCGGGATTTTGCTGGCAGTGGTGCTGTACGGTACCCGGCTGCTCGGCAAGCTGCTGGGCTTTGACCTGGAGGACCGCATTACCATCCTGTTCGCCGGTTCGAAGAAGAGCCTGGCTACCGGGGTGCCAATGGCGCAGGTGTTGTTCGTCGGCAGTGGCATTGGCGCGATGATCCTGCCGCTGATGCTGTTCCACCAGATCCAGCTGATGGTCTGTGCGGTGCTGGCGCAGCGTTATGCCAGCCGTGAGCAGGTGGCTGAAGAAGCTTCTGCGGTGTCCTGACAGGGCCCTATCGCCGGCAAGCCAGCTCCCACCTCGACCGCACAGCTCTCAAGGCCTGTGTAGTCCCTGTGGGAGCTGGCTTGCCGGCGAAGGGCTGCAAAGCAGCCCCTGGCTTATCTGGCCTGCCCCGAACCACGCTCGCGCAGCGCCTTGCTTACCTCGCCCTCGATCTTGTAGGCCGGCGCTTCCAGGTCGTCGTAGTTGCGCGTGTAGCGCCGGGCGAACTCTTCCACACCCAGCTGCTGATACTGCTGCACATGCTTGAGCTCGTGTGCCCACAACGCCACGTTGTCCTCGGCATCGGCGGGGCGGCGGAAGATGATCGTGTCGATCAGCGTCACGGCGTTAACGTCGGGGTTCTGCAGCAGCGCATTGGCTGCGCTCATCTGCTGTTCGTCACCCACCCGGAAGCGCGCCGCGTCCAGCACGGCAAAGTCGTACCAGGGTTCGAGTTGCGCACGGATATGCAACGGGATCGGCTCGACGCCGCTGGCGGTGGCTTCGTCGCGGGCCTGCTGCAGGGCGTAGGTCAGGCTGGACGAAGCCAGCACTTCCACGTCCTTGAAAATCTGCCCGGCCTGGCCGGGGTCGATGGGCGCACAGAAACACCCCATCAGGCACACCTGGTACTGCCCTGGCGGGCAGGCCTGTTCGGCCAGTGCAGGCAGGCTCAGCAGTAGCCCCAGCAGTAGACTAATCCGCTTCATGCAGGGCCTTCTCGACAAAGTTGCGGCTGGCGTCCAGTACCTGCGACTGCACGCTTTCAGTGGCCAGCATGCGCCCGACCAGCAAGGCACCGACGCACTGGCTGATCAGCACCCAGGCCAATTCGTCGTCCTCCAGGGTCGCGCTCCAGGCCTGGTGCAGCTCCACCAGCCAATGCTCGGCCACGGCGCGCACGGGTGTTTCGGCCCGGGCAATCTCCACCCCCAATGGCGGCAGCGGGCAGCCACCTTCGGCATTGTGCAGGTGGGCCAGGCTCAGGTACTGCTGCAGGCAACGGCCCAGGCGTTCGCGGCTGGCGCCCTGGTTGGCCAGGCGCGCCAGCGGGCTGTTGCACAGTTCCTGTCGCACTACCTCGGTGAACAGGTCGTCCTTGGACGGGAAGTGATTGTAGAAGGCGCCGCCGGTCAGGCCGATCGCCTTCATCAGCCCGGCCACGCCGGTGCTGGAAAAGCCCCCGCGTTTGGCCAGCGCGCCGCTGCTGGCCAGCAGCCGCTCGCGGGTTTGCTGCTTGTGTTCGTTGGTGTAGCGCATTCAGTTGCCTCTGCAGGCGGGCTTGACGGTGGCGGCGATCATAACATAGCGTTCGTTTACTAAACGATCATTCACCAATGGAGGCAGGCATGACAGAACAACAAAAAGTGGTGCTCGTGATTGGCGCGGGGGATGCTACCGGCGGCGAGATCGCCAAGCGCTTTGCCCGCGAGGGCTACATTGCCTGTGTTACCCGGCGCCAGGCTGACAAGCTGCAGCCGCTGCTGGACGAAATCCGCGCTGCCGGCGGCCAGGCCCACGGTTTTGGCTCCGATGCGCGCAAGGAGGAGGAGGTGGCGGCGCTGGTCGAAACCATCGAGCGTGATATCGGCCCGATCGAAGCGTTTGTGTTCAATATCGGTGCCAATGTGCCCTGTAGCATTCTCGAGGAAACCCCGCGCAAATACTTCAAGATCTGGGAGATGGCCTGTTTTGCCGGTTTCCTCACCGCCCAGGCGGTGGCCCGGCGCATGGTCCAGCGCGAGCGCGGCACCATCCTGTTCACCGGCGCCACTGCCGGCACCCGTGGCGCGGCGGGCTTTGCGGCATTCGCCGGGGCCAAGCACGCCTTGCGCGCCCTGGCCCAGAGCATGGCGCGCGAGCTGGGGCCGCGGAACATCCATGTCGCCCACGTGGTGGTTGACGGGGCCATCGACACCGCCTTCATCCGTGACACATTCCCCGAGCGCTACGCCCTCAAGGACCAGGATGGCATCCTAGAACCGGCCCACATCGCCGACAGCTACTGGTTCCTGCACGCCCAGCCCCGCGACGCCTGGACCTTCGAGCTGGACCTGCGCCCCTGGATGGAACGTTGGTAAGCCCCTTTCACCGAGCAAGGACCGTAACCACATGAACAAGACAGTCGATTTCTTTTTTGACCTGGGCAGCCCGGCCAGCTATCTGGCCTGGACCCAACTGCCTGGCCTGTGTGCCCGCCAGGGTGCCACACTGCGTTACCGGCCGATGCTGCTGGGCGGGGTTTTCCAGGCCACCGGCAACGCCTCGCCGGTGATGATCCCGGCCAAGGGCCGTTACATGTTCACCGACCTGGCGCGCTTCGCCGCGCGCTATGGAGTACCGTTCGAGTTGCCGCCGGGGTTCCCGGTCAATACCTTGACCCTGATGCGCGGGGCAGTGGGCACCCAGCTGCGTTCGCCGGAGCGGTTCGAGGCGTTGCTGGCGGTGCTGTTCAATGGGCTGTTTGCGCAGAGCCGCAACTTGGGCGATAACGCTGTCCTCGACGACACGCTGAGCCAAGGCGGCTTCGACCCGCAGGCATTTCGCGCGCTGGCGGGTGATGACGAGGTGAAGGCCGCGCTCAGGCACGCGACGGAAGAGGCAGTGGAGCGCGGTGTGTTCGGCGCGCCGACCTGCTTCGTCGGTGACGAGATGTTCTTCGGCCAGGACCGCCTGGACTTTGTCGAAGAGGCCCTGCGTCAGGGCGCCGACAGCCTTACCTGAAGGCGCCCCTCCCACAGGGTTGGCGCCTTCCCTGTGGGAGCGGCTTCAGCCGCGAACACCGGCGAAGCCGGTGCCATCCCTCACGCATGAAGCAATCAGAAATTCGCCGGGGTATTGGCGCTGATGATCTCGGCCTCGTCCGGGCCGATGTTCTTGAAACTGTGCGGCAGGGTAGTGGGGATGTAGTACCCGTCGCCCGAGTTGAGCACGCTCACCTGGCCATCGACCCACAACTCGACGGTGCCGCGGGTGACCAGGCCACACTCTTCACCCTCGGCATGCACGATCGGTTCGCCCGAATCGGCGCCCGGTGCATACAGTTCCCGCAGCATGCGCATCTGCCGGCCTTCGACACTGGCGCCGACCAGCAGCATGCGCAGGCCGTTGCGGCCCAGGTCTGGCTGCTCGCCGCCACGGAACACGTAGCGCTCTTCGCGCACCGGCTCGTCGAAACTGAAGAACTCCGCCAGGCTCATCGGAATGCCTTCGAGCAGTTTTTTCAGGGAGCTGACCGAAGGGCTGACGCGATTCTGCTCGATCTGCGAGATCGTCGAATTGGTCAGCCCGCTGCGGCGGGCCAGTTCCCGTTGGGAGAGGTTGTTGCGTTCACGCACCAGTTTGAGTCGCGTCCCCGTGTCCATAGCCGCCTTGTAATCAGAGGTGTCAATAATAATGAGCGATGCGCATTAAAACACACTCTGCGCGCTTGCGCGCTGTGCTTGTCAGGCCCGCTGATCGCGGGGCATCGGCCATGACCCGACCAGCAGCAACAGCGCCGCCACCGCCAGGAATGGCAAGCGTGGATCGACGGCATACACCAGCGTGCCGGCCAGCGGCCCGATTACTGCGCCCATGCCCTGGGCTGCACCGATGGAGCCGGCCGTGGCGCCTTGCTCGGAGGCGTGCATGGCATTGGCCGCCAGCGCCGAAAACGCCGGGAAGACAAAGCCCATGCCCGCCGCCGCGACAAAGTAGCAAGCCCACAGCCAGGGCGCCGTGGTGGCCAGCGAGCCGCAGGCAAAGCCCAGGGCCGAAACCGTGGCGCCGACCCGGATCATCTTCAACGGCGGCCATTCCAGCTGGCGCAGCAGCACCTGCGCCAGGATCAGCGCCACACCCACCGTGGTCAGGGCGATGCCGGCGGCCTGGGCTGCCTCGGCAGGGCCCAGGTGCAGGCGGTCGAGGGCAAAGAAACCGACGATGATCTGCGATACCGTGACACTGAGCATGGCGCTGAACGCCACCAGCAAGGGCCGGCGCAGGCGCGGGTCGTTCAGCCGCACCGGGCTGGGGGCATGGCTGTGCGGCAGCGCCTGCGGCTTGAGGGTGAACAGCAGGACCAGAAAGGCACTGGCCGGCAGCAGCGACATGATATGGAACGGCAGGCTCAGGCTATGCCGCGCCAGCAGCGCTGCCAGCGCCGGCCCCACCACCAGGCCCACGGCGTTGGCCGCCCCCAGCGAGGCCATGGCCCGGGCCCGGCGTTGCGGTTCGACATGGTCGGCGATCAGCGCATTGCAGCCCACCGGGATGGCAGCATAGAAGGCGCCGATACAGCCGCGCGCGACCATCAGGCCGATGAAGGCCAGGGTCGCCCCCGGCAGCCAGCGCAGCGCACCTTCGACGAACAGGCACAGCAGCCAGTAGGCAAGGGTGAAACCGGCGCTGCCCAGCAGCAGGATGCGCCGACGTCCCAGGCGATCTGCGGCGCGCCCCCAGGGCCGGGCCAGCAGCACCCAGACCACGCCCGCCACGGTCACGGCGGCACCGGCTTGCCAGGTGGCCATGCCGAGCTGGCGGGCGATCGGGCCGATCAGGGCGACGAAGGCCATCATCGACATGGTACAGGCCATGTTGGCCAGCAGCAGGGGGCGCAAGTCCAGGGCGCTGGCGGGTACAAGGGTGGCAGGATCCTTTGCGAGGTTCATAGGGCAGTCCAGGGCGGTTCGGCAGATAGAAAGCCGATCTTGTTGGGAATTATTATCGATTGTCGACCCCCTGGGCTGCCGAGCTTCATTCGCTGCGGCGCAGTGGGCCAGGCCACATGCTACGCAACACGCCATCGCGGCGCACCCACGCGTGCATCAAGGCCGCACCCACGTGCACCAGCACCGTGGCGAACAGCAGGTAGCCGGCCCAGCCGTGGGCCTGGCGCAGCACGGCGTACAACTGCAGGTCATGCGGGGCAATCGCCGGCAAGCCCAGCGGGCGGGGGTAGCCACCGGCCGACAGCATGGCCCAGCCCAGCAGCGGCATGGCCAGCATCAGGCCATAGAGCAGCAGGTGCGAGGCCCCGGCTGCCCAGCGTTGCAGTGTGGGCAGGTCGTGCGGCAGGGCTGGGTGGGGCAGGGCCAGGCGAATGGCGATGCGCAGCAGCACCAGCACCAGAAGGGCCAGGCCGGTTGCCTTGTGCAACCCGATCAGCACGGGGTGGCGCGGCGACAGGTCGGCGACCATGCTCACACCGATGAACAACATGGCCAGGATCAGCACGGCCATCAGCCAGTGCAACAGGCGGGCGAGGGGGTGGAAGGCGTCGGTTTTCATGGGTGGGCTCCGGTGCCGAGCGATTCGCGGCTGCGGCGATTGAAGGATTCCGAGTAGGCGGCCGAACGGGCAGCGAGGATCGGGTCGGCAGAGGCCTGGATGCCCCGGGGCAAGATCAGCGGGTCGAAGTTGAGGTCACGGCAGGCACCTTGCTCGGGGCCGTCGACCTGCTCCAGTACCAGCGTGCCGGCGTCCACGCTGCGCCGTTCGGCAGGCCAGGGGCTGGCAGGGTCGTCCACCGCATCGCCAGTTTCCGCCAGCACCAGGCGCAGGGTCCAGCGCAGCGGGCCTTGGGCCAGCCTTTGCTGCAGGTCGTGCTGCAGGAACTGTTTGTCATCGACCTGGGCAGGCAGGGCGGCAAACGCTGTTTGCGGCTCCAGTTGCCAACGCACGGGGTGGGCTGCGCCGCTTGCGTCGATCAGGCGGAAGGCGTTGATGCTGTGGTACTGCGTGCTGGCGAAGCTGTTGCTGGGCTTGTAGCCTGCCGCCCATTGGCGAAACGCCGCGCTTTCCGGGTGTGCGGCGAAGAACGCCTGCAGTCTGCCCGGGTCCGGCTTGCCGGTGGCCGGGTCTGGCGCCCCTGCCAGCACCTGTTCATAGAAGGCTTGTGGCGTGCTTACCGCCAGCACCGGCGGGTTGTTCATGCCGGTACGCCAGACCTGTCCGTCGTCGGTGCTCAGCTCGATGGCCAGGCTACGCACCGGTATGCCGGTATCCGGCGCGAACGGGTTGGCGCCACCGATGGCGAAGCGGCCGATCACTGGCACCCGCGGCTGGCTGAACGCCCGTGCCGTGGACAGGCTGGCGGCCTGCCCGCTGGGCTGGAAGTAGCCGCTGACGCACAGGCCCTTGGCGTGGTTCTTGCGGTAACCCGGGTAATGCCCGGCCTGGGCTTCGAAGGTGTCGATGATGCGCTGCGGGGTCAGGCGGGTTTCGCCAAGCCAGCCGGCAGCATAGGCAAAGGCGGCGCCCGCGCTCAGCATCACGGCGCCGATGGCGGCCAGGCGCGGGGCCTTGGCCGGGCCGTGCAGAGGTGAGTTCATGGTCATTGTCCGGTTCGGTGAAGGTGCCGGTACGACGGCGCAGGGAAAAACTTATTCCATCGCCGGGAATAGAATTTCCTCACAGGCGTCTGCCTCTTACACTGACAGCCCCAGAGGCCGGGACTTTGCCATGCATGATCTGGACGACCACCAGTGGCGCGAGCTGCTGGCCCGCCTGCGCCGCTTTGCCGTGTGGCTGACCCGCGAGCCGGGCAGCGCCGACGACCTGGTGCAGGCCACGGTCGAGCGGGCCTTGAGCCGGCGCGACCAGCAACGCGACGCCGATGCCCTGCGGGCCTGGCTGTTCACCATCCTTTATCGGCTGTTCCTCGACGGTAAGCGCCGCGAGCGCCTGCATGCGCGCTGGCTGTCCTGGTTCGGCCGCGCTGAGCGCGACGACGAGCCGGTTGGCGGCAACCTCGAGGCCATTGTCCTGGCCCAGGCCGACCTGCAGGCTTTCGCCCGGCTCACGGCAGAACAGCGTGCGCTGTTGCTGCTGGTCAGCATCGAGGGTTTGAGCTACAAGGAGGCCGCCCAGGCCCTGGGTATCCCTATCGGCACTGTGATGTCGCGCCTGTCGCGCGCCCGCAATGCCTTGCGCGAACTGACCGAGGGCAGCCCCCAGCCCCCGGCCTTGCGGAGACTGAAATGACGCGCCTGATCCCCAGCGAAGACGAACTGCACGCTTACGTCGACGAGCGTCTGGAGCCTGTGCGCCGGGCCGAAGTGCAGGCCTGGCTGGCGGCCAACCCGCAGGCCGCGGCCAAAGTCGAGGGTTGGCGTGCCGACGCCCGCCGCTTGCGTACGGCACTGGCCGGGTTTGGCGAAGTGCCCGGGGCGGCGCAGCTGGACCTGGGGCAGTTGCGCCGGCAATTGCGCCAACGCCGCCAGCGCCGCTGGGCCACGGCGGCGGTGTTGCTGCTGGCATTGGGCGTGGGTGGCCTGGGCGGTTGGCAGGTGCGCGACGCGACCTTGGCGCGTGCCGACCTGCCGATGGCCGATGCCGTCCAGGCACACCGTTTGTTTGCCGGTAGCCAGGCGCTGGATATCCAGGCCAGCGACCCGGGCCAGTTGCGTGACTGGCTGGGGCGCCACTTCAGCCGCGTGGGCCAGTTGCCGGACCTGGCGGGCTACGGCTTCAAACCGGTGGGCGCGCGCCTGCTGAGCAATGAGCAGGGGCCGGCGGCGCTGCTGGTGTTCGAGGATGGCAAGGGCCAGCGCATCAGCCTGTTCCTGCGCTCACCAGGTGATCAGTACCGGCGCATGCCGGACGGGCAGCGGGTGGATGGCCAGCTGGAGGCGCGGTATTGGTCGCACGGGGCCTACAACTTTGCTCTGGTCAGCGCGGCGGACGATGTGCGTGGGGCGGGGGTGGGGGAGGCGTTGCGGTTGGGTCTGTGAATAAATTGCAGACTCTATGCAGCTTCGTCGAGGAACACGCTGGGGCCGCATTGCGGCCCATCGCACGACAGTAAGTGCCTGCTGCTAACCCGTAGTGCTCAAGAGTGCTGCCCCAGACCATCAGAAGTCTCGGAGATTTCGATTCAATTCACCCAAGCCCCATTCAGGCAACGTGTTTTCCATCCCGGGTGGCGCACCATCCCCGTTCACAGCGGGACTGCCCTGTGCTGTTGTAGTCGGAATGGTATTAGAGTTGATGTGAAGTCGGGCCATATAATTGGCCAAGTTGCGCTTAACCCACGCTAATGTATCGGCCTCTTTCTGCTCACGCCGAGTCACAGCTAATCGTGGTATCGGTGAACGGCTTCTCGAACTGGAATATCCCCGAGATTCGGAACGGCTACTAGGCCCGGAACTGTCGCTGTACCAAGAACTGCGCCTGAACGAGGAACTGCCACTTGACTCGGATAGTGTATCTGGCTCTCTGTAGTGATTTTCAGACATTGACCCATCGATTTTCCGTCTTTGTTGACGGTTAAAACCTTCTTGAACCTCATCTTTGACTTTTAGGGGCGAACGACTTCTGGATGGAGAAGTTGCATTAGGCTCAACTCTCGCGCTGGTGGGATGGTGACGGCCTCTTGCGGCCGGGCGCCCGCGAAGAACCGGTTTTGGCATATGCCCGGACGCGTCAGCCATGTTCACAGGGTCACCGGCGCAGTAATTGTAGGCGTTCAGCCCTCCATCGCCGAAGGGGCTCCAACTGTCACTCGAAAAAAAGCGCATCAGGATGGAGGAATAGACCCTATATCCGTTGCCAAGAAAGTAAAAGACTGGGCCAAGGTTTCGATAATGCCCATTGAATCCCAGTAGTAATCGTTGTTCTTCAGGGAATGGCGCATATCCATAAGGTGTATAAGTCACATCGGCGCGCAAACTGCCGAGCAGGCCGAGCACGGAGTTTTGTTGGTCGCCAAGTATCAGTGCCGTTTTGTCACCTCCCTCATCGCGAAGCCTCTGCGCCAAGGGGGCGCCGTTGTTACGGAATACACTGTGTATCGTGTCGGCACCTGACTCAAGGTAAAGATACCCGTTCTGGTAGAAAAGCTTTAGAGCTCGATTTGGTATGGACATGGCGTCTTCATTGTTAGCCATAGATGCGAGCAGATTGGCTGAAAGGCGCTGAGGTGAAAACTGGCAGATTTGATAGGTGCCCCCGCTCCCACAGGTACAGCACAGAGAGCTGTGCGATCTTTGTGGGAGATTGCCCAGCCTTTTTTGGGCTGCACTGTCGCGCAGAGCACAAAAAAATTCGCGCCTTTGACGCGTCCTCCGTAGGAGCAGCACAAGGCTGCTCCTACGGAACCTCACTGAACCAATGAGTCACGTATTGTTCTATGAGGCTTGCGGCGATGGGCTGAGCAGCAGCCCCCGGCGATCAGCTCAATTCCAGCCAGATCGGCGCATGGTCCGACGGCTTTTCCATCCCGCGCAGTTCATAGTCCACACCCGCCGCCTTGATCCGCGGCACCAGGTGCTGCGAGGCCATGATCAGGTCGATGCGCAGGCCGCGCTTGGGTTCGTCCTCGAAGCCGCGGCTGCGGTAGTCGAACCAGCTGAAGCGGTCGGAAACTTCCGGGTACAGGTGGCGGAAACTGTCCACCAGGCCCCAGCCTTTCAAACGTTCCATCCACTCGCGCTCTTCCGGCAGGAAGCTGCACTTGCCGGTCTTGAGCCAGCGCTTGGCGTTGTCCGGGCCGATGCCGATGTCGCAGTCCTGCGGCGAGATATTCATGTCGCCCATCACCAGCAGTGGCTGGTCGTTGCGGAACTGGCCTTCCAGCAGCGCCTGCAGGTCGCTGTAGAAGCGCTGCTTGGCCGGGAACTTGGTGGGGTGGTCGCGGCTTTCACCCTGGGGGAAGTAGCCGTTCATGATGGTGATCGGGTTGCCATCGGCATCGGCGAAGGTGCCCCAGATGAAGCGGCGCTGGGCGTCTTCTTCATCGCTGGCAAAGCCTTTGTGCAGGCTCAGCGGTGCCTGACGCGACAGCAGGGCCACGCCATAGTGGCCTTTCTGGCCGTGGTAATGCACGTGGTAGCCCAGCGCCTGCACGTCGGCCAGCGGGAACTGATCGTCGCTGACCTTGGTTTCCTGCAGGCCGATCACGTCCGGCTGGTGCTTTTCGATCAGCGCCGCCAGCTGGTGCGGGCGGGCCCGCAGGCCGTTGATGTTGAAACAGACGATCTTCATGGAAAGATAATCCCGGTAAAAGGCGCGATGCTAGCCGACATCGCCTCCCATCACCAGCATGGCGGCTTCGGGAGCCTGCTGCTAACGTCCTTCCCAGGGCACTGTAAGCCCATTCCAGGAGGACTGCCCGCAATGCCCGAAACCACTGCCGCTCCGGCCCGTGTCTGCCTGCTCGATGACGGTTACAGCCGCGAGGCGCGTTCGTTGCTGTACAACGCCTACCGTCACGAACCTACCTTCGCCTATATCTTCGAGGCCCAGCGCCCAGGCTATGAGCGGCGCCTGCGGGTGATGGTGCGCGAGTGGGTACGCCAGCACTTCTACCTGCAACTGCCCGCCATCGGCCTGCTGGTGGAGGACCGCCTGATCGCACTGGCCCTGATCGTGCCGCCGCTGCGCCGGCTGGGCGTGGCCGACAGCTGGGCCTGGCGCCTGCGCATGATGATGGGCACCGGCCTGCGCTGTACGCGCCGTTACATGGACTACCAGGCCGCCCTGGCCACCTGCCTGCCCACCGACGAGGTGCATGTGCTGCCGCTGTTGGGCGTGCACCCGCAATTTCAGGGCAAGCACTACGGCGAGCAATTGTTACAAGCTGTGCATGACTGGTGCGCAGACGACCCTGGTACCCAGGGTGTGGTGCTGGACACCGGCAACGAGCACTACCTGGCCTTTTACCAGCGCCAGGGTTATGAGGAAATTGGCGAGGTGGCTGTAGGACCAATCCGTGAGAGGGTGTTCTTCCATCCCAATCCGGTCTCTTCCAATTCTGCTTTTGCCTGAGCAGACGGCACGGCGGCTCCCTTGAGCGCCCGGCTCTGGTAGCATGCGCCGCATGACGTATTCAGGAAGATTGACCTGGGGCCTGGTTATCTGGGTCGCCAGTTTCGCAGCATGGGGCCAGAGCGAGTTGCTGGTGAAGGTAAAACCGGCCAACAAGGCGCTCAAGGCCAATGTCGAAGGCTATATCGGTACCCTTGGCGACCGCGATGAAGAAGCGCTGCTGCGCTTCAGTCGCGGCGCCCAGGAGCAGGCGCGCAAAGCCGCGCAGGCACTTGGCTACTACCAGGCGCAGATCGACACAGAGGTCAAGCCCGCCAGCGAGGCTGACCGTTCCCCGCAACTGATCATCACCATCGACCCCGGCGAGCCGATTCGCCTGCGCAACGTGACCGTACGCATCGAAGGCCCCGCCAGCGAGATGAAGGCCTTTCGCGTGCCCGACAGCAAGGCCCTGCGCGCTGGCGAACAACTCAACCACGGCCATTACGAGGATGCCAAGCGGCTGATCCAGAACCAGGCGTCGCGCTATGGCTTCTTCAGTGGGCGCTTCAGCCGCCAGCGCCTGGCGGTCGACCCCCAGGCGGGTGTGGCCGATATCGAACTGGTCTACCAGAGCGGCCCACGCTATCACCTGGGCGCCGTCACCTTCGGTGGCGACACACCGCTGGACGACGACCTGCTGCAGCGCATGGTCTCGTTCAAGCCGGGTACACCTTACGACTCGGAACTGATCGCCGAGCTGAACAATGACCTGCAATCGAGCGGCTACTTCGAAGGCGTGCGCGTGGATGCGGCGCCCACCGCCGCCGTGGGCGAAGAAATCCCCGTGGATGTCCGCCTGGAAACCCGCAAGCCCCGCACCATGGGCCTGGGCCTGGGCTTCTCGACCGACGTCGGGCCTCGCGGCAAGGCCAACTGGACCCGCCACTGGGTCAACCCGCAGGGCCATAGCTACGGTTGGGAAACCGAACTGTCGGCGCCCCGGCAGAACGTCGGCCTTTGGTACGACATCCCGCTCGACCCGCCGCTGACCGACAAGTTGCGCTTTGCCGGCGGCTACCAGAACGAAGAAATTGCCGGCACCGACACCCTCAGCAAACTGCTGACGGTGGGCCCCGAGTGGCACAGCAAGCTGCCAAGCGGCTGGCAGCGGGTGATTTCCCTCAAGTACCAGCGCGAGGAGTACCGCCTGGGTGATGACTCCGGGCTGAGCAACCTGCTGATGCCGGGGGTGAGCTACTCCTTCCTGCGCAGTGACAACCGCATCGACCCGCATAACGGCTACCGCCTGCAGTTCGATGTACAGGTGGCCAAGGAAGGGCTGGTCTCGGACACCAACCTGCTGCATGGCAACGTGCTGCTCAAGGGCCTGACCACGCTTGGCCGTGATCACCGCTTGCTCGGCCGGGTTCAGTTCGGTGGCAGCGCGACCAATGGCTTCAAGAACAACATTCCGCCGTCGCTGCGCTTCTTCGCCGGTGGCGACCAGAGCGTGCGTGGCTATGACTACCAGACCCTGTCACCGAAGAACAGCGACGGCGACCGCATTGGCGGGCGCTACCTGGTCGCGGGCAGTGTCGAGTACCAATATTCGCTGACCGAAAAGTGGCGGCTGGCAACCTTCGTCGACCAGGGCAACTCGTTCAACGACCTGGAGCTGCCAAGCCTCAAGACCGGTGTCGGTTTTGGCGTGCGCTGGGTGTCGCCGGTCGGGCCGCTGCGCCTGGACCTGGCCAAGGCGCTGGATGATGAAGGGGGAATTCGCCTGCACTTTTCCATGGGGCCTGAGCTGTGAAACGCGTGATCAAGTACATTCTGGCGGGCCTGCTCGGGGTCGCCGCAAGCCTGGGCCTGGTACTCGGCCTGCTGCTGGGGACCGAGGCCGGCAGCCGCTGGGTGCTGGGCAAGGTGCCCGGGCTTGAGGTGGCTGACTTCCAGGGCCGCCTGGCCGGTAGCTGGCAAGCCAGCCGGCTGAGCTGGGCCGATGCCGGCAGCACGGTAGAGGTGCAGGCACCGCTGCTGGCTTGGTCGCCGGCATGCCTGCTGCGCTCTACCTTGCGCATTGACCAGTTGCAGGCGCAGCGCATCGACATGGCCTTTGCGCCCAGCGCCGAATCGGCCGACAGCGGCCCGCTGCAGTTGCCAGCCCTGCGCTTGCCGCTGGCCATCGAACTGGGTGAGGTCAAGGTTGGCCAGTTGCGCCTGGATGGCAGCGACCTGCTTGGCGACTTGCAACTGGCGGCGCACTGGACCAATACCGGGCTGCGCATCGACAGCCTGCACCTGCAGCGCGATGACCTGCAATTGAACCTGCAGGGCGACCTGCAGCCCGAAGCTGACTGGCCGGTGCAACTCCAGGCGCAGCTGCAATTGCCAGCGGTGGACGGCAAACCTTGGCAGCTGGCGCTGACCGCCACCGGCGAGCTGCAGAAAACCCTGAAACTCACAGGCACCAGCAGTGGTTACCTTGACGCCACGCTGAACGGGCAATTGCAGGCGTTGGCCGAGCACCTGCCGGCGACCTTGCAGATCCGCTCCGAGGCATTCAAGCCGGCCGCCTCGTTGCCCGACACCGTGCAGTTCAACCAGCTCAAGCTCGACGCCCGGGGCGACCTGCTCAAGGGCTATCAACTGTCGGGGTCGGCCAGCCTGCCGGCCGAGCAGTCGCCGATCGCCTTGCTGTTGTCCGGGCTGGTCGACAGCAAAGGCGCCCGGCTCGATGCCCTGGACCTGAACGCCAGCGATACCCAGCGGGTCAAGTTGCAAGCCACGGCTGACTGGAAGCAAGGCCTGGTCGCCGACGCCCGACTGGACTGGCAGGACTTCCCGTGGCTGCGCCTGTATCCACTGGAGACGCCGCCCGAGGTCACCCTCAAGCGGTTCATGGCCCAGGTGCATTATCGCGATGGCAATTACCAGGGCACCTTCAATGGCGACCTGGATGGCCCGGCCGGCGCGTTCAGCCTGGCCAGCCCGTTCGAAGGTGACCTGAGCCAGGTGAAGCTGCCGCAGTTGACGCTGAGCGCCGGGCAAGGCAAGGCTGTCGGCAGTGTCGCCGTGCGCTTTGCCGACACCCTGGCATGGGATGTCGACCTGCAGTTGTCGGCGCTCGACCCAGCCTATTGGCTGGCCGAGCTGCCGGGTACCCTGGCGGGGCCGCTGCGCAGCAAGGGCGAGATGAAAGGCGACGCCCTGAGCCTCGATGCCCAGCTTGACCTGAAAGGCCGCCTGCGCGGCCAGCCGGCAATGCTCAAGGTCGAGGCCCAGGGGGCAGGGCAGAGCTGGACCTTGGGCGCCCTGGCAATCCAGCTGGGGGACAACCGCATCAATGGCAGTGGCAGCCTGCAGCAGCGCCTGGCCGGGCGGGTCGACCTCGACCTGCCGCGCCTGGGCCAGTTGTGGCCAAGGTTGCAGGGCCAGGTCAAGGGTCGGCTGGACGTCGCTGGCATCTTGCAGGCCCCGCAAGGTACGCTGACCCTGCAGGGCCAGCGGCTGGCCCAGGCGGAAAACCGCTTGCAGCAGCTGGACCTGGATGCCCGCCTGGACAACGCCCAGCGCGGCGTGATCGAACTCAAGGCCAGCGGCATTCACCTGGGTGACACGGCATTGGGTACCTTGCAGGCCAACGGCAAAGGCGACATTCGCCAGCAAGCGTTGACCCTGGCGCTGGACGGCCCGCAGCTCAAGCTCGACCTCGGCCTGGATGGCCAGTTGAACAAGGGTGACTGGCGTGGGCGCCTGGCCAGTGGGCGGATCCAGGCCGGCGGCCAGGACTGGCAGTTGCAGGCACCGGCGCGCCTGCAGCGGCTGGCCAGCGGCCAGCTGGACTTTGCTGCGCACTGCTGGCGCTCCGGCCAGGCCAGCTTGTGTGGTGACGACCAGCGCCTGGCCCCCGAGCCACGCTTGCGCTACCACCTCAAGCAGTTCCCGCTGGACAGCCTGGCCCAGTGGCTGCCGAAGGACTTCGCCTGGCAGGGCCTGCTCAATGCCGACATCAATCTGGATATCCCGGCCACTGGCCCCAAGGGCAACATCGTCGTCGACGCCAGTGGCGGTACCCTGCGCGTGCGCGACAAGGACCGCTGGGTCGACTTCCCGTACCAGGCCCTGCGCCTGGACAGCACGCTGGCGCCAAGGCGCATCGATACCCGCTTGGCGTTCCGCGGCGAGCGCCTGGGCGAGCTGAACGTCAACACCCGCCTCGATCCACTGGGCAAGAACAAACCGCTGTCGGGCGATTTTCGCCTGGCCGGCCTCGACCTGTCGGTGGCGCGCCCGTTCGTGCCTATGGTCGAGCGCCTGGCCGGGCAGCTCAATGGCAGTGGCCGGCTGTCGGGCACCTTGCTGGCGCCGCAGGTCAACGGCAACCTGATGCTCAGCGGTGGCGAAGTCAGCGGCGCCGAGCTGCCGGTCAGCCTCGAGGACCTGTCATTGCAGGCATTGATTGCCGGCGAGCAGGTACAGCTCAATGGCGGCTGGCGCAGTGGCGAGGTGGGGCGTGGCCAGTTGAATGGCAACCTCACCTGGGGCCAGGCCCTGGGCATGGACCTGCGTCTGCAGGGCCAGCAACTGCCCGTCACGGTCGAGCCCTATGCGACGCTGGAGGTTGCCCCGGACCTGACCTTGCGCCTGATCGACGACAAGCTGGCGGTGACCGGCAAGGTACAGGTGCCCAAGGGCACGATCACTGTACGCGAGCTGCCACCGTCCACCGTCAAGGTTTCGGATGACACGGTGATCGTTGGCCACCAGACCGAAGAGGGCAAGCCACCCATGGCGATGGCCATGGACATCGATGTCGAAGTGGGCCGCGACAAGCTTTCGTTCAGTGGCTTTGGCCTCAAGGCCAACCTGCTCGGCCATGTGCACATCGGCGACAACCTCGACACCCGTGGCGAGCTGAGCCTGGCCGACGGCCGCTACCGTGCCTACGGCCAGCGCCTGACCATTCGCCGTGCGCGGCTGCTGTTCGCAGGCCCGATCGACCAGCCGTACCTGGACATTGAAGCGATCCGCAAGGTCGACGACGTGATTGCCGGTATCCGCCTGAGCGGCAGTGCCGAGCAGCCCACCAGCAAAGTGTTCTCGGAGCCGGCCATGAGCCAGGAGCAGGCGCTGTCGTACCTGGTACTGGGGCGGCCTCTGGGCGCGTCCGGCGAAGACAACAACATGCTTGCCGAAGCGGCCTTGGGCCTGGGCCTGGCGGGTAGCGCCGGGATCACCGGCAGCCTGGCCTCGAGCCTGGGTATCGACGACTTCCAGCTGGACACCGAAGGTTCGGGCAATACCACCAGCGTGGTCGCCAGCGGCAACCTCACCGAGAAACTGAGCCTGCGCTATGGGGTGGGGGTGTTCGAGCCTGCGAACACCATTGCATTGCGCTACAAGCTGAGCAAGAAGGTGTACCTCGAGGCTGCCAGCGGGCTGGCCAGCTCACTGGACATCTTCTACAAGCGCGACTTCTGAGCCGTCGCGGGGGCGGCCGTCAACGGACGATGGCCGCCTCGATGAACTCATTGGTGTCGGGCGAGGGCGGCGGGCTGGGGGCGCGTACCGGGATGATCAGGCTGGTGTACTCCTCGATCAGCCGGTTGAGGGCTTCTGGTGGTTCGCTGGCCTGGAACTGCATGCGGATCTGCACTTCATCGGGGTCACGGTTGTCGCCCTGACGGCTTTGGCCACCGATGGTGACCTTGAAGCTGGCCGCCTTGTTTTCGCCTGCGGTCAACAGTGCCTGCTGTGCTTCGGTGCCTTTGACCCGTACCGAAAGGTCGACCTGCATGCGCTCGAGGGCCAGGCCCTTGGGCGACACCAGCGCGAACAGCGGTACGCGCATGATGTGCTGGCCGTCCATGGCCACTTCGACCATCTTGGCTTTCATGGGCGCGCCCAACGCTTCGGTGTCGCATTCGAAGAACTGGTCGAACAGGTTGATGTACTGCTGCGCGATCAGGCTGTTGGTAGCACTGGCGGCTTCCTGCAGGCCACGGGTGATTTCGCGCAGGTCGATGGAAGTCATGGGGGCGGGGGATTTATCCAATGCTTCGACTCCTCAGGCCAGGTGGTGCCCCCCTGTTGCTGGTCAGGGGGGGCTGTTCGGGGCGGGGAGGTGCGCCTCAAGAGGTGGCGGCGCCGAGGGCCGGAGCGCCGTCGGCCGCAGGGTTCTTCAAGGTATCGGCCTGGGAAATTGCGTCTTGGCTGTCCAGTGTGGCGGTTTGGACCACGGTCGGCTTTGTCGCGGCGTCGGTCAGGAAGTCGATCACCCGCATCATCGCTTCAGGCGGGTCCTGGCGTTTCAAGGTCGTGTTGAAGGCGTAGCGGGCGCGGGTGTCAGTCTTGCGGGTTTGCGTGGACTTGTGGCTGACGCTGCCTTTCACGTTGAGCCTGAACGGCCCCCAGCCCAGCGAACCGCTTGCCTCGGCATTCATGTCCTTGCTGGAAACGTCTTCCGACATCTGGTTGATGACCAGCTCGAACTCGACATTACCTTCTTCGATGGAAATGTTCGGGTGGGTGATGGCTGCCACCAGCGGCACTTTCATGGTCTTGCTGACCACGCCCTTGTACTCGCCTTGTTCGTCGACGATGGTTTCGTCGTAGTCGAACTGGATGGCCACGGCCTTGCCGTCCTGGACGCACACCTGCATCAGGAAGTCGGCGTAGGATTTGCTGGCGGTGACCTGGGCCTGGACCATGGCCTGCAGGGGGCCTGCGATCATGCGGTCCATCGGCAAGGCATTGATTACGGAACCGATGAGGCTGTTATCTATCGACATTGCTGGGTTCTCTTCTGGTTGGGTTAAAAACGTGGCTATCAATCGTGGTCACGATGCCTGGGCTTCAGCGCGCGCAATGCTCCTGGCGTTGATCTTCAAACGTCATTGAAAACGGCCTCTTCTGGTAGGGCATTGCCAGAAGCGTTGGATCAGTGCTAGGTTAATTTTTTTTCAAGTTTTTTGAAATAATAAGGTTTTTTGCCAGGTGAGTTTGGTTTTGTTTATCGGAGGGAAAAGACACTGAATGGAGGGGTAGGTTTGTCTTAAGTCGGCTTAACTGGGCCCGAGAAGTTTTCGGGAAGATTGCGAGCAAGTTTAAATGCAAAATCAAAGTGTCCAGCACTCAGGCACTTAAATGATGGCGTACTCTTTAGATACGGGTTAGGGTCAGGGTGTTGGGACAATATTTTTAAAAGGTACGGTGGCGAAATATTAATACTGCTCGCGGCTGCGTTTATAGATATGTAGTTAGTATAATAAAAAAATATGTCCGCTGCGAAGCTTTTTCTTAAGTTGGCAATTTTATTTAGGTGGAGTATCTCTTTGTTTCGAATGATTTTGAATTGTGAAAGTATTTGAGATTTTGGTATTCCGCATTCTTTGATTATTGCGTCAAGTGGGACTGATTCCAAAAATGTTTTTTTTATTTCTTCAAATTCTCCGAAAGAAAAACCTCTTCTGTAGTAAGTGCTTTGGTAGACGATAGGGCGTCTGTAAATAATGTCTCTTGCGAGCTTAGAAAACTCATGTCTCCCTATGCCTAGCTCTTTTTGGGCTTTATTAAATGTGATGGATTTGCCGTTTTTTCTGTAGGTTGTAAGCGTGGATGCATATTCGTATGAAATTTGAAAGTTGGTTTTCTTGATATCACTCTTTTTGACGATAGTGGTCGAAAAATCCCCGGCTCTGAAAGTGGCTGAAAGGATGCCCATTTCACTGAGTACTTCTATAATTTGATTGCCATGAATTCCGGTGGCTTTTTTTAAACTGCTTAGTGTTATGAATTTTCGTTTGAATGAAGATATATCTGCTGATTTCAGCAAGCGTAAATTTCTGCGCCCGTATGTTGTGAAAACCCCGCTATTGGCAAGTAGGTGCATGTCTACTTTTCGGCAGCCTAGGCGCTTGCAAGCTTGCTTGAATGTGATGAGTTGTGTCTTCTGATTTGTATCTATGGTTGAGATTCTTAAGTTATCATCAAGTCTCAAGCTGCTTGGTTCAGGGTGGAGTTTTACTTGAGTTAAGTGTTCTCGCAATATAGGAAGCGAGTTTCTCTCGATGAGGTACGGTGTGTGTTCCCCAGGGTGAGCGAGATATGACGCCCCACTTTCAATGACTGCCTTTTGGATTGACGCGATTCTGAGTTGTAGTAATTTGCTAATTGCCCAAATGGAAATGTATTTGTCATGGATGATTTTAAGAGAGTCTTGTGAAATTCTGGTTGGTATAAGTGACTGGCTTTGTAGTTTTCTTAGGTGGCCAAGTCGGTAGAGTTTGATGACTAGGTTTTTCGGAATGTCTAGCGTTTGTTTGGCTTGTATAACGCTCACCGAAGCAGCCAATTCTTCCATATAATCATGGATGAAGGTCTGATATAGCTTGTGGATTTTAATGATTTCATCTGTACTATACCGGCCCTGAGTGGATTTCCTGAATAGCTCAAAAGCCTTTGTACGCCAATGGAAGTATGGAATATCTAGCATCGTGAGAAGCTCCACTTTGGCGAAACTGATGCCGAGTATTTGTCCATGGTTGACCTGGCTCACAAAATCTAAGCTGGCAAGGGTAGTGGAGGGAATAGACTTGTATGATGCGTACGTTAGTTGGGCTATGATAGCTCTGTGGTTCAGTGGGTTTGGGTAGTGAAAGTTTGTATTGAGTCTGTTGTACGCATTAGTAATGTGGCCGAAAGCTATGTCCATCGCGCACAATGCCAAAATGCGACTAGTTTGACTCGTATAAGTTTTGCTGCGGTACTTTAATTTTGTAAGCGCAAAAAAAAATTGTCCAAAACTAATTGGTCTTTGTTTTTTAATATTGACATTAAAGTCAATTCAAGTTTAGCTGTGTCAGCTGTGACCGATTCACATACGAGGCTTGCTCCGCAAGCGCAGGATTCGCTCAACTGGGTAAACGGTGTGAATTTAATATGACAGTGTGGGCAGGAAAACAGATATCGACGCATATGGATTGGGCAGTATTCTACGCATCTTAGATCTTTAACCTTAGGTTCCCATCCCACTTTTAGGCATTCGGTGCAAATGCCTGATGCAAGGCAGTTCAATTGTACGGCGGGAACTTCGCATCCACCTATATCTATCGGGTGACCAGGCTTGAATGGTAGCTTTTTGTAAAAAGCAGGTAGGTACTCAATTTCCGGATATTCTCTCTGAAGAAGTGAGTGGAAATCACCTTGCTGCAATAGGAGTTCTACGCCTATTGTTAAATTGGTTCTTTTGCAAAAACGGTTCACGCTACTGAATCCATTGTTTAGCGCCACCCGTCGCAAGAGGCTTGAAGGGCTTTCTTCAGTGTATGGCGCGGGAATGTAATGAAATATTTTCATGATTAGTTCACCTGCCTGGAACACTCGGATTGGGACATGCTGAAGGGATTTTGCCGATCGGGAAGATTGTTTATAAGCTTAACCAGTGCATAAGATCTTGCTAGTAAGTCTACTGAAAGGACCTTAGGGTTTTGGCTGAGGCATAGCTGTAGGGCGTTGAAAGTGAGAAGTTTAATAATTTCAAGGTTTCCCAACGAAGCGAGGTAGATACGCTCCCTTATCCCCGGATCCGTGAGGTGCGTGCCAGGCCCAAGTTCGCCTATAGCGTACATCTGTGCATCCAGTTCTGTGAGTACAGTCTGGTATTCGCTATTCTGCAAATCACTGTAAGCAAGCAGATCAAGTTTTGCGTGAAAAGGAAATCTGCGGGCTAAGTCCGCGCGTCTGTAAATCAGGTTTTCACAACTGCGGTAATATAAAGATTCGGTGTCCTCTTCGTCACGCCCAACAAGAATGAAGGGGGTCGCTGTCTCGTCAAGCAGCCTTACGAGCCAGCTAATCACCGTTTCTTGCGTTTTAAAGGCGTCTTTCTTAATAAGAAATTGAAATTCATCAATCAGTACTGCCTGGACTTGGCAGGTGCGAAGCAGTGTTTTAAGTCTATGGGTCAAGTCGACCGTGTCGCCCTGAAGTTCGTCGCAGTCCAGGCTTATCAAAATTGTTTTCACTAAAGATTTGGGCGTGGTAGCAGGTGGGAGAGTGCATTTGACTACTGGGATGATTAATTGCTTATCATGCTTAAGGTGAACGTAGTGTTTTGAGGGGTAGGCTGCTTGAGTGAAGCTAAGTAGGGTGGATTTACCGGTGCCTGAAGGTCCAGTAATTAGAGCGCAATTAGGAGATCCGCGCAGTTGAGTGGTTTCAATAGCTTTCAAAATCAGCGCATAGCTGCTCCGATAGTTCTTGAAAAAAACCACTTGTTGGCTATATCGTTCTAGTCGATCTTTAATTTCGGCATCCATTGTTATTGCTCTTCAGGATTGAATTTAGTGGGGGCTGGGCACGCTGCTATTACATCAGGGAGATCTTCAGCACGTACCCAATGGGTCGGCTCAAAAAGCCCGTCTTGTTTGGAGTTTACATCGTTGTTTTTTGGCGGTAACCTTTGACATGAAGGGGGCTTGCCAGTTCGTGCCTTGTTCTTGTTTTTCTTGACAATGCTTTGATTAATTCGTACTCGATGCTTCAATGCAATAGAGTGATTGAATGTACGTTTCTCCTCTTTTATTTTTTCAAGAATCTGAAGGTGCGTGCTGAACAATAACCCTTCTTGGTATTCTGGATTTACAGCGTGCACGGTGTGTAACTCGTCAGGATTGTCTGGATGGCAGACGAATGCTTTCCCGAGGTCACTTACGTCATAATAAATCGTTAATTTTTTGCGTTGACCTCTCCACAGGTTGAGAAAAGGAACGCTGGGGCAGGTCCATTGTAGCTTTTTGAATCCGACACGACCGTTAACCGCAAATGCACTTTCTTTACATAGGAACATCTGCTTAAGAGTTAAGTCAGAAAATTGGCGAGGAGGAAATAGGTTGTTTATATGGTTGTCCCAATAGAGATCGGGCGAAGTTCCAATTTCACGATGGTAGCATTGGTGGTATACATTTTCGAGCCAATCCTGAAACGCGTGTTCGAGTTGATCCAGTGTGTAACAAGCTTCTGCTTCTGAGTTGTAGTCGCCCTTTTCTTTTGGATTGGAAAACGTCGTGCCTCTCATGTAGTGAATGAGTTGAACTTCAAGCGTTCTAAAAAAACGCTCAATATGCGGCTTTTGATTTGGCTCTTCAGGTTCACAAAAAATGGGTGTGCTGCCCATGCTGGCAAGTATAATTTTGAGCATTTCCTTGACGAACTCAGCACCGTTATCAATTACATAAGTTCTACACAGGCCAGTGCGTGAACTGTTAGAAGATAAGGAATTTCTCAGTGCGCTAAGTGTTGAATCAAGGGTCGGATTGTTCGTGGAAATTTTCCACCCTAGCACTCGTCGCGAGGCAACATTCATCAGGCAGGTAAGCCATGGCCTGCCACACCTGCCCCCATTTACATCTATTAATTGGATATCTAATTGATGCGAGTCGCATTCTGCGCAGTCTAACATTTCTACATGGGGTTGATTTTTTATCCCCCAATAATGTCGCTTCCTTGCCTCTTTGCTGCCGCGTTGCTTCTGGGTTAGCTCATAATTGTCATATTCATTTAGGATTCTTCGGAGCGTGCTTGCCGAGGGAGTTAGTAATAAATCATTGACAGGGCGTCTAGAATTGGTCTCTGCGACAGCTGCCTGGATCTGCTCAATTATATCTGTCCCAGAAAATGGGGTTTTAATTAAATAATATTCATTGATGTGATGTTGAATAATCTCTTGAATAGCAAAAGGTTGGCGCAATAACCGCGGTGTCTTACGCCTGATGGAGCGGGTAACCAGTGAGATGGGATTTTGGTTTGAGCGAAAGTATGCCTTGATCCAGTTGTGTACGGTATTGTAGCAGGGGGGAGTCGGATCATTGATTGTGCTGGCGGTACTCGCAATGATGGTTTTTACCTCGCGTATAGGGAGCGGGCCATTTAATTGCGCCAATACTTGGTCTACATAACTTTTGCGTCGCGAAAATGCATTGAGTTCAACCTGGGTCAGGCCTGCTAGGATCTTGTTGGGTTCGCCATTGAGGGGGGCTACTTGTGTTCGTATAAAACGTCCTTTTTGCCAGGCTTTTTGTAGCCGATGGTAGCGGTGATAAGTGATGGTCCCGCTACGCTCTAAGCTTCTCAACTGGTAGCGGTCGGCCACTATTTCCATCACCTCAAAAGCATGCCCGTAATAGTTGTAGTGCTCGCCAATAATTGGAGAAAACTCATCGTGGTCACTAGTCAAGGTGATCATCAGTAGTCTCCACTTTAACGACTGAGTTGATGGTCAATGGATGATTGAGGTCCGCATGCAAGACTTGATAGAACAAACCATAAGCAATAAGTCTTGGCTCGAAGCCGCTGGATAAAAGTGAGGTAATGGAAGCGACCTGCTGTCTACACTTTTTTAAATTGAGCTTGAAGCTCTCTACTTCACTATCGGTCACGGTAAAGGAGTGATGATAGAGCATCCTAAGGTTTCTTGTTCTGTGTATATGTCGGATGTCTGAGTCGAGCGCGAACTCTAAAGAGTAGCCGCACTCTCTTAAAATGGAAGAGAATAATTCAAGCTTTTCAACGCTTCGGCCATATTTGAAGCGGTTTTCGCTCTTGACTTCGTATAATATAGTTTGGTTGTTATGAAGTAATACTTCAAAGTCCGGTGTATAACTGGCACGACTCTTATTTTCTGTAAGTTTGAAAGGCTGTGAGATGTACTGTTTTACTGCTTTTCGCCGCTCTAACTCAAGGCAGAAATCGCTTTCAAGCAAGGAGTCACACATGACACCCATGTGGTTTTTACGGGAGGGAAAGCATGATACGCGTCGGCCATGGCGTCCATGAGCGATTCGCTTCACCGTCGATAGCGTAAATTCTTTCATCAACGCTTCAGGAATAACGATCATGGCTGCCTCCATAGTTCAGGAATATGTGAGATCCGACGATATAGATCCAAATAACAATTAGAATCATCTGCAATTATGAAGCCTGACAGTTTAATGTCATCCTTTCCTGATGGGCCCTTCGACGCCAGCCCGCCGTTATGGCTGGCGTTGTTTCGGTGTTAACAGATTGCGCGTATTCTCACTGTTTTCCAAACCCGTAAAACAATACATCGATTTTTTGGATTAAGGCTCTAACACAAGGGTCTCAGCAGGTACAGAAAGTTCCACCCCGGTTTTCACTGGGAACGTCTGCCAGCAAATTAGGTTGGTGATTGATGACTGATATCTGTGGGTACAACAGGCTGGTACGGCACTGCCGGGCCAAGCATTTCATTTTTACACTGGCGGCAAAAATCCACGTTGCGCCAAACGGGCCAGCGTTAGCACGTTGGTGGGAAGCAACCCACGGACCAACGGAAGACACGCAGCTCAATCGAAAATGGGATGCCTATTTTCAGGGCGCTTTGCCTAGCTCCGATTTGTTGAAGCTGTTGTTGAACGAGCTGCCAGAAATGTTGAACGGTCTCACCAGTCCGATTTGGTACGCCTTGTCCGATATCCAGACGAACCAAAGCAAAGCTTTTTGGAACTCCTGCGCCAACGCGGTGAGGATCCAGAACGCGCCGATTGGGTATTATTCGCAACGCCATATGCGTGAGGTGCGTGCATATCCCAACTTGGATAGCTTGGGTGTTTTCGTGTTGTTGTTGAGAGGGGACGCTCCTCAGTATCGTTATCATCGATTGGGGATTGCTAAATTTTTCACGCGTTACCTGTGCATAGCGCTCGTGGATTCTGTTTTAAAAAATATTGCCCGCGATATCTATCAGTTGACTGATATGTTGATCAGAACAGGCCAATTTGGCGACATCGCTCTTCAATGCTGGCCTGAAAATGCAGATGCATTTAACCAGCTAGTCGAGCGTTACGCCCAACTGGGTCGACGGCTCAGCGCCATTATTGGCATAGAAAGACCACAGTCAGACTTACTGCTGCTGCTGTGGCTAGTAACGGATGACTGGCAGTTGCTCTCACAATTTCGTGAGCGACAGGGCGCGGCCTCAATTCCAGATTCCTTTCGTCGAAAGTGGGCTCGACAGTGCCAGCGCTTTGCTTGCCCTTCAACGCAGCTGCTAACTGCTGAGTGTGAGACCAGAGTATTAGCACCACCTGAACAACGGGTGTGGAACAGGCTGCTCTTGTGAGTTAAGTGCGGCAACACCAGCAAATCGATAGCCGTTTCCGGTAGACGTGGCGGTGCGGGCTGTTGGCACGGGGCAGTGGGTATTGCGATTCACCACGACACCCGTATAGCCAATCAAACTGTCGTCAGCCGGGCGAGGAGCTCATGTAGTTGCGCGAGTTGCAGCGTCATTCGCCGCAGTGCCTGCTTGTCTCCACGTCGTTCAAGCAGTGTGCGGTGCGCTCGCGCGCGCAAAGCCTGGATCTCATCCTGCAGAATCTGTCGCCCTGCTTCAGCGGTTTGTAGTGCGTTCATCAAGCGTGCATTGTCTATGAGTGCCTGCTGCAATTCGTGCTCCTGGCGGCGCAAGTCCTGCACGCGCATCTGTTGCTCGGCGTTGATGCGCTCAAGTTCAAGGTAGATCTGAGCCACTTCTTCCTGCTTGCGCATGAGAAGTTCGCGGGAGTGGCGTGCCTCCTGGTGCAAGAGCTGGGTCTGCCGCTCATGGCGCTGCAGCTCCTGTTCACGTTGTAGGAGGTGTTGCTGTCGATAGTGGCTCAGCGCTTCGTGCGCTTGCTTATGCTTTTCTTCTAAGGAACGGATCTGCTGAGTGCGTTCTTCCAAGAGTTGCTGGGCATGCTGTGCGCCCGCCTTTAAGCGCGCACATTCACCGTCGACGGTTTGCAAGCGTTCGTTGAGTTCCTGCTCACGTCGCTGAGCGGCCTGACGTTCGACTCCCAACTCCTGATGGACTGTCTGCAATTGTTCCATCCGGGCTTGATCAATCGCGCGTTGTTGCTCGTAGGCCGCTTGCTGTCGCTGTAGCCGAGCACGGTCCTCGGCGACGGCCGCCTGGGCATCGGCAGCGAGGCGCTGGGCTAGACTGCCGATAAAGGTCTGCAGCTCGTCATCAAGGCGAATGCTCGGTGGGTGCGGTTCGGATGCCTGCAGCTCCTGCAGGTAGCGCAGGATGGTGCTTTTAGATCCCGTATTGCCGAGTTCTACCCGCACCGCCTCAATGCTTGGGTGTTCGCCACGGGCGAGTAAGGTATCGCGTGCCCGTTGCACCAGAGCCTTGTTAATGCCTGCGCGTGCCATGAGCAGAGTCCGACAATTTCGTACCGTACAAGCAGTATGCGCGTACAGGTACGATTGGCATATGGACTGGGAGTTTCGGACCGACGAGCTGACGTTCGAGAATGCAGATTTCTTGAACCTGACAGGCGTTTTAGCGGGATTCGGCGCGTAAGCGCGGTACACGGGAGGTCAGGTGAGCGACGCGGAGCGGTATCAGCAGGCGGCACGCCGGGCCAGCACCGCGCGCCGCTACGCTCAGGCCATCGAGCACTTCGAAGGGGAGTGGGGCGGGCTGCTGCCGGCGTCGAGCGTCAGCGTGGTGCGCTACCTGGCGGCCTTCGGGGCACGGCTGTCCGCCAGTACGTTGCGCACGCACCTGGCGGCACTCGCCCAGTGGCACCAGCAGCGCGGTTTTGTCGACCCGACCAAGGCGGCCCAAGTGCGCGACACCTTGCGCGGCATCCAGGCGCTGCACCCGCAGCCGGTGAAACAGGCGCCGGCGTTGCAGCTCAAGGTGCTGGAAGCCAGCATTGAGGGCTTGAGCGCCGACATGCACAGTGCACTACCCGCACTTCGACTGCGTGCCGCCCGCGACCAGGCGCTGATCCTGCTCGGTTTCTGGCGCGCCTTTCGTGGCGACGAGCTGTGCCGACTGCAGGCCGAGCACGTGCGGATCGAGACGGAAGTAGGCATGCACGTGTTCCTGGCAAGCAGCAAGACCGACCGGGACAACCGCGGGCGCAATCTGACCATGCCGGCGCTGAAACGCCTATGCCCGGTACAAGCCGTCGAACAGTGGCTAACGCTCAGCGGTATTGAGAAAGGCCCACTGTTTCGTGGCATTGATCGCTGGGGGCATCTCAGCAAGCAGCCACTTAATGCCAACAGTGTGTCGCGTCTGTTGCGCCGGGCTCTATTGCGTAGCGGGATCGAGGCCGAGGGCTATTCGGCGCATTCGCTACGTCGTGGCTTCGCTACCTGGGCCAGCCGCAATCAGTGGAGCACCGAGGCATTGATGGCCTATGTCGGTTGGCGTGATGTGCAATCTGCCGCCCGCTACATCGAGTCCTACGCACCGTTCGGCGAGTGGGCGCGTTGAATTTCTTTCAGGAACTTGATCGTGGGTTGTCTTCTGCATAAGGGTCCTGCGGATACCTCATGCTCAGGCATATGGGTCAATAGGGCCTACAGCCAGATGTCATCATCAATGAGGCTGTCGAGCGCCGCATCGTAGGGCTTTAAGTTGGTAGTCGTTTACTGCCTGAAACTGCGCTTCGGCGATTTTTCGCAACCGCTCGACTTGCTCGGCAGGACTGCCGGAGGCTTGGGCTTCGTGGTATCGCCTCATCGCGTCCACGGCGTCTGTATACATTCGATGGTCAGGGTAAACTACCGATGGTTTGTGCGTCATTCGCCTGCGCCTCAATGGATGGTCGATGGGGAATGCCCGGCGTTAACCAGCTGAAAATCAATGACCGCTTGGTAGAGTGAGTCAGCCAGTAGCCGAAGACGCGCCACTTCAGGCTCGGAAACACCCGCATCCTCGGCTTCATGCAACTGGCGCAGTGCCTCAAGTGCTTGTCGCAACAGCGGCTCTCCAGCCTCTGCCATCCCAATCAGGGTGCGTTTCACGGCAGCTTCCTCGACGACGTTACTCACGAACTATACGCCCTGAGGCCAATGCTTAGCTAGGTCGGCACGAGCGAGGCACAGTTATTAGAGCCTATCTATCATTGTCCGTGGCAGCATGAGCTCCTGCATTAGCGGTGACCATCGAGAACGTTAATTGGCACTTGGAGCAGGGATGTCGAGACTTCGATACTCGATGGTGCTCATCAAAGTGTGACGCCGGCTTGTGGCTACCAAGTTTGGCTATCCATCTTCTGCAGTTGCTTCCCTATGGTCACGAACTACAAAAAACGAGTAGCATTGCGGTGCCATCACACCACAGCGCAGGAGTAGCATGAGCAGGAAAGCGATAAGCGAGGTGTTCACCCCTCGCAGCAGGGAACTGAATCCAGCCATGTACGTGCACCGCCCGCGACTGGAGAAAGACCTCGCCAGAGCGTTCGCCCGGCACAGTCACACTCTCCTGTTCGGAGAAAGTGGGAATGGAAAGACTTGGCTTTTCAAGAAATCGCTAGCTGCGAATAAACTGCCGTACATCGCCGTTAACTGCGCCAACGCATCGCGAGCAAACTCCCTTACGCAGGAAATTTGCCGCTGCATCATCGAGCCCGGCACTGCTGTCAAGATGGGTTACAACGAAGAAAAGGCCGCTGAGGTAAGCGCATACTTCGCAAAGGGTGGATTGAAGCATACAGGCATGTACAACATCGCCCAAGAGGAACCATTGCTGAGAGCGTTCAAGCTCTTAGCAAGCAGCGGTCCGGGCGGGGTCGATCAAAAAAAGATTATTGTCCTAGATAACCTTGAATCTATTTTTGACACGCCGGCGTTGATGTCAGAGCTTGCAGACTTAGTAATTCTTTTGGATGATACTCGATACGCCGACTGCAACATAAACTTCCTGATCGTTGGCGTTCCGAACGGTGTCCTCCAATATTTTCGTGAAACTAAGAACTCTGAATCTGTTTCCAATCGAATAACAGAGATACGAAAAGTAGGAAGCCTGGATTCTGGACAGGTTCAGGAAATCGTTCGAAAAGGCTTCGAACAGCTTGAGATCAAGATGGAAGCTGTCGAGTACATAGAGGTTTCCGATCATATCTGGTCGATCACCTTAGGCATAGCACAACGCGTACATGAATACTGCGAAGCGTTAGCCGAGGAGATTGAGGAAAACGACTGGATCTACGATTCGGACCTACTTGATCTCGCAGATGAAGCTTGGATGTTAAGCGGTCTGCGGCAGTGCTATACCGTAATCGAAGGGCACCTAAACAGTCGCGATACCACCGTAGCCCGAAGAAACCAGGCAATTTACTGCATCGCTCAACTCAGCGGGCATCAATTTGATGCGAACGACGTTGACAAAGTCATACGAAGTGAGTTTCCGAAAACTGCCGTAAAAAATATGGGTATAGGCAATATCCTTGCCGATCTAGCATCGGGCAGTACGCCACTGCTGTCGAGGAATGACCGTTCGGGCTCGTACACCATCCGAGACCCCAAATACCTCATGTGCATAAAGGTCATGCTGCGTAAGGATCGAGCCGGCTCAAAGGTAGTTAAGAAGAATTTCACTCGGTGAAAAATCAAGCCCCTCCTAGGAGGGGCTTTTCGACGTCAGAACGTGGTGGTTTGGCTATTGAGCGCATAAGCGTGCGGTACACGGGGTTGATATGTCAGCAGATCAGACACACGCGAAAGCTCTTAAGACCGCTTTACTTGCACTTGACCCTTCCGGGCCACAGGGCTTCGAGGGGCTTTTGGGTATCGTTCTGGGGGAGCTTACAGGGCAATCGTTCCGCCTTGCGAAATCAGGTACGCAACGAGGCCGAGATGGTGATTCCGCGTTTGACGGAGGTGCCACTTATTTTGAAGGTAAACGTTATAAGGAAGGCCTTCAGAAGAACGATGTCTCGGCAAAGCTTTTTGACGTTGCCAACGATGATACCGGCCAGGTGGATCTCTGGATTCTAGGCGCTACTTGCGAGGTCGCTTCGCAAACAGTGGAGGATGCTCGCACATTCGCAGCCAATTACGGTTTCGGAATTGCGGTATTGGACTGGTTGAATAACGATCTGGGATCTCTGCTTATCGCAGTAGTAGCGGCTGCCTCCAAGTCCAAAGAGTTGATTGCCCAAGCCCTGAAGGGCAAGCCTGAAGCAGTGCTTGTTGTACCCGCTGTGGATGCGATCGACTACTTCGGACGTCATGTGGATTTTGCTAGCAGATTGGGTGTGCTGAGAAAAGCGCTCGCCGATGATGTCGGGCTGGGACATGCCAAGACTCTGAGCGAAGCGTGGCTTAATCGCATCTTCTCAAGCAAGGCCCGAGCGCGTGCAGAGTTTGGTCAACCACTTTGCCCGCTTGATCCTACTGGGTTTAGGGTGCTTGACCGGCCGGAGCGTGCAGTTCTAACAGAAGCATTCTCAGGTGCACCTCAAAACCGAATTTACGCAATTGTAGGTGAAGAGGGTGTTGGAAAAAGCTGGCTCGCAATCCAAGGGTGGAGTCGATCCCTCACGAAATCGCTTTTTGTCCTATGTCCCGCAGAGGATTTGACGGATGATGAATCCGATGACTTCGACAGCTTCCTAATCCGTAGATTGATCCGCCAGACAAGCGGCAGTGACACACCGCAGGCAATAAAGCGATGGAGGCGACGCTTTCATGGATGGCGCGCAAACCTGCCAGCGAGATCTGTCCGTTTGACGTTGGTTGTCGATGGCCTCAATCAAACCTTAAAATCAAACTGGGGGCGATGGATCGGTCGAGCTGCGCTGCATCTCCATGACTTGGGTGGTTGTCTTGTGCTAACTACCCGCACTCAGCACTGGGCACATCTCAAAAACACGTTGCCATGCGACACAAAGACAGTCTCGCTGGCTGAGTGGTCCATCCAGGATGTTAAAGAGATACTGCTAAGCCGTGATATTGATTTTGCTAACGTCAGGCCGGAAGTGCTCGAATCTGTGCGAAATCCGCGGCTGCTAGGAATCGCAATCGAGTTAATTCAGGCGAAAGCGATTGAGCTGTTGGATGAACTTAGTGTCGGGCGGCTCCTGTTCGAACATATGCGCAGGATGCAGCAACTCGGTGCAGCACCGCTTCCTGCCCAGGAATTTGCCGATCTTCTAAAAGATCTTGCTGCGACAATATTGAGCCGAGCAAAAGCCTTTGAGACTGACGACCTTCGGTTGTTCAATGCCGTCCAAGAGCCTCAACTACAGGCGGTGGCGTCGTGTCAGTTCTTCTCCTCAGTCAAGGGAACCAGTTCTCGCTACGAGATCAAGCCAAATGGCCTGAATCTCGCGCTCGCGCTTCACCTGGTCGGTCAACTTGAGCGCGAGGTGCGTAATGGGCGTGACCCGCGGGACAAACTAGCCACAATTTTGGAACCGATAAGCGCGCTTGATGAGACGGGTAGGGTGGTTTTGCTCGCCACGCAAATTGCTTGCTTAGATGAGGAGACGAGCATTCAGATACCGCCGGCGCTTATCGAGAATTTAGTCACATTACAGAATCTACCTAACAGCCAAGTTGAAGCATTCGCGGTACTTGCCAAATCGGCTCCGGTCGCTTTCATGAAAGCTGCTGAAAACCTGCATTTATCGCATGAGCATAATGGTGTCAACGACTGGCTCCTTCATGCACTGTTGAGTCGGCGCGAGCAGCCGACTGTTTGGCAAGAGATCTTGACATCGACGAAGCGATGGCTTTCCTACTATTCGCTCGAACCCACTCGTCGGATGCGGATGTCAATCCGTTCGGACAACGCCACGCGGGTTGATGAAGAGCGCTCTCAAATTGAAACTGAAATTCAGGCGCGACTGGCTGCTATCACAGAAGCCGAGCGATCGTTCATGATGGCAAACCTCATTATCGCTCCTCATCCCAACTTTGATAGTCTAAGCCATTTTGCTTTGTATCTTCTGTCTGGTATGCCTCTGGTCGAAATTGCCCCCTATTTTCTACGTTGGCGATTTTCTTACGCGCTCCATTACTCACTATCAGCACCCTACGAAGAATTCGAGCATGTGCTGCGCTTCAATCGTGTAGATTGGCATGAAACCAGGGCTGCTCTTCTACAGGAACTGGAATCACTACCGGAGCAGGGCTGTTCGGATGTGGGTAGATGGACTCGTGTAGGCATTCTGCACGGCACCGGAGACATCGGTGATGCTATCGAAAGTGAAAGAATTTTCGATGAGATTAAGCCCGGCCAGAAGCTCCATGAAGGTTGGTCTCTGATTGAGGACCATTGCGCAGTAGACCCATGCAATCCAAATTCCACCATGCCCGACAACGTTACGACGACTGCCAAACGGTACCGTGAGCTTGATGTCGGTAAGGTCGCAACCGGCCGTGCACTATCTGAGCAGGGTCACTTTTTCCGTAGCGCTCGCTCTGGAATCGCGCGTTTCCTATCGGATGACGCGATTTACTCACTCCGCGCGCTCGCGAATGACGTCTTGGACCGTACAGGATTTGAGCGTCGCCAAGGTGTTTTGGAGCTCATGCGACACAGCGCCGGGCTTACCAAACAGCAAGCCTCAAGGTTCCTGGCCGCCGGAGTATCTTGCCCAGCGTCTCATAAAGATACTGATGACGGTAAGGATGAATTCCTAACCGCTCAGTTTTCTACGCTTATCGCCTTACCTCATCTCAGCGCGAACGAGCAGCTAGATGCAATCGCTAATATGCAGGGTGATACGATACTGCTGGAATTGTTGGACTGTGTTCATCGGGCCACCGAAGAAAAAGTGGAACATGTCTTGGAGCGCGTGCTTAACGACGGCAACACACATTCCCAGACGGCGGTTCTTGCCGCAATACATTACTCACAGTCGCCCTTGACTCCGCGGGCGGTCATGATTGTCAAAGGGTTTATCCGGACACCACTTAAGGGACTTCGCCACGAAGCGCTCGCCGTCGCGGCATCTAGCGATAACGACTCTCTATGGCAGGAAGTGATCGATAGCGGCTGGTGCGCTGCGAAGCCTCGTGGCCGTGATAGCAGCTTCGAGGACTGGCACGGATCTATGGTGTTGGTGAAAGCGTTACGTGCCGGGCTGATTGAGGTGGGCCCTGCGCTAGATCGCATGAGCCTTTCCCATTACGGTTTTGCCGCAGAAACGCTGCCTGTCGAGAGCGTCAGAAACATTGCTGACCGTGTCGAGATCGCAATTGCCAAAGCCTTAGAGTATGGAAGCGATGTGGAGTTGCCCGATATTGAGACTGAGGTGCCAAATTCATCCAACTCGACACCACCACTCATCTCGCTAACGGAGCGGGTTACAACTGAGAGCGATTTCGCCTCCAAGATGAGTCGGCTTGCGGAATCGGATGAGCAGTTTAACGAACGCCGCCGTCGTATGGGAGATAGCTATGCGCGCTTTGCTTCAGAACTCACGGCCGCAGATGCAGATTTAATACTATCTGACCTAACATTCGAAGGTATCCAAGCCATCATCGGACAGGATGTGGATCGTGCTCAGCGCTGGATAAAAATTTTTCTGGCTACCTCAGATCGGGCACTGCGCAACCTTTATCATGTCGCGCTTCAAGTTGCGATTATGTTCGGTGACAGGTTAGCACTGAGACTCCTTGAACGTGTCCTGGCTTTAGTCCCAATTATACGTCGTGTCACTGGTATCGCAAAAATCCCAATGGAGGCGATTGCTCTCTGGCGCCGGTCAGAAACTCCTGAGATCCGGGATGTATGTATAAAGCGGCTTCAATCATCTCGTAACGATAGCGAGATCGCACAAGAAGTCATTGCTGCTCATTTATCAGGGAATGTATTAATTCTGCAGACGTATATCGATGAACTGCTTGCCTCAGAACGCCCCTGCGACACTATGCTTGCGCTTATGATTGCGGGATTTTGTGATGAGAGCGTGCATGCTGACGGGGTGCTGTCCCGCTTCGCCGGAGCCAAAGGTTTTGTGGGCTCTGCTCATGCAGCTGCGTCAGAGTGGTATGCAAAAAATATTTGGGCGAAGACCTGGTATGGAGCAATGCTGAGTGCTCAGCAACCGAAGGACTTCTGGAGAGCATCAGTCCTTTTTATGAAGATCGTCGATGGCCGCTTTGACCTTTGGTCTGAAACGTCGAGCGAACCTTCGATAGTGTTCAAGGCTTTCATGCCGACGATCGTTCGTGAGGTTGGCACTCGCGTGGCAAAGGCTCAGAAAAAACGTGAGGCGAAGCTATTTGGTGAAAAAGCTCCTTCTTCGATAATGCTGAAGACGAAGTAGTCCGTGCTGCTGACCAGTTCTCTCTGATTTCAATGGATGCCAAATATGGACCCCCGCACCTATTTGCAAGCACTCAATACCCAGTTGACGTATCTGTACGCTTACGCGTTGAAGATCAATGAGATCGATACTGCAGCTGCTATGTTTGGCGAGTTTCGTGGCGTGCAAGATGCTGGTTGGAGTACTGTTGCTACGGCCCAGGAGGTCTTTCAGGAGCTGAAAGCACTGGGGTCTAAAGGTACGCCGCTCACGCGCTCAGAGCTTCGACAGCTGCTCTGCCTTTATGCTCATCTTGCAGAAGCTGGGGGTGTATATGAGGGATTGCTGAACACCCTAAGGGTCGCGCAATTAAAGGCTTACAACCTTTGGCCATTTCAAGGCCTAGTGCGCGTCCGCAAGGAGCCTCGGGCCGTCATCGGACCCAATGCTAACGCGATGTTTCGACACTTGGCACAGGTTGCAACAGCCATCGGAATGACAGGCTTAGCAGGGTTGTTGGAAATCGCTTTCCGGGATGACATACGAAATGGCATAGCTCACGCTGACTACATACTGGTCCCGGAAGGTTTACGGTTACGACGAAGAAACGGTGGTTTCCCAGTCCTTGTCCCTAACGATGAGCTGGTGGGCGCTATACAAATAGGTTTGTTTTTCTTTGAAATCCTCCAGTGCTTTCAGCAGCAGACAGTGATGTCATTCCGTCCTGCACGTACTGTTGTTGGCCGATTCAGCGAAAATCCACCCATGGCGTGGAAAATTGAATTAACCGACGACGGGAAGTTTTCGATCTCCACGAATGCGCCTGGGCCACAGTTTGATCGGGGGCACGAGCGGCAAAAGCGAATTAACGATCACTTGGGAGGGCGCATGGTGACCGCGTATGCCGGTCCTGATATCGATGTTCCTCCCGCTCTAATCGCAGCTATTTCAGTGGCTGGCTTCGAGGTTTCAATCATCGGGTTTGAAAGCTCTGAGCAGTTTGATGATCTAATTGCTGAGGTTGAGAAACATAGTCTTTGGGATGAGACACATTCTAACCAGGAAGCCGTTGGCGCCACTTTGATGGCCACGCCGTTAGGCTTTAGGAGAATCTCTAGCGGGGAAGAGTTTCAAGCTTGGCTTCCAGTGGTCGATGAAGTCCTCATCGATTAGATCTGAAGGCTCGATGCTGAGCTGATCCATCTACTGGATTTCAACACCCAGTCTCATGTGAAGCAGACCGGTTTCCTACAGGAACAGGACATGCGGCAGGAGGTTTGCCAAGTGATGGAGGTAGGCTCGGAGGCTTTTGAGCGCCGCTACCAGCGCTTGGGAGGTGAAGTCTGGGTTGCTCGATAAGCCACCACGACCTAAACAGATAGGCCTACCCTCGGCCGGCCTGTCTGTAATGAACATCCCACCACTCGTAGCTTGCTTCGCAAGCTACGCCACATCATGAAATCAAGGCTTGCTAAGGCATGCGTGTAAACCTATTTTTTTACGTGTAAACCACCTAGGTTTACACGTAAAAAAATAGGTTTACACGTCTGAAACTGGGAGCGTCTGAAACATCAGTGAATCCTGGATTTGAGGGTCGTAGCGAATGGCCGCAACTAGCCTGTTTCTGCCGATTAGCTGGATGTCCATGGGGCGGCCTTGAGTGGATCCGTCGCAGGGGCGCGTAATCATGGTCGTTTTCTAACCAACCGGATCGCGTCGAACGTTTTCACACAGCCTGGCTCGAAAGCGGACGCTATCGACTCCCATTCAAAGCACAGAGAAGGTCTGTTGTCGAATTTGATCTATGCACCTTAAGCTCCGCGTGAACCTCCGTATAGCGCTCCTGCTCAGGTAAGCAACGCTGACAATCCCCCATCCTCAAACCTTGAACAATCTGGACGACATCAGAGCGCATCATCGCGTGCTTCCATCATGCGTCCGTGATATCCGGGTGGGTTGTTCCCAAAGCGACTACCCAAAATATTGAGTGGACATCCATCATAACTAAATGTAGCTTTTGGCCATCACTGGCCACCGGCTTGCGAATTTTTGGTAGTGTCACGACTGCTGCTTTCTCATAGCCACTTATGAATTTTCGGAGCACTCAAAGAAATGAATCGGCTTAACTATCACAGAGAAATAATAGCAGCGCTCGCTTGGTTAAAAGCCCAGGTCGAGATTCATAACGGCATGGCGCTAACGGATATAAATCATGGCGCAGAAGATTTTTATTGCGGTCTTCTGAATTTAATTTATGGTCTCAAGCTTAAAAATATTAATATCATTAACAATAACACTGCTGCGATAGATTTAGGTGACGGCCAAAGTCGAGTTGCTTTTCAGGTGACGTCCACGTCAGCCCTAGCCAAAACGAAACACACCGTCGACAAGTTTATAGAAAAGGGCCTCTATAAAAGTTATGATCGGTTGATAATTTTAAATATTGTGAGCAAGTCTAACCATCGGATTGCCAAAATAGGCACTGCTGAATACGAATTAGATACCAAAAGCGACATGCTTGATGTGGCCGACCTAGTCAAGGAAATAGTTAATAGCTCTGATCTTCCCAAGCTAAAAACAATTGTAGATTTCTTAGACTCTGAATTGCTCTATGCCCGAAACACAAGCAATCGAGACCTGTCGACATCGCGAATCTATCGATTTTGGTGCGACAAGATAGATCCGAGCAATCTTATTTATTACTGCTGTTTTCTGCCGTTTTTTTATTGTGATGTTCGGATTTCAGAGCAGTTCCTGCTTCGAATTCAATCCTACTTATCTCAGGTTGAGTGGATAATAGAGGATCACAAGAATGATATAAATTCCACAGTGCTTATAAATGCCATTCGCAACTTCAATTGTGTATGTCGCGATCTTGTAGCCATTTGTTGCCTGCATGAAAACAAATATATTGAAGGGGATGAATATGCTTACTGGGTAAGCTGCCTGCACCTTGATTACTACCAGCGAGAAAAATACATCTCATATCGAAAAGGTGTACTCCAAAGCTTATTTTACCAATTAATCAAGGCCGCCAACCATATTATATCATTAAACAACAGGGAGCTGAATGGCTCGCCTCAAATGTACATTCAGTTTAAGCAGGATGGGGGTGGGGTTGAGTATTTTCCGGGTTATGACGAGCGTGACTTCTCTTGCGGTAAACTATATCCTGGCTACTGCGAGGTTGATTACGCGATACGACGCCAAATTTATGGTGACGGTGTTTAAGCTATAAATCAACATTGGTTGTCGCCGAGCGCGACTCTAACGGCTAGACGAATTTTCCACATAAATGACTATACTATTTGGCCAGGCGCTGTATGAGTTCACACAGCAGCCTGGTGATCATAAGGCAGATGCGCTGGCCCTTTCACTACTGGAAAATGGCCTTCATGAGCTGACCGCTTATGTGACTCTCGAACTTGGACACCTTCATGTGTGCTGGCCTTGGTGAACTCGGGAACTATGCTAGTATATGTTGCGATGCATAATCGCGATCCACGAAACGCTCTAGCAGGTATTGAAAAACTGCTCCAGGCGGGATCAAGCTGACGGGTGGTCTGTTAGGAGATAAGGCTCGATGCGACCTGCAACACCACATCTTGGAGAGCTCTTGAATGTCTGCAATGGGTCGAAAGCGGTCAGTTGCGTCCAGACCGGCTGAACATGCACATCGCGAAAACGCACCTCCGGGCGCCATATTGTCCTGCTCCGACTGCATCAGCATGGTCGTCAGGCGACTGAGCAAGAATGCCGGACGATACAGTACATCGCGCATAGTCGCCGGATCTGATAGAGGGCAATCGCTCGCAGAATAAGTATCTCCAGGTAACTAAACAGGTTGAGCGCCCTCCACAACAAAATCGCTAGCAACCCGGCGATGTACGTCGAGCCAGTCAGTTCGCGGATGATTAGACGGTATCGGGCCTTGAGACTGTCCAACCAGACGTCATGGATTGAACATGGGACTGGGGCTTTCATTCAATTGGCAGATCGCAAGCGCCGCCACAAGGTTGTGCGGCTGATGCCGAGACGGCGGGCGGCTTCGTCGAGGTTGCCGTGGCAGCTTTCCAACGTTTCCCTTACATGGCGCAGTTGCGCGACCTTGCCGATGGTGTGCAGGTCCGTTTCGTCTGACGACTTTTTCCGGGCGGGTGAAGGGGGAGAGCTTTCGCACAGTTCAGGTAGCACGCGTGCCAGGTACTGCTCGTTCACGCGGTGGTCCTCAAGCAGTTCGCGTGCCGAGAGCATCGCGCGCTCGATCACATTCTCCAGTTCCCGGACATTGCCCGGCCAGGCATAGCGTTCAAGGTACGGCAGCAGCGCGGCGGGGATGTCTGCAGCTCCCGGTGGTTGCCCCTGAACGAGCAGGCGCTGGCTGATGCCCCGGCAGATCAGGGCAATGTCCTCAGGGCGTTCGCGCAGCGGGGTGGTCTGCAGACGCAGGATGTTGAGCCGGAAATACAGGTCGGTACGGAAATCGCCATCGTCTATGGCGCTGCGCAGGTCCTGGTGGGTGGCGGCAATGATGCGCACGTCGATGGCAATCGGTTCGGTGCTGCCCAGGCGCAGGACTTCACGCTCTTGCAGCACGCGCAGCAGGCGTGTTTGCAGCGACACCGGCATGTCGCCGATCTCGTCGAGGAACAGCGTGCCGCGGTGTGCCGCTTCGAACAGGCCTGGCTTGCCACCTTTGCGCGAGCCGCTGAAGGCGCCTTCCTCGTAGCCGAACAATTCACTTTCCAGCAAAGACTCGGGAAACGCCGCGCAGTTGATGGCGACGAAGGGGCCTTGCCGGCGCGGGCTTTCGTTGTGGATGCCTTGGGCCAGCAGCTCCTTGCCGGTGCCGCTTTCGCCGGTGATCAAGATGGTCGAATGGCTGGCGGCGAAGCGCTTGGCCAGTTGCAGCATGTCGCGGTTGGCCTTGCTGTTGCCGTCGAGCTGTTCGAGCCGGTAGCGCGCGTTGAAGGCGCCGGGGCGGCGGGTGGAGCGGATGCGTTGGTCTGCGCGCTGCACGGCGGTGATGTCTTGGCAGGTGAGCACCAGGCCGGTGCGCTCGCCGTTCTCCAGGATGGGCAACAGGTTGCTGACCACGGCGTGCGAACCCAGCCGGATCACTCGGTTTTCCTCGCCGACGCCTTCCTGCAGCGCTTGCTGCAGGTCCAGTTCCGGGCACAGCTGTTGCAACGGCCGGCCCAGTGCGGCGCTGGCCGGCAACTCCAGCAGTTTGGCAAGGGCCGGGTTGAGCGATTGCACGACGCCCTGGTTGTCGACCGCCGCCACGCCGGCGGGGATATGTTGCAACACGGCATTGAGATGCCGCCGCTTGGCGATCTCGACGCGCTGGCTGTCGAGAATGCCCAGGGCTTCCTCCAGCGCCTTGCGCGCGGTGTCCTCGCTCAGCGACAGGACGCCATGCAGCCCCGCCTGTTCTGCCAGCTCCACCACCGTCGACGAGCCGATGATGCTGCGACAGCCCAGCCGGGCCGCCTGGTCGACGGCCTGGCGAGCCTCCTCCAGGGAGGTGTAGGCGGCCTGGTGGACCTGGACGGTGAATAGCGCGGCCATGGCTTGCAAGTCGTGGTTGATGTGGTTGTAGCTGAGCACGGCCACCTGGGAAGAGCGCTCGCTGGCCTGCCCCAGTGCCCGCAGCAGGTCGCCGCTGCCAACGCGCATCGCCAGCACCGGGCGCGTCAGGTGTCTGCGCAGGTAGGCTGCGGTGGCACCGGCGCAGACGAACACATCCACGTTGCCTGACTGTACTAGTTCGCGGGCGGTCTGCAGTGCCTCGGCCACCGAGGTGTCGAGGACTTCGATATGGGTATCGGGGTAGTCCGCCGTGAGCCCGCTTACCACGTGGGCGAGCCGGCTGCGTTGCTGAGGGCGCTGCAAGTGGCTGATCAGCACGATGACCTGGGAGGCGAGAGCGTCCATGGCGAGACCTGTTCATGATTGAAATGTTTCGATACTGAATGAACAGGTTGCAAATGTGCAACGGATTGTATGCCCTTTACTCATCGAGAAGTTGCCCAAAGCCAGGCTGCATGCGGCCTGCCGATGTTTCCTGAAGAGTTGGCCCACGCCTTGCTCCTGGGGTTGTGCCAACCCGGAAACCAAAGACAGGGCCTACAGACGCATGAACAATCCACCAACGATTTCCCAGGCCGGCGATACGTTCGCGGCCATGACTGACGATCACTGCCTGGCCGAGTTCATCCGTGAGCAGGCCTTGGCAACGCGGGTGGTCATCCAGGCGCGCAAGCGCCTGAGCGGCGGCGCCATCCAGGAAAACTGGCTGCTGGACCTGCTGATCGAAGGCGGCCCGTGGGCTGGCGACCGGCGTTGGGTGCTGCGCAGCGATGCGCTTTCCGCGCTACCCGCCAGCCTCGACCGCGCGCAGGAGTTCGCCGTGTTGCAGGTGGCGCATCAGGCAGGCGTGAAAGTGCCGCGGCCGCTTTGGCTATGTCGCGATACGCAGGTCAACGGGCGGGTGTTCTTCCTGATGGAGTATGTGCCAGGTGTTGCTGCCGGTCGGCGGCTCAGTTCAGCGGCGGGAGCCTTGGGCCAGGCCCGGCTCGCGGAGCAGCTCGGCGCCAACCTGGCGCGCCTGCATCAGATCCGTCCGCCGAGCGCGGCGCTGGCCTTCCTGCCCCTGCCCAAACGCTCGCCGGCCCTGGTTTGCGTCGATGCCTACCGTCGCTACCTCGACACCCTGGACGATGCCTATCCGGTATTGGAGTGGGGCCTGCGTTGGTGCGAGCTGCATGCACCACGCGACAGCCGTCTGTGCCTGCTGCATCGCGACTACCGTACGGGCAACTACCTGGCCAGCGAGCAGGGACTGGAGGCGGTGCTGGACTGGGAGTTCACTGGCTGGGGCGACCCGTGCGAGGACCTGGGCTGGTTCACCGCCCGCTGCTGGCGTTTCACGCGCCCTGACCTGGAGGCCGGCGGCATCGGCCTGCTGGGGGACTTCCTGCGTGGCTACCACAAGGTATCGCCACTGTGGATCGAGCCCCAACAACTGCACTACTGGCAGGTCATGGCGACGCTGCGCTGGGCGGTGATCGCATTGCAGCAGGGGCAGCGCCACCTGTCAGGCGAAGAGCCTTCCCTTGAGCTGGCACTGACCGCGCGCATGCTCCCGGAGCTTGAACTCGACATCCTGAACATGACCGGAGCCGATGCGCCATGACTCAAACGCACGCCCATGAATTACTCGAAATCGCCCGCCAGACCTTGCTGGAGCAGGTATTGCCTGTGCTGCCTGGCGAGCTGCGCTACCCGGCCTTGATGATCGCCAATGCCATGGCCATAGCGGCCCGCGAAAGCTGCCTGGGTGCCCATGCCGAGGACCAGGAACAGACGCGTCTGGCCGCCTTGGTCGGCGAGGCGCCCGCGGCCTTGCCCGACCTGCGCCGTCAGCTCGCCTGCGCCATTCGCCAAGGCTGCCATGATGCCGTGCAACCCCGTTGCACGCTGGTCGAGACATTGCGCCAGGTCACCCTCGCCCGATTGGCGATCAGCAACCCCAAGGCCTTGCCCTGAACGGCGTTGACCACCCATTCCTCCGATAGACAAGAACACACAAGGACAGCCATGAACTTCACCCTCCCGGACGAACTGCTCGCCCTGCAGGCCAAGACCCGAGACTTCATCGCCGAACAGGTCATCCCGTTCGAGAACGACCCTCGTCAAGACAGCCATGGCCCCAGCGATGCCCTGCGCCAGGATCTGGTGGCCCGCGCCCGCGCCGCCGGCTTGCTGACGCCCCACGCCAGCCGCGAAATGGGCGGCCTGGAACTGAGCCACGTGGCCAAGGCGATCGTCTTCGAAGAGGCCGGCTACTCGCCGCTGGGCCCGGTGGCGCTGAACATACATGCCCCGGACGAAGGCAACATCCACCTGATGGATGTGGTCGCCACCGAGGCTCAGAAAGACCGCTGGTTGCGCCCGCTGGTCCAGGGCCATGCCCGGTCCTGCTTCGCCATGACGGAGCCCGCGCCCGGCTCCGGCTCGGACCCCTCGATGCTGCGCACCACCGCCACCCGCGATGGCGACGACTACCTGATCAATGGCCGCAAGTGGCTGATTACCGGGGCCGAAGGCGCCGACTTCGGCATCATCATGGCGCGCATGGAGGATGGCACGGCGACCATGTTCCTGACCGACATGAAGCGTGACGGCATCATCCTTGAACGTCAGCTGGACTCGCTGGACAGCTGTTTTACCGGCGGTCACGGGCAGCTGCGTTTCGACAACCTGCGTATCCCGGCGAGCGATGTCCTTGGCGAGATCGGCAAGGGCTTCCGTTATGCCCAGGTGCGTCTGGCGCCCGCACGCTTGACTCATTGCATGCGCTGGCTCGGTGCCGCGCGCCGCGCCCACGACATCGCCTGCGACTATGCGCGCACCCGTGACGCCTTCGGCAAGCCGCTGGGCGAGCACCAGGGTGTGGGCTTCATGCTGGCCGACAACATGATGGACCTGCACGTGGTGCGCCTGGCGGTCTGGCACTGCGCCTGGGTGCTCGACCAGGGTCGGCGCGCCAATGTCGATTCGAGCATGGCCAAGGTGATCAGCGCCGAGGCGCTGTGGCGGGTGGTCGATCGTTGCGTCCAGGTATTGGGCGGGCGCGGGGTGACCGGGGACACCGTGGTGGAGCGGATCTTCCGCGACATTCGCCCGTTTCGCATCTATGACGGCCCGAGCGAAGTGCACCGCATGAGCCTGGCGAAGAAGCTGCTCGACCAGCGCCTGGAGGCCCAGTGATGCAACCGGACCTTGCCCGACTGTTCGCCCTGGACGGGCGTCGCGCCCTGGTGACTGGCGCCTCCAGCGGCCTCGGCCGCCACTTCGCCATGACCCTGGCCGGCGCAGGCGCCGAGGTGGTGGTGACCGCCAGGCGCCAGGCGCCACTGCAGGCACTGGTGGAGGCCATCGAGCTGGCGGGAGGGCGGGCGCAGGCCTTTGCCCTCGATGTGACGAGCCGTGAGGACATCTGCCGGGTGCTCGATGCCGTCGGCCCGCTGGATGTGCTGGTCAACAATGCGGGAGTGAGTGACAGCCAGCCTTTGCTGGCCTGCGATGATCAAAGCTGGGACCACGTGCTCGACACCAACCTCAAGGGTGCCTGGGCGGTGGCCCAGGAAAGCGCCCGGCGCATGGTCGCGGCGGGGAAGGGCGGCAGCCTGATCAATGTCACTTCGATCCTCGCCAGCCGTGTGGCCGGTGCCGTCGGCCCTTACCTGGCGGCCAAGGCCGGCCTGGCCCACCTGACCCGCGCCATGGCGCTGGAGTTGGCACGCCATGGCATCCGGGTGAACGCCCTGGCGCCCGGCTACGTGATGACCGAGCTGAACGAGGCGTTCCTGGTCAGCGAGGCTGGTGACAAGTTGCGCTCGCGTATCCCCAGCCGCCGCTTCAGCGTGCCGGCGGACCTGGACGGCGCCTTGCTGCTGCTCGCCAGCGATGCTGGGCGGGGGATGAGCGGCGCTGAGATCGTGGTCGATGGCGGCCATCTGTGCAGCAGCCTGTAACGCGCCCTGGTGCAATAACAACAAGAACAGGAGGTATGTATGTGCGTGCAAGACCTGAGCAATGTGTCGATGAGGTGCCTGCCATGATGGTTCCCACCCTCGAGCACGAGCTAGCTCCCAACGAAGCCAACCATGTCCCGCTGTCGCCGCTGTCGTTCCTCAAGCGTGCCGCGCAGGTGTATCCGCAGCGCGATGCGGTGATCTACGGCGCCAGGCGCTACAGCTACCGCCAGTTGCACGAGCGCAGCCGCGCCTTGGCCAGTGCCTTGGAGCGGGTCGGTGTTCAGCCGGGCGAGCGGGTGGCGATATTGGCGCCGAACATCCCGGAAATGCTCGAGGCCCACTATGGCGTGCCCGGTGCCGGGGCGGTGCTGGTGTGCATCAACATCCGCCTGGAGGCGCGCAGCATTGCCTTCATCCTGCGTCACTGCGCGGCCAAGGTATTGATCTGCGATCGCGAGTTCGGTGCCGTGGCCCATCAGGCGCTGGCCATGCTCGATGCGCCGCCCTTGCTGGTGGGCATCGACGATGATCAGGCCGAGCGCGCCGACCTGGCCCACGCCCTGGATTACGAAGCGTTCCTGGCCCAGGGCGACCCCGCGCGACCCTTGAGTGCGCCTCAGAACGAATGGCAATCGATCGCCATCAACTACACCTCCGGCACCACGGGGGACCCCAAGGGCGTGGTCCTGCATCACCGCGGCGCCTACCTCAATGCCTGCGCCGGTGCGCTGATCTTCCAGTTGGGACCGCGCAGCGTGTACCTGTGGACCTTGCCAATGTTCCACTGCAACGGCTGGAGCCATACCTGGGCGGTGACGTTGTCCGGTGGCACCCACGTGTGCCTGCGCAAGGTCCAGCCTGATGCGATAAACGCCGCCATCGTCGAGCATGCCGTGACCCACCTGAGCGCCGCCCCGGTGGTGATGTCGATGCTGATCCACGCCGAGCATGCCTGCGCCCCTCCGGTGCCGGTATCGGTGATCACCGGCGGTGCCGCCCCGCCCAGTGCGGTCATCGCGGCGATGGAAGCGCGTGGCTTCAATATCACCCATGCCTATGGCATGACCGAAAGCTACGGCCCCAGCACACTGTGCCTGTGGCAGCCGGGGGTCGACGAATTGCCCCTGGAGGCCCGAGCGCAGTTCATGAGCCGCCAGGGTGTCGCCCACCCGATGCTCGAGGAAGCCACGGTGCTGGATACCGACACCGGCCGCCCGGTCCCGGCCGACGGCCTTACCCTTGGCGAGCTGGTGGTGCGCGGCAATACCGTGATGAAAGGCTACCTGCACAACCCGGAGGCCACCCGGGCGGCATTGGCCAATGGCTGGCTGCACACGGGCGACCTGGCCGTGCTGCACCCGGATGGCTACGTGGAAATCAAGGACCGGGCCAAGGACATCATCATTTCCGGCGGCGAGAACATCAGCTCGCTGGAGATCGAGGAGGTGCTCTACCAGCACCCCGAGGTGGTCGAGGCCGCGGTGGTGGCGCGCCCGGATTCGCGCTGGGGGGAGACACCCCATGCGTTCGTCTCCCTGCGCGCCGATGCACGGACCACGGTCACGGAAGGCGACCTGATCCGCTGGTGCCGTGAACGCCTGGCGCATTTCAAGGCGCCGCGACATGTATCGCTCACGGAGCTGCCCAAGACCGCCACCGGCAAGATCCAGAAGTTCGTCCTGCGCGAGTGGGCCCGGCAACAGGAGGCGCAGACCGCCGACGCCGAGCACTGATCGAGCTACAACACCTGCTCACCCCATAACAACAAGTACATTGATCGAGGTGTCCCATGTCCAGCCTGTTATACGCGCGTGTTCGCGCCAGCGCCCGGTTCCAGCAACTGGTGACGCGCAGAAACCGATTTACCCTGAGCCTGTTCGTGCTGATTCTGGCCACATTCTATGGCTACACCGCGTTGGTATCGTTCTGGCCCGAGCTGATCGCCAGGCGCCTGGCCGAGGGGTCGAACATGACTTTCGGCGTCGCGGCCGGCGCCTTCCTGTTCGTCTTCTTCTGTGCGTTGTCGGCGTTTTATGTGTACCGGGCCAACGGCGAGTTCGATCGCCTGACGCAGGCGCTGGTCGCCGGGCTGGAAGAGGAGCAGGGCGCATGAAGAAACTATTGCCTCTGGCTTTGTTGCTGCACTCCGGCCTGTCGTCGGCTTCGCCTGCGCTCGATGCGGGCCAGCGTCAGCCGCTCAACCTGCATGCCATAGGCATGTTCATGGTGTTCGTGCTGTTCACCCTGTGCATCACCTGGTGGGCAGCGCGGCGCACCCGCTCGACGGCGGACTTCTACAGCGCCGGTGGCGGCATCCTGGGCTGGCAGAACGGCCTGGCGCTGGCCGGTGACTACATGTCCGCCTCGACGCTATTGGGGATCACCGCGCTCATCTACACCTCCGGCATGGATGGCTACATCTACCTCATCGCTTTCTTCGCGGGCTGGCCGGTGTTGCTGCTGTTGATGACCGAGCGGCTGCGCAACCTGGGCCGTTTCACCTTCGCCGACATCACCTCGTACCGCCTCGACCAGGGCAAGGTGCGCACCATGGCCGCCATCGGCTCGCTGACCGTGGTGTGTTTCTACCTGGTGGCGCAGATGGTCGGGGCCGGGCAGTTGATCAGGCTGCTGTTCGGCCTGGACTACCACATCGCCTTGGTGATCGTCGGTGCGCTGATGATGCTGTATGTGACTTTCGGCGGCATGGTGGCGACCACTTGGGTGCAGATCATCAAGGCATTCCTGCTGCTGGTCGGCGGCTCGCTGGTGCTGTTCCTGGCGATGCGTGAATTCGACTTCAGCTATGACACGCTGGTCAGCCAGGCCATGGACACCCATGCTCTGGGCGAACGCCTGCTGGCGCCCGGCAGCTTGCTGGCCGACCCATTGACCGCGCTGTCGCTGAGCCTGGGGCTGGTGTTTGGCACCGCCGGGCTGCCGCATATCCTGATGCGCTTCTTCACCGTCAGCGATGCCCGGGAGGCGCGCAAGTCGGTGCTCTATGCCACCGGGTTCATCGGCTACTTCTTCAATGTCATTTTCCTGCTGGGCCTGGCGTCGATCGTGATCGTCAGCCAGCAGCCGCAGTTCTTCGAAGGCGGGCAGGTGGGTGGCAAGCTGCTGGGCGGGGGCAACATGGTGGTCATGCACCTGGCCCAGGCCGTAGGCGGCAACCTGCTGCTGGGCTTTCTGTCTGCCGTGACCTTCGCCACCATCCTGGCGGTGGTGTCAGGCCTGGCCCTGGCCGGGGCGTCCGCCATCGCCCATGACCTGTACGCGCGGGTGATCATGAAGGGCGCGGCCAGCGAGGTGCAGGAACTGCGGGTGACCAAACTGGCTACCCTGAGCCTTGGCCTGGTGGCGATAGCCTTGGGCATCGTGTTCGAAAACATCAACGTGGCGTTCATGGTTGCGCTGGCCTTTGGCATCGCCGCTTCGGCCAACTTCCCGGTGCTGTTCCTGTCGATGTTCTGGTCGGGGCTGACCACCCGTGGCGCGTTGGCCGGTGGCTACGTCGGGTTGCTCAGCGCCATGGGCTTCGTGGTGTTCTCCAAGCTGGTGTGGGTGGATGTATTGCACTTTGCCGAGCCGCTGTTCCCCTATACCCAGCCTGCGCTGTTCTCCATGCCGTTGGCGTTTTTGGTGGCCTGCGTGGTTTCCCGGCTGGACCGGACCGCACGGGCCAAGGCGGAAAGGGCGGCCTTCGCCGACCAGTTCGTACGCGGCCAGACCGGCCTCGGTGCCAGCGGTGCAGTCGATCATTGAGTTACAAGCGGCCGCTGGGGTGAGTGCCTGCGGCCGCGTTCCCTCCTTAGTACCCCCTGAAGACCTCGCCGATGCTGGTGATCGGATGCCCCATGCGGTGCGCCGCCGCTCGGTTGACGAGAGACGGCCTGGGGGCAAGCAGGGCACTCAGGAAAATGGCCAGCGTCAGGACGGCCAGCAAAAAACCAAATCGGCGCATGTGATCCTCCAACGATTTTTGTAATTGTTGTTTTCGAGAGCAATCCGAGAGGCGCTGTAACCGCGCAGTCACGCCTCTTTGTTATCGCCTTCGCGGGCGAACACCCTAGTGGTGGCCACGATGTCCTGGTCGCCATGGCCCATCGATTCCGCGCGCTGCGCGACCTGGCAGACCGCGTCGAACACTGGCGTCCAGGCCCCCTGTGCGTGCAGGGACTGGGCAATGTGCGCGAAGGCATCTACATGAACATCGAGCCTCGCCTGATCGCCTGCGAAGTCTTGCGCTTCGAGACGGCGTGCCGCTTCCTCGAGTGCGTCGGCGACGAAAAAGCGTGACGTGTCGAGCAGGAGCCTGGCCGTCTTCGAAACCGGCAGGCCAAACCGCTCGCTCGCCCCCACGGCCTCGAAGAACGCAACCATCGCGGCAAACGCATGGGCGTGGAGCACGGTCGCAAAGGCCAATGCTTCGCCCCAGGGAAGGAACACAGCATGGCCGGCGAGCCCTTCAAGCAGCGGGCGGTGCTGCTCGAAGGCTTCACGGTCACCGGTATGAATGCTGTGGCTTTCGCGATGGCCGACGTTGCGCGGGTAGGCCACGATCATTCCTTTGACGTAATGGCCGCCGGCCCGGTTGACGAGGGCCTGAAGCGCAAGGCCCTCGTCCTGGGCGTTGGTGGTGTAATCGACGATCGTTCGGTTGGCCAGTGCATGCATCACACCTGGCAGACCGAGCACCTCGTGGGTCGCGCGGTTGTCCAGGAGCACGAAGATCGTGGCTGGGCTTGCAGCCAGCGCGGCTTCGGCGCTGTCGCACAGGTGAGCGCCGGCGGCGACGAGCGCCGGGGCCTTGCCCGGTGACCGGTTCCAGATAGCCACGCGTTTGCCTTGCTTGAGCAACGCGAGTGCCATGATCGTTCCCATGGCACCGAGCCCGACCACAGAAACATCAAAGTCGAAGCTTTCATCATTTTGTTCGTGCACGGCCAAAGCCTCCTGATTGTTGTTTTAGGTAATGCTCAGGGGTGAGCCTTTGCTCACAGCAGGTTCTGCGATCGAGCCCAGCCCGTCGCGTCAGCCAAGGTGCGCTCGAAGGCGCTGAAGATCGCTTCGATATCGCCCTGCGTGGTGATCAACGGCGGGCAGAACGCGATCGTGTCGTAGATGGCGCGGATGATCAGCCCATGCTTGTGGGCCTGTTTGAACACGTAGCCACCCAACGCACCTGGCTGGGCGAACGGTTGGCCAGTGGCCTTGTTCGCAACCAGTTCGATCCCGCCCATCAGCCCGACGCCTCGGACGTTGCCGACCAGCGGGTGGTCTTCGAACGCGCGCAGGTGGCGCTGGAACACGGGGGCCAGGTGCTGAACATGGCCAACCAGGTCGCGCTCTTCGATGATGCGGATGTTTTCCAGCGCAACCGCGGTGGCGACGGGGTGGCCTGTGCAGGTCAGGCCATGGGCGAACGCCCCCAGGCGCTGGCTCTGGCTCACCAGTACATCGTTGATGGCATCGGACACCACCACGGCCGCCAGTGGCTGGTAGGAAGAGGTGAGCTGCTTGGAGAGCACCATGATGTCGGGCTGGATATCGTACAGCTGAGCCCCGAACATCGTGCCGAGCCTGCCAAAGCCGGTGACGATCTCGTCGATCACGACGAGGATGTCGTAGCGCTTGCACACTGCCTGGATCGCCGCCCAGTAGCCGGTGGGAGGAGGGATCACGCCGCCCGCTGCGATCACCGGTTCGCCGATGAAGGCGGCAATGGTTTCCGGCCCTTCAGCGAGGATGTAGCGCTCCAGTTCGTTCGCCAGGCGGGCCGAAAAGGCTTCCTGCGTTTCTCCAGGCCGGGCAAACCGGTAGAAGTTCGGACATGTCAGGTGATGAACCGGGATGGCCGGCAGGTCGAAGTCGCGATGAATCGAGGGGATGCCGGTCAGGCTCCCGGCGGCGACGGTGGCGCCATGGTAGGCCTGCTGGCGAGCGATGAACTTCTTCTTGTGCGGTTTGCCGAGCGCATTGTTCACGTACCAGACCATCTTCACCATCGAGTCGTTGGCTTCGGAGCCCGAGTTGGTGAAGAACACGTGGTTGAGGTCGCCCGGCGCCAGCTCGGCCAGTTTGGCGGCCAGCGCTGCAGCCGGGGCGTTGGTCTTGTGGCTGAAGCTATGGTAGTAGGGCAGTTGCTTGAACTGCTCGACGGCGGCGTCGACCAGGCGCTGTTCACTGAAGCCCAGGGCAACGCTCCACAGGCCCGACATCGCCTCGATGTAGGCGTTGCCTTGCTCGTCGAAGACCCGCACGCCGTCGCCGCCGGCAATCACGAAGGGGCCGACTTCCTGGTGCTGTGCCAGGTTGGTGTTGGGGTGGATGAGTGAGGCCAGGTCGTTCTGGGCCGTTGAGGTGGTGGTGTTCATTGGCTCAAGTTCCTGTCGCAGGCAGAGGCGCCCGCAAGTAGGCAGGTTGCGTGCGCCCTGTGTACCGCCACCGGGGCGCACGGCAGAACCCTGCGGTTACTGACCAAGCGCTGCCGCGACCGATACGCCGAAGGCTTTAAGGCCGTCTTCGAGCTGGTCGGTCGGGGTGTTCACCGGTGGCATCAGCTTGATGATTTCGCCGTTCGGGCCGCAGCGGTCGACCAGCACACCCGCCTGCAGCACACGCTGCTGGGCATCCTTGGCGAACGCGACGTTGCCGCGGCCGAAGTCGATGCCGGCGATCATGCCGCGACAGCGCGCGGACGCGACGCCTGGAATTTCCGCGAAACCTGCGACTGCGCGCTCCATGGCTGCGCAGTTGGTGGCCAGCAATTTCAGGAATGGCTCTTCGCGCCAATAGCCGAGCGCGATCTGGGCCGTCAGGAACGCCAGTTGGTTGCCGCGGAAGGTGCCGATGTGATCGCCCGGTTGCCATACATCCAGCCCGGCGCGAATCAATACGATCGCCATCGGCAGGCCGAAGCCGCCGATCGATTTGGCGCAGGTGATCAGGTCTGGCACCACCCCGGAGCGCTCGAAGCCGAAGAACTCGCCGGTGCGGCCGCAACCGGCCTGGATCTCGTCGCAGATGAGCAGCACGCCGTGATCGGTGGTCCACTTGCGCAAGCGTTGCAGCCATTCGTTGGAAGCCGGGTAGACGCCGGCCTGTATCTGCACGGATTCGACGATCACCGCCGCTGGCAGCTCCGAGCCGCTGCCCTGGTCGTTGGCCAGGCGCTCGAGGAAGCCAATGCTGTCGAATTCGCCATAGGGGCTGTCTTCGTACGGCACGAACACCACGTCGGTGGAAAGCCCTGGGCCACGGCGAGTGCGGTTACCAGTGACGGCCAGGGCGCCGGCAGTCATGCCGTGGTAAGCCCCGTAGAACGATACGACCTTGCTGCGCCCGGTCGCCTTGCGCGCCAGCTTCAACGCCGCCTCGACGGCATCGGCACCGGTCGGGCCGGTGAACTGCACCTTGTAGTCCCAGCCACGAGGCTTGAACAGGTCGCGCTCGATCACCTCGAGAAACTGGCGCTTGGTGGTGGTGTGCAGGTCGAGGGCGTGGGTCACGCCGTTGGAGGAGAGATACGCGATCAAGGCATCGCGCATGCGCGGGTCGTTGTGGCCATAGTTCAGGGCGCCGGCGCCGGCGAAGAAGTCCAGGTACTCACGGCCGTCTTCGCCGCGGATCTTGCTGCCTTGGGCGGTATCGAACACCAGTGGCAGGTCACGGCAGTACATCCGCACGTTGGACTCGAGCCTTTCGAACGTCTCGATGTTGTTCATGCAAAACCTCTTGGAAATGGTCTGGGTAATCCGGGGCGTGGGCGGTCAGTGCTTGAACATCACGTGGCGAACCACCGTGTAGTCTTCCAACCCGTACATCGACAGGTCCTTGCCGTAGCCGGACAGCTTCACCCCGCCATGGGGCATTTCGCTCACCAGCATGAAGTGGGTGTTGACCCAGGTGCAGCCGTATTGCAGGCGAGCGGCCAGGCGATGGGCGCGCCCCACATCGGCGGTCCACACCGATGAGGCCAGGCCGTAGTCCGACTCGTTGGCCCATGCCAGTGCCTTGGCTTCGTCTTCGAATGGCGTAACCGTCACCACCGGGCCGAAGATTTCCCGGCACACCACCTCGTCCTCCTGCGTGGCGCCGGCCAGAACCGTCGGCTCGAAGAAGAACCCGGCACCCGCAGCGCGCTTGCCGCCGGTCACCACCTCGATGTGAGGCAGTTCCTTGGCACGGTTCACGAAGCCCTCCACGCGCTCCAGGTGCTCCCGGGTGATCAGCGGGCCCATCTCGGTCGCCGGGTCATCCTGCAGCCCGCACTTGATGCTGGCCACGGCTTCGCCGAGCTTGCGCACGAACGCTGGGTACACCGCCTTCTGCACATAGAGGCGGCACGCGGCGGTGCAGTCCTGGCCGGCGTTGTAGAAGCCGAAGGCGCGAATGCCTTCGACGGCGGCGTCGATGTCGGCATCGTCGAAGATCAACACCGGCGCCTTGCCACCGAGCTCCATGTGCATGCGTTTGACGCTGTCGGCGGTGCCTTCGATGATGCGGCTGCCGGTGCGCACGGAGCCGGTCAGCGACACCATGCGCACCTGGGCGTGGCTGGTCAGCGGTTCACCCACCGAGGCGCCGCGACCGTGGACGATGTTGACCACGCCGGCGGGGAAGATGTCGGCGAGCAGCTCGCCCAGTTTCAAGGTGCTCATCGGCGTGTGTTCCGACGGCTTGAGCACGACGGTGTTGCCGCCGGCCAAGGCCGGGCCCAGTTTCCAGGCCGCCATCAGCAGGGGGTAGTTCCACGGGGCGATGGAGGCGACCACGCCCACCGGGTCGCGGCGGATCATCGAGGTGTGGCCCGGAATGTACTCGCCCGCCGCCGAGCCCTGCAGGCAGCGCACGGCGCCGGCAAAGAAGCGGAACACGTCCGACACGGCGGGCAGTTCGTCCTGCAGCACGGCGGTGAACGGCTTGCCGCAGTTGTCCGCCTCCAGACGGGCGAAAACCGGCGCCTGGGCGTCGATGCGGTCAGCGAGCCTGAGCAGTAGTGCCGCGCGGTCCTTGGGCGGCGTTTGCGACCAGGCGTCGAAGGCCTCATCCGCGCTTTGCACTGCGGCATGGACCTGGGTGCGGCTGGCTTCGGTGGTCTGTACCAGAACGCTGCCAAGGGACGGGTTGTATACGTCGAGGTTTTCGCCTTCGCCGGCCACCAGGGCACCGTTGATCAGGAGTTTGGTTTGCATGTCGATTCTCGCCATTGAACGGCAAGGCCAGGGCCTTGCCTTGTAGTTGTCGTCAGGGCATTCGATTGGAAGGTGGCCGCTACGCCAGCGCGTCAGGCACCGGGTTGCGGAAGAAGCTGGTCCGGCAGGCGAGGTAAACCGCGCCCAGGGCGAGCCAGCTACAGCCCATGATCAGTGCGTCTTTATCCAGGCTGGCCAGCATCCAGCCGGCCGTGACCAGGCCGATGACCGGGAAGAGCACGCCGCGCAGCAGGCCAGCCCCGTCCTTGATGTGTGCATCGAAGGTGAGCCGCAACGCGCAGAAGTTGACGGCGGTGAAGGCCAGAAAGGCGCCGAAATTGACCAGGGACGTCGCGGTGGCAATCGTCAGGCCAAAACCCGCGGTGCCGAAAATGCCACAGAGCAGGATGTTGAAGGTCGGCGTCCTGTAGCGAGGGTGCAATGCACCGAACAGCTTGCGCGGCAGTTGGTTGTCCCGGCCGAGGGCGTACAGCAGCCGGCCCACGCTGGCCTGGAACGACATGCCCGCGGCGAAGTGGGCGATGATGATCCCTGCAAGGACCACGGCGAAGAACAGGTCACCACCGATCATGCGGGCAATCTCGAAGGCAGCGCCGTCCACCCGCTCGAACGTGGGGGAGGGGTGCGCCAGGTACATGAAGTACGAGGAGGCGACATAGACCGAACCGCCGATCAGCGCGACCATCAGGATCGCGCGGGGCAGCGTGCGGCCTGGGTCACGGGTTTCCTCGCTGAGCGTGGACAGTGCGTCGAAGCCAAGGAACGAGTACGCAGCAATGGCGGCGCCGGCCATGCTGGTGGCAAAGGGCACATCCTGGTTGAAGAACGGCTTGGCCGACAGCAGCCCTCCAGGGCCATTGGCAGCCACGATGTAATGCACGCACAGGCCGATGAACACCACGATGATCGCCAGTTGCGCGCCCATCAACAGCAGGTTGAAGCGGTTGGCGACCTGGATGCCCAGCACATTCAGCAGCGAGGTAGAGACGATGAAACCGGTAATCCACACCCACTGCGGCACATCTGGAAAGGCCATGTTGAGATAGCTGGCGCCAAGCAGCCAGATCAGCATCGGAATGAAGAAGTAATCGAGCAGTGCGGCCCAGCCCACCATGAAGCCGAGGTTGGCGCTGAGCATCTTGCGGGTATAGGTGTAGGCCGAACCGGCTACCGGGAACACCCTGACCAGCCGGCCATAGCTCAACGCCGTGAACACCACGCCGGTCGCCGCGATCAGGTAGGCCATCGCCGTGGTGTTGCCACTGGCCTGCGAGATCACGCCATAGGTGCCGAAGACGATCAACGGGGCGAGGAACGCCAGGCCGAACAGCAGGACCGAAAACGGGCCCAGGGTGCGCTTCAGCGAAGCGCCAGGGGTTGATTCGCTCATGACTGACAGCCCTCACGCTACGAAGTGGTAAGCAGTGGCGACGATTTCACGGTAGGTTTCCACGGTCATCTCCTTCGCATTACTGCCATCGGAGAAGTTCTTCTTCGACTTTTCAGCGATGGTCAGGAAGTCTTCCTCGCGCACGCCTTTCACCTCGGCGAAGCGGGGGATGCCCAGGTCCTTGCTCAGCTGGAACAGGTAGCCGACGGCGGCCTCGGCGGCCTCGGCCGGCGAGAGGTTGGGGTCGATGCCCAGTGCGTAGGCGACTTGCGCGTGGCGAATGATGTCGGCGTCGCGGTTATGACCGAACACAAAAGGCAGGAAGATCGCGTTGCCGACGCCGTGTGGCGTGTCGTACATGCCACCGATGGCTTCGGAAATGCAGTGCACGCTACCGACGTCCGCGTTACCGAAGGCCATGCCGGCGATCAGGCTGGCCACCAGCATCTGCTCGCGGGCGTGCAGGTTGCCGGGTTCCAGCACGGCGGGCTTGAGGTGTTGGCTGATCAGGCGGATGGCATGCAGCGCCAAGCCGTCGCTGATGGGGTTCGACACGCGGCAGGTGTAGGCTTCGATGGCGTGGGTCAGGGCATCCATGCCGGTTGCGGCGGCGATCGACGCGGGCAGCGTGTCGAGGATATGAGAGTCAAGCAAGGCCAGGACTGGCCCGAGTCGGTAATCATGCACGCTCATCTTGTAATGACGGGCGGTGTCGGTGATCACCGAGAAGCAGGTCACTTCGCTGCCGGTGCCAGCCGTGGTCGGAATGGCAACGATAGGCGGGATGGCATGGGTGAGCGTGAACGACCCTTCGTAGTCCTCGATCCGACCCTCATGGCTGAGCAGCAAGCTGATGGCCTTGGCTGCATCCATGGCACTGCCCCCGCCTACGGCTAACAAGCCATCGATACCTTTGCCGCGATATCGCTGCGCGATCTGATTGACGTCCTCGCTGCGCGGATTGGCCTTGATGTCCGACACTTCCTCGAAGGCGATGCCTGCCTTCTCCAGGCTGGCGTAGACGCTTTCCAGCAGGCCCGCCGCCTTGACCCCCGGATCGGTCACGATGAGCACGCGGGCCAGGCCAAGTGAGTGCAGGTGTTCACCGGTGCGCTCGCGCAGACCAGGTTCCATCACGATTTTGCTGGGGAGTAAAAACTTGAAGTCCATACGTACCTCTTGCTCAATTGTTGTCATTGTTGAAAGGGCAGTAGAGGAGCACCTGCGCCAGGCCGTGGATAACAGCTCAAGCGGGTGATGTGTGGCCTGGCATTTCGCGCAAGCCAGCATTTTGTTGTTCTTGGTTTTGCTTGAACCTGGTCGAAGGCCTCCTTCGGGGGGTAAAAAGAGGGGCGGCCAAGCTGCACGCCCCTGAAAGGGTGATCGTGCTACAGCATGTGTCCTGCCAACAGGGACAGCAGCGTGCCGGACAGGCAAGGTGGGAAGTCGTGCCCCATCCCTGGCAGCAGCACCAGGCTGGAACCACGGATAGCTGCTGCCGTGGCGTACCCGCCGCTGGTCGCGACCATGAGATCTTCATCGCCATGGATGACCAGGGTGCGGCAATGAACCCGTTGCAGTTCCTGGGTGCGGTCGCCGGAATTGATGATCGCGCCGATCTGCCTGGCCGTGCCGATGTTGCTGGCCTCGCCACCGCCTCGCTCCCAGGCCAACAGGGCATAGTCACGGAAGGCGGGCTCATTCCACTCCAGGGTCGAGCCGATCAGGCGCATGATGTCCAGGTAGTCGCGAACGCTTTCCTGCTCGCTGCGTGGCGGGCGGCGCAGTAGCTGCCGGATAGCCTTCAACGCCGGCTGGCCGACGCGCAGCGAGCCGGTGGTCGAGAAGATCGAGGTGAGCGTCCTGATACGCTCGGGGTAACGGGCGGCAAGGGTCTGGGCGATCATGCCGCCCATCGACATGCCCACCACGTGCGCCGTTGCCAGGTTCAGGCCGTTCATGAGCCCGATCACGTCGTTTGCCATATCACCCAGGTCATAGCCGGGGGTGCGCTTGCGCAAGAACTGCTGCATGGCCGTGGGAGGCACCACATCGGTGAAGAACGACCGCCCCGAGTCGCGGTTGTCCAGCGTGATGACGCGAAACCCCCGCTCGACCAGGCCGGCGATGATCGGTTGCGGCCAGTAGGTCAATTGCAGCCCCAGGCCGACGATGAGGATGACCGCAGGCGCCGTTTCGAGCCCGTGGCTGCGATAGCAAAGAGGGCGCTTGCCAGGCAGTTCGCAGAAGCGGTCGGGGCTCATCCGCGGCTACCCTGTTGTTGCAGCTCGACGTTCGCGCACAGGGGCGTGCTGGGTACGGAGGAGAACTCCAGGCATTTGTCAGCCACAGCGCCGCGGCGCAGGAGTTTGGTATCGCGGAAGTAATCCATCGACATCACCCAGGGCTCGCTTGGCCCTTGGCGCGGAATGCTGTCCAAGGCGCGTTGCACATAACCGGCACCGAAATCCAGCAGAGGGCGGGTCTCGATCCCGTCTGGCGCCCGGGGTTCGCAAACGTTGTAGCCGTGGTTGTCCATGAAACCCAGCAAGCGACAGAAGTGATCGCACAGCAGGCACACTTTCAGGGTCCAGGAGGAGTTGGTGTAGCCCACCGCGAACGCGAAGTTGGGTACACCGGATAGCATGGTTCCTTTGTAGGCGAGAGTGTCGCTCAGCACCACTGGCTTATCGTCCTTGTACAGACTGATCCCTCCGAACATCTGCACATTCAGCCCCGTGGCGGTAATTACGATGTCAGCTTCCAACGCCTTGCCGGATTTCAGCAACAGGCCGGATTCGGTGAACCGCTCGATATGGTCGGTGACGATGTCGGCCTTACCCGCGCTGATCGCCTTGAACAGATCGCCTTCAGGTACCGTGCACAAGCGCTGGTCCCAAGGGTTGTAGGGCGGATTGAAATGGACGTCGACCGGGTAGCCTTTCGGCAGCTCCTTGCGCGTCAGCCACAACAGCAGTTTGCGGGAAAGCTTGGGGAAGCGCTGGCAGAAGGCCCAGAAGGCCAGGGTGATCCTGGCGTTCTTGTAGCGTGTCAGAGAGTATGCGGTTTGCTCGGGCAGGACCTTGCGCAGAAACGCCGCAACCGCATCATTGGCTGGTTGGTTGATGATGTAGGAGGGCGTACGCTGCAGCATGGTGATGCTGGCGACTTTGTCCGCCATCGCCGGAATCAGGGTCACTGCCGTCGCGCCGCTGCCGATCACAATGACACGTTTGCCCGTGTAATCCAGGTTCTCTGGCCAGTGTTGCGGATGAACGATCTGCCCCTTGAACTGTTCGGCTCCCTCGAAGCGGGGGCTGAATCCTTGGTCGTACCTGTAGTAGCCGCCCGCGCTGAACAGCCAGCGACATTCGATTGTGCGGGCCTGTCCCAGGTGACCGTCCTCCACCCGCACCGCCCATAAGCCCTTGTCCGTTTGCCAGTTCGCCGAGATGACTTTCTGCTTGTACTGGATCAAGGACTCCAGCTCATGCTCGTCGATCGCTTCACGCAGGTACTCGAGAATGTCTGCGGCGTCCGCCAGGGATTTCGCCTTGGTCCAGGGCTTGAAGTCGAAGCCGAAGGTGTACAGGTCGGAGTCCGAGCGGATGCCGGGATAGCGGAACAGGTCCCAGGTGCCGCCCATTCGCTCACGAGACTCGAGAATCGTGAAGGTCTTGTGAGGCTGATGGCGTCGCAGATAGGCGGCCGCGCCGATGCCAGACACACCGGCTCCCATGATCAATATATCGACTGGCTCAACCGGAAGAGCAGTGTGCGAGGACATAGGACTTCCCATTATTGTGTTATAGGGGCTGATCTTTTGACTTGATCATTTGACCATGATGAGACGACAGATTACCCGGGGCAAGGTGCAAAATGCACCGAGAAGCAATTTTTTTGGGACGATTTGAACCTGGTGAGATTGGGGTAGGGGGTATTGTGCGTCGGGCGACTCCAGGTTTTGGCGTCGTTATGACAGGGCGGTATGTGGGTTTTGTGGCAAGAGGCGACAGTCCGTTTGTCTGTCAGACCCTATGGATACCGGATTGCCGTGTCACACCGGACCACGGCAATCTGAATGACGTCTCAGTAGCTGGCCACCAGCAGCTTAACCGCCTGGCAGGCCGTTTCTGTCTCAGCCTCCAGGCGTTCGAGGTTGCCGTGTGCGGTCCAGGAGAGAAGCAAACCATCGAAAAGGTTGATGAGCAGCCGACTGACTGTGGTGAGTGCGGCCTGATCCAGCGCATCGCCGGTCGCCTTCTGGATGGCCTGTTGGGTGGCTTCGATGGAAACGGTATAGATCTTCGCTGCCATTTCCGGGTCATTGCGCAGGTTCCAGAAGAACAGCTCGAACTGGGTTATGGCCCGTTCGGGGTGTGCAATGAACCACTTGACCAACTGGCGCAGCATTTCCCCTACCGATTCGGCGGGGAGAGCGTTTGCCGGAGCCTGCAGCGATTGCTGCGGCATGGCGATCAAGGACTCGTAGACCGCATAGAACAAGTCTTCCTTGGTGTGAAAAACGTAATGCAGCGAGGCCAGCGGCGAATCTGCCGCTGCCGCGATGCGCCGCGTCGTGGCGTTGGCTATGCCGTGTTCTGCGATCACCTTGATGGTCGCTTCAATGAAATCCTGTCTGCGTTCTTCCGCGCCTATCCGAGCCATTCAAGCGTTCTCCCCTTTTGGCCTTGCGCCAACCGCCGGGTCCGGCGTCGGCGGTGACGAATGCTATCGCAAAGTCATGGCCCAATCCATGAGATGAGTCGATGCACCCCTTTCCGTCTGCGGTCTTGCCGTCGGTATCTGGCTATCGCCCAGAGGCAGATGCTGACTGCCGTACCTCACTTAGGCCGGGACAGTGGCGAGATGGTAAAAAACCCGATCAAATGACTTGATCAAATGACTATATTCGATAATCATGGCAATGCCGAGCAGATCATTACGGGCTTCGGCAGCGGCATAAGAGGTTGCTGTGGTGGTTGCGCCGGTGGGACGAGGCGGTTGCCCGGGCTCGCTGGATAGAACAATGAAAAACCGGACAGGTAGAAGGCAGATGGATACACAAAAACTCTCGACGGTCAGCAGTGATGCGTCGGTGGAACAAGTGGTGGAAATCATTCGGCGTGACGGCGGGGTCATCATTGCTGATTTCGTCTCGCCAGAGACGCTCAAGTGCCTCACCGAAGAGCTGGACACCTACTTGAATGTCACGCCCTGCGGAGAAGACCCCTATTTCGCAGGCATGCAGACCCGTCGTATCGGTCGCATCATCGGGCGAAGCGATACGGCGGTGGAGGTGGCACTAAACCCGTTGTTCATCGGCGCGGCCAGGCAGATCCTGCAGACACCGACCCATGTCTGGGTGGGCAGCGACCGCATCGAGATGGCACCTGACATTCAACTCAGCATTACCCAGGCCATTCAGATCGGCCCGGGCCAAGGCCTTCAGCCCCTGCACCGCGACGATGCCACCTCGCTGTGGCGACATCCCCAGTTCGGGCGCGAGGCCCGTCTGCAGATCATGCTGGCCATCTCGGACTTCACCGAAGAGAACGGTGCCACGCGCGTTATTCCGGGCAGTCATCAATGGGATGACGAGCGCGGGCCGACCCAGGAAGAAACCATCGCCGCCGAGATGAAAGCAGGCTCTGCGCTGTTGTGGCTGGGGTCGGTCTATCACGGCGGTGGCGCCAATACCACAGCGTTTCCTCGTACTGGTCTGACCATGGCCTACGACTTGGCCATCCTGCGCCTCGAAGAAAATCACTTCCTTTCCATTCCCATTGAACGGGTTCGCCAGCTCCCCGCAGAAATGCAACGCCTGCTGGGCTGGAGTGTGAGCTCCACGCTGCTGGGCTGGGTGGAAATTGATGGCCAGATGCGTGACCCACAAGAGCTCTTGGGCATGCCTGCTTTTTCCGAACCGGGAAAAGGCTTCTGAGATCCTGAGTTTACACAGCCTGCTGCGTATTGAATTTCTGCCCTTTTGGGCGCAACCAAGGAGATGACACCATGGCGTTCTCAATCGACTCGAAAGTTGGCGAGCTGCTGGATAACAGCACTACGAGCCAGATCCTTGAAAAGCACCTGCCCGGTATCGGTAAACACCCACAAATTGGCATGGCCCGTGGCTTTGCCTTAGTGACGGCGGCAAAATATTCTGGCGGGTTTATTTCTCAGGAAACGCTGAATAAAATCGACAGCGACCTGAGGTCTCTGGTCGACTAATCGCGGCCATGCTGACCTGCTCGTATAACTTAAGTTACCGGTGCAGGTCAAATAATTCAGCCCGTATTTCCCCGCTGATTGGGTTTGCAATAGTCGTCCGATTGGTTGCCGATTTCGACATGCAGTGTGATGTCGATCCTCAGATTGAGAGAGGCTGTTCTCGTGGAACTGATAGAAGTGAGTATCCTGGGCTCATGTATATTGCTAATCATCTGTGGCTTGTATTATGGGGCGGCATTCATCGGGCGAAGAAATTATCTGCTCGGCGGAGAGTTTTTGATTGTCGGGATATCCGCAACGAATTTCGCGATCTTCCTCGTTACGGGCTGGCTGGCAAATTATAACGTTGCCATATTCCTCGATGCTTTTTCCCGGGGCGTTGGAATTCCTGTTATTGCAACGCTTGGCTTGATGGCGGTAACGCACGATTACAAGCCGTCCCCGGTGAATGACATTGTGTTTTTCCTGGCGGGCTTTACGGTTGCAGCCATTTACTTCATGTCGAGTTCATTCAAGCAGTTCCTGCCTTATTTTTATATGGTGATGTGGCTGGCTTACACAGCGTACCTGGCCTATTTCATTTGGCGACTGGTTTGTGCCAGAGAGCTTCTGCATGCGCTGGCTACCACCTTGGGCGGAGTGGCGGGGCTAACGATAGCATTCCGGTATGACTTCTTTCCGATTCCGGGTGACGATTCAAAGGTGGTATTCATGACCTTTGCTTTCTTGACTTGGTCGTACTCGATTGTGCAATCGTTCTATGCCTATGGTGCACTTCAGCGTTCTAGAAGTGCCTCAGTTGAGGCGTTACTCAATGTTCGTTGAATTGAGCGGCGCAGGTGCGTCGTTGTGCCGCCAATCCCTTGATTCGAAGTAACTCCATGTCGGGCCATAGGCCCGCTTCTTTACCGCCTCCAGGGGCGGTTTTTTTATGGGTAATTGATTCATTTCCATGGTTGGGTTTTCAATGGAAATATTTAAGGCTTGCTCAATGTAAACGGCAGCTTGCAATGGGTAAGTATAATTAGCAATGCATCATGGTTGGGCATGCGCTGGTAACACATGTTTCTTTACTTCCCATTAAGGTGCAGGCATCTGAGGAACATAGATCGCCACTATCGACTAAACACCTGATTTATCTAACTTAATCATTCCACGAGACTTCTGGCATGTGGATTGCTTTCTGATCACCCGACATGGTCACGTGACCATGTCAAATGATCAGCTTGCGATAGGTGCCCATTTCCGTGTGGATGGTCGGGTTGCCGGTCCAGGCCCTTTGTTCGAGGAGCCTCCAATGAAAGAAGTATCTACAGGGCAGAAAGACGACATGTCCGCCGGCTGTATTTTCAGGCAGCTGCTGGTTACCCTCGCGGTATCGACCGCGATGTGCTCGGTACAGGCCGCACCCCAGGGGGCCGGGGAGCTGGGTTCGAAGCTGACGCCATTGGGCGGTGAGGTGGCTGCTAGTTCAAGCGGGGATATTCCGGCCTGGACTGCTCCGGGGCCGCAAGGGGGGGGCTGGAGCTATGGCCAGGTGCGGGGGGACCACTGGAAGTTCAAGGATGACAAACCCCTCTACAGCATCGACTCGAATAGCGTGGCGCAGTATGCGAGCAAGCTGTCCCCCGGCCAGCTCGAACTGTTCAAGAAGATTCCGGGCTATCGCATGGAGGTCTACCCGACCCGCCGCACCTGTGGCGTACCGGACTTCGTGGCGGATAACACGCGGCAGAACATTGGCTTCGCCAAGCTCGACTCCACAGGGGTTGCCCTCGAGGACGCCCATGTGCCGGGCATCCCGTTCCCTCTGCCCAGTACAGGCGCAGAGGTGATGTGGAACATGAAGATGCGCTATCGCGGCCTTGGTGTCGAGATTCCCAAAAGCATTTCAGGCATTTCGCCGCGCAAGGGTGGGGAGTGGTTACGCCAGTCGTCAGACACCTTTTTCTTCACGCCCTGGGGAAAGAAAGGCAGTGCACTTTTTTCGTCCATTGGCCGCTTGGAAAACGCCACGTTCTCCAGTTACCGGGAGCCAGCGGCGCTGGCCGGCCAGGCTGGTGTGCAGACGACTGTAGCCGGCGAGCAGGCCACCACCTTCTACTATTTCCCCGGCCAGCGTCGGGTCAGGCGCATGCCATCGTATTCCTACGACGCTCCGCAGATCGGGCTGGACAACCAATACACCGTCGATGAGGCGAACGTGTTCTTCGGAGCCATGGACCGCTTCGATTGGAAACTGATCGGCAAGCAGGAGCTGCTGGTGCCGTACAACGCCTTTGGCGCCTATGACACCGCAGCCAAGGTGGAAAGCTTCGGCGGCGACGATTCCATCGCGCCACAGTCGCGCCGCTACGAATTGCATCGTGTCTGGGTCATCGAGGCCAATGTTCGCCAGGGCATGCGCCACCAAGCACCCAAGCGCCTGTTCTACATCGACGAGGACAGCTGGAACCCGTTGCTGGCCGTTGACTATGACAAGCAAGGGCAGATCTGGAAGGTGCGTGAAGGGTTCTCGATCCCCGTCTACGAGACCGGCGCGTGCGATGTGCAGGCCCAGGTCCAGTACAACCTCGCCGATCATCGTTACCTGTTCGACATGACCTCGATCGGCGCGGGCAAGAACGATATTCGCTGGCTCACCGAAGACAGTGGCAACCCTCGCCTGAAACGCGACTTCTTCACCTCCGACAACCTGCGAGCCATCAGCGAGCGCTAAACCGACGCCAGATCGAGAGCCCACATGAAAAAAATAATTACGAAAGCGTCAGGCCTTGTCATCGTGTGCGCAACCCCACTGGCAATGGGGTTCACCTTTGAAACCGAAACCCTCAATGGCTCCTTCGACTCCACGATCACCGCAGGCATGGGCCTGCGTACCGAGTCGCGGGGCTGCAACCTGATCAACCAGGGGCCGACCGGGCACAACGTGCCCTCCGGCTGCCTGGCGCAGAGTTCCGGCGTGGCGGACCAGGGCGACCTGAACTACGACCGCGGCGACATGTTCACCAACTACCTCAAGGGTACCCATGAGCTGTTGCTGAAGATGCCCGAAGACTTCACCTTCATGGCGCGCGGGACCTGGATCCGCGACTTCGCTGCCACCGATACCACCGGCACGCTGTCGTTCAACACCCCAGAGAGCGTCGGCAGCAACGGGCTGAGTGACGACGCCCGCGACGACCTCGCCTTCAAGGCTCGCCTGCTGGACCTGTGGGTGAGCAAAGGCTTCGACATGGGCGGGCAGCGGGTCCGCGCGCGCCTGGGCAACCAGGTGATCAACTGGGGTGAAAGCCTGTTCGTGGCCGGTGGCATCAACAACACCAACGCCTACGACTACCAGGCCCTGGCACGTCCCGGCGTGCAGCTCAAGGAGGCCGTGCTGCCCGCGCCGATGCTCAGTGTCGCTTCGGGCCTTGGCTCGGGTGTCAACGTCGAGGCCTACTATCAGTTCCGCTGGAACAAGAGCGAGTTGCCGCCGGTGGGCAGCTACTGGTCCACCAACAACGCGCTGGGTGAGGGCAGGGGGGACTACGGGTTCTCCGAGAAGGACGCCCGCGACAGCGGCCAGTGGGGCCTTTCGCTGCGCTGGCAACCAGAGGACAGCGACATAAACTACGGCTTCTACGTGATGCGTTATCACGACAAGTTGCCGTCATTGCGCGTCGCCATTCTTGACCCGGACACCTTCGCCGCTGCCCCCACCTGGGAGTACCAGGAAGACCGGATGATGTATGGCATCAGTGCCAACATGCCGATCGGTGACTGGGCCGTCGGTACGGAGCTTTCGTACCGGCCGAAGGATTCGGTCATGCTCAACCCGGTCATCGACCTGTGCTCCAGCAATGGCGGCAAATGCTGGAAGGACGAAAAGAAGTTCCAGTGGCACCTCACCGGCCTGTACAGCTTCACGCCTTCGAACTCCCCGACGCTGCTCGACTTCACCGGAGCCAGCACGGGCACCTTGCTGTCCGAGCTGGTGGTCATCAAATACCCAGGGCTGCATGACGAGGTCAATGGCGAGCCACTCGCTGCGGGGCTCAATACCTGGCAGCTGGACCCTGCGACAGCGCCCAAGCCCCGTGGCGACAAGACGTCCTCTGGCATCAACCTGGACTTCAGCCTGACCTATGACGGCACCTTGCTGCCGGGCTGGCAGGTCACGCCAGGTGTCTTCTATTCGCGCTCGCTGGGGGGCAGGACGCCGAACCTGAGTGCGACCTTCACCGAGGACGCGAGCAGCATGAACCTGTATCTGAACTTCGTGCGAAACCCGGCCAGTTGGCAGATCTCCCTCAACTACGCGAAGTTCATGGGCGGCGACACGCCCTACGACCAGCTTTATCGTGACCGCGACTATGTCGGCATCGCGATTTCCCGCACCTTGTGAGGCCCGCCGTGAACGGTTCTGTAAAGTTATCCGAAGCCCCGGCACGTGGCCTGCTGTCACGTGTCGAGGGTGTGTTGTTCGGGCATCGTCGTCTGGTGCTGGCGAGCCTGGCGGTGTTCACGCTGATCATGGGCTGGTTCGCCGTGCAACTGCGCATGGATGCAGGCTTTGAAAAGCAACTGCCGGTAGGCCACGAATACATCAAGACATTCGAGGCCTACCGCAACGACCTGCTGGGAGCGAACCGGCTGACCATCGTGGTCAAGGCCCGACAGGGCGATATCTGGAGCGCCCCGGGCCTGAAGCGGCTGTATGACGTCACCCAGGCGGTGACCTTCCTCCCGGGGGTTTCCCGCAGCAGCGTGCGTTCGTTGTGGACGCCCAATGCCTTCGTCAACGAAATCACCGAAGAAGGTTTTCGCGCTGACCCACTGGTACCAGGAACGGTTTCGCCCGAGCACCTGGATGACCAGGTCATCGCGACGATCGCCAGCTCCACCGCCCAGGGTGGTTTCATCGGCACGCTGGTTTCCCGGGATCAGAGCAGTGCGATGATCACGGTGGAACTCAACGAATACGACACCAATGGCGCGCACCTTGACTATGTGGCGTTCAACCACAGGCTGGAGAAAGAGATCCGCCAGCAATTCGAGGATGGCGATTTCGAAATCCAGATCATCGGTTTCGCCAAGCAGATCGGTGATATTGCTGACGGGGCTTCAGCCGTGCTGGAGTTCTGTCTGCTGGCGTTGCTGCTGACGGCGGGGGCGGTGTACTGGTATTGCCACTCGCTGCGCTTTACGCTGCTGGCGTTGGTCTGTTCGCTGGCCTCGCTGGTGTGGCAGTTCGGCAGCCTGCGCCTGTTGGGGTACGGGCTCGACCCGTTGGCGGTGCTGGTGCCCTTCCTGGTATTCGCCATCGGGGTGTCTCATGGCGTGCAGCAAATCAACTTCATCGTCCGCGAGATCGCCATCGGCAAGAGCGCCGAAGCGGCGGCGCGTACGAGCTTTACGGGGTTGCTGATTCCCGGGACGCTGGCGCTGGTGACCGCGCTGGTTTCCTTCGTGACGCTGCTGTTGATCCCCATTCCGATGGTGCGGGAGCTGGCGATAACGGCCTCGCTCGGCGTGGCCTACAAGATCATCACCAACCTGGTGATGTTGCCGTTGATGGCGTCGCTGCTGAGTGTCGATGACAAGTACGCAGCCGCCCAGGAAGTGTCCCGGCAGCGCCGCACCCGCTGGCTGCGTGGCCTGGCCCGGCTCGCCGAGCCGCGCAGGGCACAATGGGTGCTTGGCATTGCCTTGATGGTATTCCTGGTGGCGATCTGGCAAAGCCATGACCGTGTCGTTGGCACGCTGCAGGCGGGCGCGCCGGAGTTGCGCGAGGACGCCCGCTTCAATCGCGATGCGGTCTCCATCGCCGGCAACTACGACATTGGCCTGGACTGGCTCAGCGTGGTGTTCGAAGTCAACAAGGAGCCCTCTGGCGAAGACAGCCAGGTGGCCTGCGAAGATGTTGCCCTGGGCCAGTACCAGGATCGCTTCGTGTGGACCATGCAGGGGGTGCCCGGTGTCCTGTCGGTAGCGTCGCTCTCCAGCAACATGCGCCAGTTCAATGAGGGCTACAACGAAGGCAACCCGAAGATGGCGGCGGTGCCCATTGACCCGATGAACTATGCCGCCCTGGCTACCGAGGTTGCGCGCACGCCCGGGCTGATGCGCACCGACTGCAGCATGTCCGCAGTGCACCTGTACCTGGCCGATCACAAAGCCACCACGATCAACCGGGTAGTGGATGCCGCCAAGGCATTCCGCAGCGAATACCCCCTGCCAGGCATCTCGGTGCGCCTCGCTTCGGGCAACGCCGGGGTGCTGGCAGCCATCAACGAAGAAGTGGAAAAAAGCGAAACACCCATGCTGCTTTATGTCTATGCCGCCATCGCATTGCTGGTGTTCGTGGTGTATCGCGACTTGCGGGCAGTCCTGGTGTGTTGCCTGCCGCTGACCATCGGCACCTTCATTGGCTACTGGTTCATGAAGGAGCTGCAGATCGGACTGACCATCGCCACCTTGCCGGTGATGGTGCTGGCGGTGGGCATCGGCGTCGATTACGCCTTCTACATCTACAACCGTCTGCAACTGCACCTGGCTCATGGGCAGTCGATTACCAAGGCCGTGGAATACGCGCTGCTCGAAGTGGGTGTCGCCACTATTTTCACTGCCATCACCCTGGCTGTGGGCGTGGCCACCTGGGCCTTCTCGGAACTCAAGTTCCAGGCCGACATGGGCAAGCTGCTGGCCTTCATGTTCATCGTCAACATGGTCATGGCCATGACCGTGCTGCCGGCCTTCGCCGTGTGGCTGGAGCGGGTATTCCCACGTAAGCGCCCCGTGCGCATGATTGGCGCGCTGGTGCACTGAGGAGAGAAGCATGAAGTTCAGGGTTTCATTCACCGCAGCCTTGCTCGCAGCAGCAGTGCCGCTGATGTCTCTTCAGGCCGCGCCGTTGCAGGCCGTACCGGCCGTACAGGCGAGCAATGCCACGCAGGCCACCATGCTGGCCGCCGGTTGGGCGGGGGCGCGCATGGTGGCCGTGGGCGACCACGGTGTCGTGCTGTTGTCCGACGATCAGGGCATGCAGTGGCGCCAGGCGAGGTCGGTACCGCTGTCCACGCCATTGACGGGCGTGTCTTTCGTGGATGCCAAACGCGGCTGGGCGGTTGGCCATTGGGGCGCGATCCTGGCCACCACCGATGGCGGGGAGTCCTGGCAGGCCCAGCGACTGGCCACCGAAGAAGACCGGCCACTGTTCGCGGTGCACTTCTTCAATGCCCGGCAGGGTGTTGCAGTAGGCCTCTGGTCGTTGGTGCTGACGACCGAAGATGGGGGCCAGACGTGGGCTGAGCAGCCGCTGCAGGCTCCGCCGGGGGCCAAGCGGGCCGACCTCAACCTGATGGGGTTGTTTGCCGACAGCCGCGGCAGGCTGTACGCCACGGCCGAGCATGGGCAGGTGCTGCATTCCGAAGACCAGGGGAAGAACTGGCGTTACCTGGATACCGGCTACGAAGGCACCCTGTGGTCTGGCGCAGTACTGGCCGATGGGCGTCTGCTGCTGGGTGGCCAGCGCGGCACCCTGTTGCAGGGTTCAGCGGACGGCAAGGGCTTTCGCCGAGTGCCAACGCAAAGCAAAGGCTCTGTCACGAGCGTAGCGGTAGCGGGATCTCGTGTGTTGGCGGTCGGGCTGGATGGGCTGAGCGTGCAGAGCAGCGATGGCGGGCACAGTTTTCAGGAAACGCAGACCGCTGATGGCCTTTCACTGACGGCGGCGTTGTTCAACGCCGAGGGCGTACCTGTCTTGTTTTCACGCCGAGGGGTTATGCCCTGCCAGGAGTGAAGGGCCGACCACTCGCTCAGAGGCCAGGCATCGCAAAGCGATGCCTGGCCTGTTTCCTTGCCTGGGCGTCTGGGTGGTCGTGGCACCATCAGGCCCAGGCAAGTCAACGCTGGACGCTAGAGCTGAAGGTAATCCGCCAGGTCTGCGTAGTTATGTTGCCAAAGGCCAGGGCTGCCATTGGGGTATTGGGAGCGGAAACCGAGAATCTTCTGGACCCGTGGAGAAAGCGTGCGTACCAGCTCGAGCGGCACGATCAACGGGTAGGCTTCTTCAGGCGTGATGATCGAAGCCTGCATAGGGATGGTCAGCCCGCGACGGTAATGGTCGGCGGTCACGTTGGCACCGCCGCCATGAACGACTTTCCCGCCGAACAGCATGGCATCGCCGGCTTTCAACAGGGCGGGGATCGTCATCTCTGGGGTGCCTTTATCGTAAAAGTCATCCCAGTCCTGGCTCCCGGGGATCAAGCGAGTGGCGCCGTTTTCCTCGGTGAAATCGGTCAGCGCCAGCATCAGGTTGGTGATGGCGCGTGGCGCATGCCTGTTCATGGCCACGAACGGTTGGTACTGCATCATGTCACGGTGCAGCATTTGCGCTTTGTTGCCTGGGCCGATCTCGATCAACTGGGCCGTGGTCAGCCACCAGTCACCGCAGTCCGGGGCGTACAGCACGTTCCCCAGTTCGTGAAAGAGGTCGTCATCGAGAATTTCCTCACGAAAGGTCTTGCTGTGAGTGACGAGGTTGGTAAGCCGTTTGGTCTGGTGACCATGGAACTCGGCGATCAGCGCGTGCTCGTGCCTGGAGCCGGCATCGAGCGCGGCCAGGGGGGCGTCGAGTTCGCTGTTGATTCGTGCGACTTGTTCAGGGGTCATGAAGTTGCGGATGATCACGGCACCTGCCTGGTCGCTCAGCTGCGCAATTTCTTGCGCGCAAGTCGAGCGGCTTACAACTGGCAGGCTTGGCGTGGAGTCACGAGAGGCTGACATTGAGAACACTCCGGATTGAAAGGAACGGTTGCGCAGGCGGGTTGACGTTTGGTCAACGGGCATCAGGAAACAGGCCTGCTTGCTACTGCGCTAAACCCAGGAAAGGGACATGGAGCGCCACGGTGCCTCCTTGTTCTTTTTGTTCAGGCAGTGCGTTCATGCTAGGTTTGCACTGGCCCTGCGCCAAGGTACGAACTGCACCATTTTTCAGCCGATTTTTGAGTGATTTGCACCGCCCATGACCAGCACGCCATCGCCCTGGCCACGCCCCTCGGAAGCCGTTCGCGAGCTTATGCGCAAAGGCGCCGAACTCGCTCAGGCGCTGCCACCTGAGTGGGTCGAGCGGCTGAACCAGTCACTGTTCTCTTCACCCAAAGATGCCAGGTTGCTGGAGGACCCGGTTATCCTCGCGTCGTGCCGGCGCGCCAACCGGGCAGAGTTGCTGCATTGGGCCAATGCCAACCTGCAGCGCCCTGGTGAGCCGGTGGAGCCCTACGTGTCTGCTGACATGGTGGACACGGCCAGGGAGCTCGCCCGCAGGGGGCTGTCGGAGCTGCTGATGAATGTTGCAAGGTCGACACAGAACGCAGCCTGGGACCTATGGATGAAGATGGCCTTCAGCCTGACGCAGGATCCCGTGGTGCTCGAGGAATTCCTGAAGGTCTCGTCGCGTTCGATCTCGGAATTCATCGACAGCAACATGCGTGTGGTGACGCAGATCATCCTCGAAGAAAAGAGCGCCCACGCCCATGATGATCCTGTCGATAAACGCAGCCTGGTCAGCCGGCTGCTCGATGGCAGGGATGTGGACGCGGAGCAGTTCGGCAGGCGACTGGGCTACAGCCTTGCGCAGAGACACCATGCCTGCCTCGTCTGGAGCGAAACCCCGGACGCCGAGATTCGCCCCCTGGAAGATATGGCGCGTGCGCTGGCGCAGCTCACGGGCACGGTAGCGCCCCTGATCGTATTTGCGGGCACTGCGACCCTGTGGGCCTGGAGCAGTGCGGCAAAGCCGCTGGACCTGAACCTGCTGCAAGGCGTCACTCGACAATTTCCCAAGATTCGCGCGGCAATCGGTTCGGCGGGCGCGGGGATGAATGGGTTCCGGCGCTCGCACCTGGAAGCCTTGACCACCCAGCGGTTGATGGGCCGTTTGGCGGGTTCCCCCGCCGTTGCCACGATCGATCAGGTGAGGATGGTGTCGTTGATGACCCAGGATGCCCGCGCGGCCAGGCAGTTCGTCTTGAGCACCCTGGGGCGCCTGGCGACCGAACCCACGGTGCTTCAGCATTCGTTGCACGCCTTCCTGGCCAACGGCTGCAACATCACCCAGACCGCCGAGGTGCTGGGCACCCATCGCAATACCTTGCTGCGCCGACTGGAGCGCGCCCAGGACCTGCTGCCTGTCCCGCTTGCCGATCATCGCATCCAGATCGCCGCCGCTCTTGAGCTGGTGATCTGGAGTACGCCGCTCGATGGCGACGAGCAATAGCAGTTATCCCCTTCCTTTGGCGCAATAGCGCTTAACGGCGGTTGCCCTACGCGGGCGCCCAACAGGGCGCCCGCGTTGCAATGCCCTGCAGAAACGCGTTCTCCAGCATCTTTGCACGCTCTATTGGCGCATGCCCTCGCTGGCGGGCATCGACCATGCCGTGCAACAGCGATACGAACATCTCGGTCAGCAGCGCCGCGGTGACATCCGCTCGAAATACACCCTGTCGCTGGCCGCTGAAGAACAACGCATCGAGCGTTTCCAGATAGAGCCGCAGGTCGTGTTGCACGCTCATGTGCACAGGGTAACGGGAAGCCAGGAAGGCGATCAGTTCGCCTTGGGCCAGGTGTTCGCGAATCAGCTGACGCAACGCGGCCAGGGGCTCTGTGGAAGCCAGCGCGCCGCTGTTGTCGAGGATCTGCATGAGCGTGTTTTTGGCGTGCTGTTCGAGCTGGCTATCGAGGTTTTCTCTCGTCCCGCAGTAACGGTGCAAGGTAGCCCGGCTGATGCCAGCCAACGCCGCCAGTTCACCCATGGACGCTCTGGGTCGCAAGGCGGCAGCGGCATAGAGGGCATTCACCAGCTTGGTGGAAAGCGATGAAGGAGGGAAGCCTGAAGTGGTCATGAGGAGTCTTGTTTGATTTTTGTGAGACATAATTGACTCATATGGGTTTGAAAAGTAGCATTCGCCCCGTTTTCAATCAAGGCTCGGGTGAGTGATGGGCAAGACAGGTTCGATAAGAGTGGGCGTACTGGCCGTGGCGATTACCTTGGCCGGGTGCGAGCCCGCAGCAGAGCAGGACGGCGCAGCCAACGCGAGCTACCCGGTGGAAATCGTGACGTTGGCCTCCGAGCAGGTGACCCTGGCCGCTGAGTTGCCGGGCCGGGTCGAGCCGATGCGGGTCGCAGAGGTAAGGGCGCGGGTGCCGGGTATCGTGTTGCACAAGCGCTTCGAGGAAGGGGCTGACGTCAAGGCGGGGGATATGCTGTTCCAGATCGACCCGGCGCCGTTCAGGGCCGCCCTGGCCCGCGCCGAGGCGGACCTCGCCCGTGCCCAGGCCGTGCAGCAGGAAGCCCAGGCACGTGTGAAACGCTATGAGCCGCTGGTCAAGATCGAGGCGGTCAGCCAGCAGGACTTCGACAGCGCCACTGCCGAGTTGCGCAGTGCCCGTGCGGCAGTACGTTCCGCGCAGGCCGATGTGCAGGCCGCACGCCTTAACCTGGGTTACGCCACTGTCACTGCGCCGATCTCCGGACGCATTGGCCGTGCGCTGGCCACCGAAGGCGCTTTGGTGGGGCAGGGGGAGGCGACGCTGATGGCACGGATACAGCAACTGGACCCGATCTACATCGACTTCACGCAATCTGCTGCTGACGCGCTGCGCCTGCGGCAGGCGGTCATGGACGGCGCACTCTCGGCCGACAGCCAGGGTCTGACCGCGCAAGTGGAAGGCACCGATTTCCAGCGCTCAGGCGAGCTGATGTTCACCGATGTGAGTGTGGACCGCGGTACCGGCCAGGTCGTCCTGCGTGGGCGTTTCGATAATGCCGACGGCATCCTCTTGCCGGGCATGTATGTGCGCGTGCGCACACCTCAAGGTACCGACAACCACGCCATCCTGGTTCCTCAGCGTGCGGTCCAGCGAGGCAGCGATGGCCAGGCACGGGTCATGGTCGCCGCCAATGGCATCGCCGAGGCACGCGTCGTGCGAACCGGTGTGATGCAAGGCTCGCGTTGGCAAATCAACGAAGGGCTCAAGCCAGGTGATCAGGTGATCGTCGGTAGCCCGGCAGGGTTGGCTCCCGGTATGCCGGTGGCGCCGGCACAGCAACAAACGGCTGCCGCCCAGTGACGCGAGGAACGTGAGATGTCCAGGTTTTTCATCCATCGCCCGAACTTTGCCTGGGTCGTGGCGTTGTTCATTTCACTGGCAGGATTGCTGGTGATTCCATCCTTGCCCGTGGCCCAGTACCCCAATGTGGCGCCACCGCAGATTTCCATCACTGCCTCCTACCCCGGCGCTTCGGCCAAGGTCATGGTGGAGTCGGTGACCAGCATCATCGAACAGTCGCTCAACGGCGCCAAGGGGCTGCTGTACTACGAGTCCACCAACAACTCCAACGGCGTGGCCGAAGTGATGGTGACCTTCGAGCCTGGCACCGATCCGGACATGGCGCAGGTCGATGTGCAGAACCGCTTGAAACAGGCCGAGGCGCGTATGCCTCAGGCGGTGCTGACCCAAGGGCTGAAAGTCGAGCAGGCCAGCTCCGGTTTCCTGCTGATCTACGCCCTGACCAGCACGGTCGGCAACCGTGGCGATACCACGGCCCTGGCCGACTATGCCGCGCGCAACATCAACAACGAACTGCTGCGCGTGCCCGGCGTGGGCAAGCTGCAGTTCTTCGCGTCCGAAGCGGCCATGCGCGTCTGGGTGGATCCGCAGAAGCTGGTGGGTTATGGCCTGTCCATCGACGACATCAACGCGGCGATTCGCGGCCAGAACGTCCAGGTGCCGGCCGGCAGCTTCGGCAGCACGCCGGGCGCCAGCGAGCAGGAGCTGACCGCGACCCTGGCCGTGCAGGGTACCCTCGACACGCCGGAGGCGTTCGCCGGCATCGTCCTGCGCGCCAACCCGGATGGCTCCAGCGTGCGTCTGGGTGATGTCGCGCGCATGGCCATCGGTAGCGAGAACTACAACCTGTCGGCACGTCTGAACGGCCACCCGGCGGTGGCCGGCGCGGTGCAGCTGGCGCCGGGCGCCAACGCCATCCAGACAGCGACGCAGGTCAAGGAACGCCTGGCCGAGCTGTCGCAGTTCTTCCCCGAAGGGGTCGAGTATTCGGTGCCGTACGACACCTCCAGCTTCGTCGACGTGGCCATCGAGAAGGTGATTCACACCTTGATTGAAGCCATGGTGCTGGTGTTCCTGGTGATGTTTCTGTTCCTGCAGAACGTGCGCTACACCCTGGTGCCCTCGATCGTGGTGCCGGTGTGCCTGCTCGGGACGCTGATGATCATGAAACTGCTCGGCTTTTCGGTGAACATGATGACCATGTTCGGCATGGTGCTGGCCATCGGCATCCTGGTGGACGACGCCATCGTGGTGGTGGAGAACGTCGAGCGCTTGATGGCCGAGGAAGGCCTGTCGCCGGTGGAGGCGACCATCAAGGCCATGGGGCAGGTTTCCGGGGCCATTATTGGTATTACCCTGGTGCTGGCGGCGGTATTCTTGCCTTTGGCGTTCATGTCCGGTTCGGTGGGGGTGATCTATCAGCAGTTCTCTGTGTCTCTGGCTGTCTCGATCCTGTTCTCCGGCTTCCTGGCCCTTACCTTCACCCCTGCACTGTGCGCCACGCTGCTCAAGCCAGTGCCCCATGGCCATCATGAAAAGGGCGGTTTCTTCGGCGCCTTCAACCGTGGCTTCGCCCGTATCACCGAGCGCTATTCGCTGCTCAACAGCGAGCTGGTGGCGCGTGCCGGGCGCTGGATGCTGGCGTATGTCGGCATCCTGGTGGTGCTGGGCTATTCCTACCTGCGCTTGCCGGAGGCCTTCGTGCCGGCTGAAGACCTGGGCTACAGCGTCGTCGACGTACAGCTGCCGCCGGGCGCCAGCCGGGTACGTACAGACTACACCGCCGAGGCGTTGGAGAAATTCCTGATGTCTCGTGAGGCGGTGGCCAACTCGTTCATCGTCAGCGGCTTCAGCTTCTCGGGCCAGGGCGACAACGCCGCACTGGCGTTCCCCACCTTCAAGGACTGGTCGCAGCGTGACAAGACACAATCGGCGGAGGCGGAAACGGCAGCGATCAATGCACAATTCGCCGCCAACGGTGACGGCACCATCACCGCGGTCATGCCACCGCCTATCGACGGCCTGGGCAACTCCGGCGGTTTCGCCCTGCGCCTGATGGACCGTGGCGGCCTTGGCCGTGAAGCACTGCTCGCCGCCCGCGACCAACTGCTGGCCCGTGCCAACGGCAATCCGCTGATTCTCTACGCGATGATGGAAGGCCTGGCCGAGGCGCCGCAGCTGCGCGTGCACATCGACCGGGAAAAGGCCCGAACGCTGGGGGTGAGCTTCGAGGCCATCAACAGCACCTTGGCCACTGCTTTCGGTTCGGCGGTGATCAACGACTTCACCAATGCCGGGCGCCAGCAGCGCGTGGTGGTGCAGGCTGAGCAAGGCGAGCGCATGACCCCCGAAAGCGTGCTGCGCCTCTATGCCCCGAATGCCAACGGCGAGCAGGTGCCGTTCAGCGCCTTCGTCACCATCCAGTGGGAAGAGGGGCCGGTGCAACTGGTGCGCTACAATGGCTACCCGTCCATCCGCATCGCCGGCGACGCTTCGCCGGGGCACAGTACTGGCCAGGCGATGGCCGAGATGGAGCGTCTGGTCAGCGAGCTGCCGCCGGGTATCGGCTACGCCTGGACGGGCCTTTCCTACCAGGAGAAGGTGTCCAGCGGCCAGGCGGCCAGCCTGTTCGCCCTGGCCATCCTGGTGGTGTTCCTGCTGCTGGTGGCGCTGTACGAAAGCTGGGCGATTCCGCTGACGGTCATGTTGATCGTGCCGATTGGTGCCTTGGGTGCGGTGTGGGCGGTGACGCTCACCGGCATGCCCAACGATGTGTATTTCAAGGTCGGGCTGATCACCATCATTGGCCTTGCGGCGAAGAACGCCATCCTGATCGTCGAGTTCGCCAAGGAACTGTGGGAGAAGGGCTTCAGCCTGGGCGACGCCGCCATCGAGGCCGCGCGCCTGCGTTTCCGTCCGATCGTGATGACCTCCATGGCGTTCATCCTCGGCGTGGTGCCATTGGCCATCGCCTCCGGCGCGGGGGCGGCAAGCCAGCGCGCCATCGGCACCGGCGTAATCGGCGGCATGCTCAGTGCCACCTTGTTGGGCGTGGTCTTCGTGCCGATCTGTTTCGTCTGGGTGTTGACGCTGCTCAAGCGCAAGCCCGCACCTGAGCAACCGGTCGAGGTCGCCAAGTGATGATCAAATTCAATCGTGTGCTTCCCTTGGTCCTGTCCTTGACCTTGACCGGTTGCTCCCTGGCGCCCACCTATCAGCGCCCAGAAGCACCGGTGGCGGCCGGATGGGGCGATGCTGCCGGTCATGCCGGCCGTTCGGTGGAGCAGATGCAGTGGCAGGCTTTCATTGTCCACCCGGTGCTGCGTCAGCTGATCGCCAGTGCGCTGGACAACAACCGCTCCTTGCGCCAGACCCTGCTCGACATCGAGCAGGCCCGCGCCCAATACCGGATCGAGCGGGCCGACCGGGTGCCTGGGCTGAACGCCAGCGCCGCGGGCAATCGCCAGCACCTGCCTTCGGCACTTTCGAACGATGGCCGCGAAGGCGTCACCAGCACTTATCAGGTGGGCTTGTCATTGCCGGAATATGAAGTGGACCTGTTCGGACGGGTCAAAAACCTGAGCGATGCGGCGCTGGAGCAGTACCTGGCCACCGAGGAAGCCGGGCGTGCCGCACGCATCGCCCTGATCGCCGAGGTGAGCCAGGCCTACCTGACCTTGGACGGTGCCGAGCGGCGCCAGGCGCTGACCCGCCAGACCCTGGCCAGCCGCGAGGACTCTCTGGCGTTGGTCGGTGAGCGTCGCGCTGCCGGCACGGCCACGGCGCTGGACCATCAGGAGGCGTTGGGGCTGGTCGAGCAGTCTCGTGCCGAGCTTGAAGTCACCGTGCGCCAGCAGCGCCAGGCCTACAACGCGCTGGTGCTGTTACTGGGCAGCGCCGAGGCGGCCAAGGCGATGCCCGTTGAGCGCCCAGATGAGCCAATGGTGCTCAATGACATTGCGCCGGGCGCGCCGTCGGCATTGATCGAGCGCCGTCCCGATATCCTCGCTGCCGAACACCGGCTGCGTGCGCGCAATGCCGATATCGGCGCGGCGCGGGCCGCCTTTTTCCCGCGTATCAGCCTGACCGGCAGCTTTGGGACCGCCAGTGCGCAGATGTCCGGGCTGTTCGACGGTGGCTCGCGTAGCTGGAGCTTCATGCCGCAGTTGTCACTGCCGTTGTTCGACGCCGGGCGCAACCGTGCCGGGCTCAGCCTGGCCGAGGCACGCAAGGACTCGGCCGTGGCCGCCTATGAAGGCGTGATCCAGGTCGCCTTCCGCGAAGTGTCCGACGCACTGGCTGCCACCGACACCCTGCGCCGCGAACAAACCGCGCGCCGGGCCCTCGTCGACACCAGCCGTGCGACGCTGGCGCTGGCCAAGGCGCGGTACGAGGGTGGGGTGGACAGCCATTTGCGTTACCTGGACGCGCAGCGCAACAGCTACGTGAACGAAGCAGCCTTCATCGAAGCCAGTACCCAGCGCCAGCTTGCGTTGGTCGACCTGTTCCGCGCACTCGGTGGCGGCTGGCCGGGCAAGGGCTGAAACAGCCTCCTTTGGTTGGCATGTCCAGCCACTTGGCCCCAGAGATTGATGTCCTGGGGCCTTTTTTTGGGCTGGCGAAGGCAGGTCAGCGAGCAGGTGCCGCAGCGCCGTCGAGGAATAGCAGCTCCAGCGTCTGCACGGATGTCGCGCTGGCTGCTCTCCCGCGTCGTTCTGCATCGACGATGCCATACACCATGCTCAGGAACATTTCGGTGAAGATCGCCGCGCTGATATCGATACGGAAAGCGCCCGCTTGCTGGCCACGCAGGAAGAAGGCATCCAGGGCGTCGGCATAGGCCCGCCACGGGCGGTTCGCCTCGCTGTCGTCGAACGAGTCCGGGCGGTACTGAAAGAGCAGGAAGATCATCATTTCGCGATGCTTGAGGTGCTCGACGATGAGGCGATGCAGGGCTGCGCTGGGGTCGCTGCCGTGCAGGTCAGTGTTGCCGATGACCTGGGAGAGTACCTGGTCGCCATAGCGCTCCAGCATGTTCACCAGGTTGTCACGGGTTCCACAGAAACGGTGCAGGGTCGCCTTGCTCACGCCCGCCGCCTCGGCCAGCTCCTTCAATGTGGCTCGGGGGTGGACGACGATCGCGTCGGCCAGCGCTTTGAGCAGGCGCTCATCGGTAGGGAGGTGCATCAGAAGATTCCACACTGCATATCGTGCAAGCATTGTGAAGGAAAACGACTCATAGGACACCCATTTGAGTAAATAATGGCTCAACCGGGGCTTGCAGGTCGTAGACGTACGGGTGCTTGCTTGCACGTGTACCGGCACCGCCTCCTTCGGTGTGCCAGAACGAGGGAGGCGGCGAAGTTCAGGGGCAGAGTGAAGCACTCCTGGGATGGCGCCGGGATTAGGGAAGGCGACTGAGGACTTGGCGATTTTGGATGAGGAAATCATGACAATAAAGGCGTCAATCAAGGCCTTCCCGCGCTCTGCGCTAACGGACTCGGATTCGAAAGGCAGCGCCGCCATAGCCTTCTTGCGCGATCACCGCGATCGCCGCCGCCAGCAACTCGGACCTTTTGGCGTCGCGATCTCTAACCGGGCGCCCACGACGGGCAAGCGGTGATTACGCCTCGGCCGCGGCGCCACTGCTTCTACCGCCAGGGGAACTGAGACGGCAATTCCTAGTAATTATGTATTATTTCATACGTTGATCGTATTATTAATTAGTTTTTGTGGCGATTAGATCGGATAAGATTTAAATATCGCACCTAATCGGGAGCTAGAGAGCACACGGCGGTAATTCGTGGACACGGGAATGATGGGGGTCTTAGAGTGCGATGGCCCGTCACAGGCGTGCCCGTAACTGTGCTACCGGGCTGATGCTCGAGCTGGAGATTTAGCAAAAAAGTATGAGCAAGATAGCTGGGCCGCGCTGTAAATTTTCCAATAAGCTTCCGGTTCCATAGCTGGACCGGCTTATGCACCAAATGTTGGAGGGTTTGGATCTTGCTGGTGAACGCCTGCTCCGTAAGTACTTGAAGCCATACGTGTAAATTGCGGTACAGGATAAAGTAGCTTACCTGTAGAAATTGAGCTTCTACGTCTGCTGGCTGAGTAATTTTACTATGATGTCATTGATTATCAGCTTGTCGAACCTGGTCGACTACCGTCTACCATCCAATGAAACACCCCCCTCGGTCCCACGGTGTATGCCAATGAGAGACAAACCGCCAGCCCTTCTGCCCGATGACCCCATGTTCGCCGACGCAGTGGCTGCGATGAAGCTGTACCACGAAGCACATGTGGCAGGCCAATCTGCCAAGGAGGTCGAGCGCTTGCGAGTAATTGCTGAATCACAGTTCCAAGCGGTGAACGATTATCAGCTCAGAGCTCTAGGTCGCCCTGGCGACCCTGTCAACTGACTGGATCAGTCAGTTTGGAGTCCTGGTTCCGGCCAATGCCTACCGTCTTTCACATTGGAAACCATCGTAAATCCTCGGCCGGCTGGCATCACGCCTTGACAATCCTTCCAGCCTTACACCTGATGTGCTGGATCCTGCCATGATTCTACAGTTTCAGGTGAGAGCACTAAAGAGTGCTGTCGTGAATGACGATCAACCTTTGAGCAATAAATAATTACCCATCACGCTTGTCAGAGCTTCACTGCCCAAAATTAACCGGGCAACCTATGCTGGAATTTCTGTATAAGTATACAATTTTTCATCCACCCACCCATTCACTCGCGTAACTCCGTTCGTCGATTGAACGGGCATCAGGACGCGATCCAAGAGTGGACTCCATTCATTGCTCCGGCCGACTTAGGCGTGCCATGTTGTGCCTGAATGCTTTAGAGTGGCCCCATCCTTATCCTGTATAGAGGAGGCATCTATGCTTTGGCGAGGGGGTGAACTTTGAAGCGGATGCAATGGGGCGTTAAATTCAGGAGGATGGACATCCATGGTTTGCTGTTTTTATTGTTATGCATTCGCTATTGCCTATGCACAGACATTAAAGCTATTGATATTGAATAGTCGCAGTTCGTGAATGCCTACATCTCCAACACAGTTCTGCCTCTGCAGTGGCAACCGGTGTGGGCAATGGGGTTGGGACCATTCGTGTGAGTGTCCTTATAAAATTCCATGGTGGAACTTCTTTGAAATTATAAAATTGTGGTCTGCGAGACTGAGCAATGCACTTCCGATTGATTAAGGCTGTAAGATATTTTGATGAAGAGACGGCTATGGTAAAAAGCTGGCTCGAGACATATAATGTGCTGGCGCTCTATTTTAGTGGGAGTACATATCATGTTGAGCAATCAACGCCTTTCTGCAGAGCAGTGCTCAGTTGGGCTGAGGGTCGCGCTTCGAATAATTGATGCCTGGCAAGCTACACCTCGCCAAGCCTGTAAGATACTCCGAATCTCGCCTTCGACTTTTCGGCGTGCGATGCGGGAAGGCGGATGTGGCGGCAAGCTCGATTTGGATCAGCAGCAGAGGATTGGTTTGGTGATTGGCATACATGGCTTTTTGAGGGGGACGTTCGCTAACCAAGAAAATGTTAAGGGATTTCCAAGGATGAAGAATGAAAATTTGTTTTTTGACGGCAGGACACCACTAGAGGTTATGGCTCAGGGTGGCATGATCTCTCTGTATGAAACCTACAGGCGCATTGAGCAGATTCGCGGTGGCGAGCTCATGGGTAAATGATGCGGAGGTCCCGGTTTTGATTCGACGGAAGCCTGCAAGAATACCACACAGAGCCTTTCCTAACCCTCTGGAATCTGAGGCGCACATCTAGGCCCGCTGGTCGTGAACTCAAGGCTACACTGACGAGGCCTTACACAGCCCTGATGCCCATATTCATGGCGTTCAGGTGGGATGCCTAGGTCGCATGGGATTGCATGGCAGGAAGCTATATGTCGAGTTTTGAGGGAAAAGCTTCTGCAGACCGCAGGGGCGGGTGTTTGAGAGGGTATGCTTGCAACCGAATGTCGACGCTTTACTCCGCTCTATGACTCGGACGATTTTTTATCGCGAACGCTTGTAGATTTTGTGGCTTCCGTTAGCGTGTTGGTCATAGGAATACCGCTCCCACAGAGAATACGACAATGGCCTCTACCACTGAAAAGTGCTCTGCCGAGCTGGAGCCACTCACGCGCACAGCAGACAATGCCGCCCTCTATGCTGCTCTTACGGGCGCCGAATTGGTGTGTAGTATCGGTGAGCCAGTCATTAGTACTGTGCCTGGGTACCGTTTGGTTCGAGTTGATGATCGACAGAACACGGTTGGCGGCAATGAATTCGAAATCGCATTGGTCGACGATACCTCAGCATTAGTCGCCTATTATGCCAAGATCACGGTGGTGGATTTTCCATGCAGTGGTAACCGAGCCGTTGCGCGCTGTCGGATCTGGCGATCTGCAGATATGCGTCATACTCAAGCGCTTCGAGATATTTCGCAGAGAGTGCTTTTTGGCTATCTTGTTCGGCACTACGATGTCCATTTGGACGAGGCCGGGATTAGTGATGGTGGGAAATTTTATTGGCACCGCCAGATCTCTCGCGCGATCTACGAAGGCCTGTATGTATATCTGTACGATCCACTATCTCAAGAGCTTCGGCCATTGAATACCCAACGCGCGTTAAATGAAATTGAAGACCAGGCTTGGTCGTGCACGAATCACAAGACTTTGCAAGCTCTCATTTCAAGCTGTTCTTGCGGCAGTAGCTAGTCTGGTGGTTGGGGATCTGCCTTGTTTAGAGCTAAAAATCAACCAGTCAAAGCTCCTTAAAGACTGAGTACGCTACTAACTACATTTGCAGGTATATACACCCCTGTTTTTGGTAGTCCGAAACTTTTTGGAATCGACTTAAATCAAGGGCTTAAGGCCCTGCAGCAGCCTTTTCGTGCTATAACTACTCGATGAAAGCTGACTTTGGACTTCTGCAGCAAAGCGGAGGTGAAGCAAGATTTTGCATTATCATTTTTCTGTTTCAAAAATAACTTCGCGGAGGAGGCAGCAGGCTATTTCTGACGGGATGCGCTTATCGGACTGCAATGAGGCCGATTTTGTAAAAAATCTCGGGGCCTTGGAAGCACTTGCGCAAGACATCGATTCGCCCCAGAGCCTCAGCGTCAAAGGTCTGCCTAATCACGCAGACCAGTGTGGATGAATGCAGGCCAGTTCAGTTTAGTTGGATAATCGATCACCTAGTGGAGCGGATGAGGATGGATCCATTTCAGGCCTTTTTGAAAAAAATTCAAACCGAATTGATAGCCTACGCCTGGCGGCGGATGTTGCCGATCTGGCGCAGGCTCAGGCCGTACTTGTCAGCGAGCAGGCTGCGAGACAAGCCGCTGGCGCTTTCCTTCTGGATCTGCAGGTTGCGCAACTGGCGCATGAAATGGTCAGCCTTGGGAATTTCCAGGGCGACACCGGCAAAGCGCTTGATCAGTGCGTCGAGCGCTTCGGCCGGCAACACGTCGGCAAGCTTGGTGCGCTCGCGGTGCTTGGGGATGTACTTGGGCCTGCCGCCGTAGGCGCAGGTCAGCTGGTAGGCGTTGTCGATGCCGATGCAGTCGATCAGGGCCTGCAGCGAGTGGGGCAGTTGGCTGATATCGATGTGGCTCAAGTCTGGCAGTTGCATATGGCGCTCCTTCGGGACGGATGGGCTGTGCTAACCGATCACCAGCGGCGTTATGTCGAAGGTGTGGCTGGATTTTCTGTGACAGCCGAGGCATGTCGCTAGGCGCCATATGGGTTGGGGCTTGTAGCTTCCGCGAACAGGTTTTGCAGGCAGCGATATCCGGCGTTGTAGGACATGGCTTCAACATTTGGCTGTGGCGGGTGATTTCCCATCAGGCCACTCCCTGCGCAGCGCGTTGGGTGTAGTACCCCTCAATCGCACGGATAGCTGCTCAGCAGGCTGGCGCTGCGCAGGTAGGCCTGGGGGGAGTCGCGCATGCCTTGTGGCAGCGTGCGCCAATCGACCAGCAGGCACAGCGCATGCAGCGGCTGCCCGTCACGGTGGCCGATGACCTGGTCGGCAAAGCTGCGGCGGTACAGTGCCTGGGTCTGCTGCTGCGCTTGTACCTGGTCGGCCTGGGCCAGGGTTTGCCGGGCCAGCTCGGGCAGTTGCGCCAGGGGGACACTGAAATGCACCGACGCACCTTTTGCCTGCAGGTAACCGGCCTGGCGCACGCGCTGCCACAGTTGTTGCCATTGGCTGGCGCCAGCTTGGCCAGCCAGTTCGCGGCCCAGTTCGAGCAGTTGCTCGGCCGAGGTCTGGCGGGTGTCCAGCGCATGAAGGGAAAAGGGCGTCAGCAATAGCGACGCGAACAGAAGGGGTTTGTACATGGTGCCTCCGGCATGGGTGCTTGGGAGCCCCATGCTTTCAGGCAGGCGCCGCCCCACCCAGCAGGAAATGCAGCGCCGGGGCCGGTGGCCGTTGTATCATTGCCGCGGCTCGTTGCGAGCCATTTGCCCCTGATGTTGCAAGGAACCTTCGATGACACACGTGCAGCGCCTCAAATATTCCCTTCTGATCATCCTGGTGGTACTGGGCCTGATGCTGGGCCTGTCCCACCTGCAGAAGCAGGGCACGATCAGTGAGCAGACCTTCCAGATGCTGGCCATTGCCATCGCCGTGGTGGTCGTGGTGATCAACGGCATCCTGCGGCGCAAGGTCAAGCCCTGATCCTGGCGGGCCGGCCAGGCATGGCCGGCCATGCGCTCAGCGCACAGGCGTTCGCTCCAGCACGGCGCGCGCCTGCGGGTCGAGGCTGTAGCATTTGTCGCTGCCCAGCTGGATGACGCCCTCGCTGCACAGCCGCTTGAGCACTTCGCGCACGCTGAGGAACGACAGCGGGATATCCAGCTGTTCCAGTTGCGCGTGCACCCCGCGCACGCCAATGCTGCGGCCATTGCGGTCGGCGGCGTGCAAGGCATCGATGACCTTGAGGCGGATCAGGCTGGTACGCAGGCCGAAACTGCGCAACAGCTCGCGGATCTGTTCGTTGCCGATGCGTTCGTCAGCAAAAACGTCCTGTTCCCTGGGCGCTTTGCCTGGGACGCGCCCAGCCTGGATCGAGGGTTGCGGGTTGTACATGTGAATGCTCCTTTTCGTGGACGAACCCGAAATTTGGGTGCCTCACTTACTAGGACGAATGAGAACGGAAAAACTGCAGCCCACGCGCAAAAAAAAGCCTGGTTCTGTTCAAGACGTTCCATTGCCTGGTAATACGTAAAATTTTCATCTGGCCATTCGTCTGATCGGGATGACCCCCGAACCCGAGGAGTGCCCGTGTTTCCACTTTCCCGTCCCATGACTTGCGCTGGCCTGGTCGCCGCACTGGTAGCCTTCAGCGTCGGCGCAGTGCCGGTGCAGTCCGCCGCAGCCGATGCCAGTGCGCAGATTCGCCGAACCAGTTACGGGGTGCCGCACATCGTGGCCAAGGACGAGCGCGGCCTGGGCTATGGCATCGGCTACGCCTACGCCCAGGACAACCTGTGCCTGCTGGCCAATGAAGTGCTGACCGTGAGTGGCGAGCGCTCACGCTACTTCGGTGCCAAGGGCAAGACCCTGGAGCAGCGTGACAACCTGGCCAGCGATGTGTTCTTCGCCTGGCTCAACACGCCGGCGGCAGTCGAGGCGTTCTTGCAGGCGCAGCCAGCGCCAGTACAGGCGCTGCTGGCAGGTTATGCCAGCGGCTACAACCGGGCGCTGGCCGAGCGCCGCAGCCAGGGGTTGCCTGCCGAATGTGGCAACGGCGAGTGGCTGCGGCCGATCAGCAGCGAGGACCTGATCAAGCTGACCCGCCGGCTACTCGCCGAAGGCGGTGTCGGGCAGTTCGTCGAAGCGCTGGCGGGGGCGCAACCGCCAACGCTGGCCAGCCAGCAGGCGCCGGCAGGGTTTGCCGCGGCGCTGGCCAGGCAGCAGCGTTTTGCCACGGAACGCGGTAGCAATGCGGTGGCCGTCGGGGCGCAACGTTCGACCAATGGCCGCGGCCTGTTGCTGGCCAACCCGCACTTCCCGTGGATGGGGGGCATGCGCTTCTACCAGATGCAGCTGACCATTCCCGGCCAGCTCGATGTGATGGGGGCGGCATTGCCGGGCCTGCCGGTGGTCAACATCGGTTTCAACCAGCATCTGGCCTGGACGCACACCGTCGACACATCGAAGCACTTCACCCTGTACCGCCTGCAACTCGACCCCAAGGACCCGACCCGCTACCTGCTTGATGGCAAGTCGCTGCCGCTGGCCCGGCAAACCGTCAGTGTTGCGGTCAAGGCCGAGGATGGCAGCCTGAGCCAGGTACAGCGCCAGGTCTACAGTTCGCAGTTCGGCCCGGTGGTGCAGTGGCCGGGTCGCCTGGACTGGGATGCGCATGCCGCCTACAGCCTGCGCGACGCCAACCTCGAGAACACTCGGGTGTTGCAGCAGTGGTACCAGATCAACCATGCCGACAGCCTGGCTGCGTTGAAAGGCTCGATCGAACAGCTGCAAGGTATTCCCTGGGTCAACACGCTGGCGGTGGACCCGGCAGGCAAGGCCTTGTACCTGAACCAGTCTGTGGTGCCTTATGTGGATCAGCAACTGCTGAGTGCGTGCAGCAACCCGCAGGCACAAGGGCGCCTGGTGGTACTGGATGGCTCACGCAGCGCGTGCCAGTGGAAGGTCGATGCGCAGGCCGCGCAGCCTGGGATCTTCCCTGCGCGGCTGCTGCCGAGCCTGGAGCGCGAGGACTTCGTGCAGAACTCCAACGACCCGGCCTGGATGGCCAACCCGGCGCAGCCGCTGACCGGTTACTCGCCGCTGGTCAGCCGCAGTGACCAGCCGCTGGGCATGCGTGGCCGCTTTGCCCTGCAACGCCTGCAGGGTACGGCCCGCCTGGGCGTTGACGACCTGCAGCGCATGGTGACCGATGACGAGGTGTACCTGGCCAGCCTGCTACTGCCTGACCTGCTGCAATGGTGCAAAGACGCCGATGCGGATGTGCGGGCGGTATGCAGCAGCCTGGTGGCCTGGAATGGCAAGGCTGACCTGGACAGCGGCATTGGCCTGGTGCATTTCCAGAACCTGTTCGATGCCCTGGCCGAGCACCCGGAAAGCTGGCGGGTGGCCTTCGACCCGGCCGACCCGCAGCACACCCCGCGCGGGCTGGCGGTAGAGCAGGCGGCCGTGCGCAAGCTGCTGCACCAGGCCGCGCTGGCGTCGCTCAAGCAGGTGCGTGACAGCGGCATGGCAGGGGAGGCGCGCTGGGGGCAGGTGCAACAGGCGAGCGATGGCACGCCGGTGCCGGGTGGCCCGCAGGCGTTGGGCGTGTACAACGCGATCTACAGCGTGCCGCACGGGCAGGGCAAGCGGCTGGTGGTCAGTGGTACCAGCTACCTGCAACTGGTCAGCTTTACCGACAAGGGGCCGCAGGCCCGTGGGCTGTTGGCGTTTTCCCAGTCGAGTGAAGCGGCTTCGATGCATGCCGGTGACCAGACCAAGGCGTTTGCGGCCGGGCAACTGGCGGTAATTCCATTTACCGAGGCGCAGATCAAGGCTGATCCGGAGTACCGGGAAGTGGTGATCAGTGAGCGGGATAAGGGGGCGGTGGTCAGCCGGCCTTGAGGCGTTAGCCTGTGCCTGCCTCTTCGCGGGTAAACCCGCTCCCACAGGTACTGCACCAAAGCTGCAAGCGGCACGATACCTGTGGGAGCGGGTTTACCCGCGAAGAAGGCGACTCGGTCGGTCAGGAAAACTCGAACGGCGCCAGCTGAAACCTTTGCTCGTCAACCTGCAAGGCCCAGCCACGGCGGTCCCAGTCGCCCAGCACGATACGCCGTGCCGGTTGCCCGTCGACCACCAGCTTGTGTATCGCCGGCCGATGGGTATGCCCATGCACCAAGGTACGTACACCATGCGCCGCCATCACCTTCGGCACTTCCTCCGGCGTGACATCGACGATCTCGGTGGACTTCATCCGCGTTTGCGAGCGGCTTTCGCTGCGTAGCTTGCGTGCCAGCTTGTAGCGGGCCGACAGCGGCAGGTGCCGCAACACCCACAGGCTCAGCGGGTTGCGCAGCAAGCGGCGCATTTTCATGTAGGCCAGGTCGCGGGTGCACAGGGTATCGCCATGCATCAGCAGCACCTGCTCACCACCCAGCTCGATCACGCTGGGGTCGTGCAGCAACGTGCAGCCCGCAGCGTCGCAGAAGGCCTGGCCAATCAGGAAATCACGGTTGCCATGCATCAGGTAGATGGCCGTGCCGCTGTCGCTCAGCCGCCGCATGGCCTGGCAGACCGACTGCTGGAAGGGCGTCATGGCGTCGTCGCCGATCCAGGCTTCGAAGAAGTCGCCAAGGATGTACAACGCCTTGGCGTGGCGGGCACGGCCATCGAGCAGATCAAGAAACGCCCGGGTAATGTCCGGGCGTTCTTCTTGCAGGTGCAGATCGGAGATCAGCAGGATCACTCAACGATCTCGGCTTTCTCGATGACCACGTCGTCCTTCGGCACGTCCTGGTGGCCAGCCTTGGAACCGGTGGCGACCTTTTCGATGGCGTCGACGATTTCACGGCCTTCGATCACTTCGCCGAATACCGCGTAGCCCCAGCCCTGCACGTTCTTGCCGCTGTGGTTGAGGAAGTCGTTGTCGGACGAGTTGATGAAGAACTGCGCCGAGGCGGAGTGCGGCTCCATGGTACGGGCCATGGCGATGCTGTACTTCTTGTTTTTCAGGCCGTTGTCGGCTTCGTTCTGGATGCTGGCGCGGGTCTTCTTCTGGCTCATGCCAGGCTCGAAGCCGCCGCCCTGGATCATGAAGCCCTTGATCACACGGTGGAACACGGTGCCATTGTAGTGGCCGTCCTTGACGTACTGAACGAAGTTTTCGGTAGTCAGCGGCGCTTTCTCGGCGTCCAGTTGCAGGACGATGTCGCCGTGGTTGGTGCTCAGTTTGACTTTGGACATGCTGAAACTCGCTCTTTCAAGGCAATCGGAATTAGGGTGCGCAGGGCGCGGGTTATCACCTGACGCAGGATCAGGCGATCGCGACACATGGCGCGCACTGGCCATTTTGCCAGGCTGCGGCAAAAAGCCGTGATAAATCACGCCAGTTTGTCCGGGCCCGACTGTCAGCAGCTTGACTGCTTCGGCTATGATAGGCCCTTTGATTCAATCGGCCTACCCAGGCCGGACACGTGCATTCAAGGATCCTATGAGCAAGCCCACTGCCGACAACGCGCCCAACGCCGCTGCCAAAGGCGCCCCCGCTGTCCCTGCGAACTTCCTGCGGCCGATCATCCAGGCCGACCTGGACTCGGGCAAGCACAGCAGCATCGTCACCCGTTTCCCGCCGGAGCCCAATGGCTACCTGCACATCGGTCACGCCAAGTCGATCTGCGTCAACTTCGGCCTGGCCAAGGAATTCGGGGGCGTCTGCCACCTGCGTTTCGACGATACCAACCCGGCCAAGGAAGACCAGGAGTACATCGACGCCATCCAGAGCGATGTCAAGTGGCTGGGCTTCGACTGGGCCGGCGACGTGCGCTACGCCTCCGACTACTTCGACCAGTTGCACGACTGGGCGGTCGAGCTGATCAAGCGCGGCAAGGCCTACGTCTGCGACCTTACCCCCGAGCAGGCCAAGGAATACCGTGGCAACCTCAAGGAGCCGGGCAAGAACAGCCCGTTCCGCGAGCGCAGCGTTGACGAGAACCTCGACCTGTTCGCCCGCATGAAAGCCGGCGAGTTCAAGGATGGCGAGCGCGTGCTGCGGGCCAAGATCGACATGGCCTCGCCGAACATGAACCTGCGCGATCCGATCCTGTACCGTATCCGCCATGCCCACCACCACCAGACCGGTGACAAGTGGTGCATCTACCCGAACTACGACTTCACCCACGGCCAGTCGGACGCCATCGAGGGTATCACCCACTCGATCTGCACCCTGGAGTTCGAAGGGCATCGTCCGCTGTACGACTGGTTCCTCGACAACCTGCCGGTGCCGGCACACCCGCGCCAGTACGAGTTCAGCCGCCTGAACCTGAACTACACCATCACTTCCAAGCGCAAGCTCAAGCAGCTGGTGGACGAAAAGCACGTCGAAGCCTGGGACGACCCACGCATGTCGACCCTGTCCGGCTTCCGTCGCCGTGGCTACACCCCGGCCTCGATCCGCAACTTCTGCGAAATGATCGGCACCAACCGTTCCGACGGTGTGGTCGACATGTCGATGCTCGAGTTCAGCATCCGTGACGACCTGGACCGCACCGCACCGCGCGCCATGTGCGTGCTGCGCCCGCTGAAGGTGGTCATCACCAACTATCCGGAAGGCCAGGTCGAGCAGCTCGAACTGCCGCGCCACCCGAAGGAAGACATGGGCGTGCGCGTGCTGCCGTTCTCCCGTGAACTGTACATCGACCGTGACGACTTCATGGAAGAGCCGCCGAAGGGCTACAAGCGCCTGGAACCGGCCGGTGAAGTGCGCCTGCGCGGCAGCTACGTGATCCGCGCCGACGAGGCGGTCAAGGATGCCGACGGCAACATCGTCGAGCTGCGCTGCTCGTACGACCCGGACACCCTGGGCAGGAACCCGGAAGGCCGCAAGGTCAAGGGCGTGATCCACTGGGTGCCGGCCGAGGGCAGCGTCGAGTGCGAAGTGCGCCTGTACGACCGCCTGTTCCGCTCGCCGAACCCGGAAAAGACCGAGGAGGGCGGCAGCTTCCTGGACAACATCAACCCAGGCTCGCTGCAAGTGCTCAGCGGCTGCCGTGCCGAGCCGTCGCTGGCCCAGGCGCAGCCCGAGGACCGCTTCCAGTTCGAACGCGAAGGCTACTTCTGCGCCGACCTGAAAGACAGCCAGCCGGGCCGCCCGGTGTTCAACCGCACTGTCACCCTGCGTGACTCCTGGGGCAGCTGAGGAACCGCCGTGCTTACCATCTACAACACGCTGAGCAAAGCGAAGGAAACCTTCAAGCCGCTGGATGGCAACAAGGTGCGCATGTACGTGTGCGGCATGACCGTATACGACTACTGCCACCTGGGCCATGGCCGCAGCATGGTGGCCTTCGACCTGGTCACCCGCTGGCTGCGCAAGAGCGGCTACGAGCTGACCTATGTGCGCAACATCACCGACATCGATGACAAGATCATCAACCGGGCCAACGAGAACGGCGAAAGCTTCGACGCCCTGACCGCCCGCATGATCGACGCGATGCACGAAGACGAGCGCCGCCTGAACATCCTGCCGCCGGACCAGGAGCCGCGTGCCACCGACCATATCGCCGGCATGCACGCGATGATCCAGACTTTGATCGACAAGGGTTATGCCTACGCACCGGGCAATGGCGACGTGTACTACCGCGTCGGCAAGTTCGCCGGTTACGGCAAGCTGTCGCGCAAGAAGATCGAAGACCTGCGCATCGGTGCCCGTATCGAGGTCGACGAAGCCAAGCAGGACCCGCTGGACTTCGTGCTGTGGAAGGGCGTCAAGCCGGGCGAGCCGAGCTGGGAATCGCCATGGGGCCCGGGGCGTCCGGGCTGGCACATCGAGTGCTCGGTGATGTCCACCTGCTGCCTGGGTGAAAGCTTCGACATTCACGGTGGCGGCAGCGACCTGGAGTTCCCGCACCACGAGAACGAGATTGCCCAGAGCGAGGCGGCCACCGGCAAGCAGTACGCCAACGCCTGGATGCACTGCGGCATGATCCGGATCAATGGCGAGAAGATGTCCAAGTCGTTGAACAACTTCTTCACCATCCGCGACGTGCTCGAGAAGTACCACCCTGAAGTGGTGCGTTACCTGCTGGTGGCCAGCCACTACCGCAGCGCGATCAACTACTCGGAAGACAGCTTGCGCGATGCCAAGGGCGCACTGGAGCGCTTCTACCACGCCTTGCGCGGCTTGCCACGGGTGGCGGCCAAGGGTGGCGAAGAGTTTGTCGAGCGCTTCAGCGTGGCCATGAACGACGACTTCGGCACCCCCGAAGCCTGCGCCGTGCTGTTCGACCTGGTGCGCGAGATCAACCGCCTGCGCGACAGCGACCTTGAGGCCGCTGCCGGCCTGGCCGGTCGCCTGCGCGAGCTGGGTGATGTGCTGGGTGTGCTGCAGCTGGAAGCCGATGACTTCCTGCGTGCCGGTGCCGAAGGCAAGGTGGATGCCGCTGAGGTTGAGGGCTTGATCCAGGCGCGCCTGCAGGCCCGTGCGGACAAGAACTGGGCCGAGTCCGACCGCATTCGCGACCAGCTGACCGCCATGGGTGTGGTGCTGGAAGACAGCAAGGGTGGGACTACCTGGCGTCTGGCCGACTGATCGGTTTGAAGGGGGCTGCTCTGCAGCCCATCGCGACACAAGGCCGCTCCTACAGGAATAGCGTTGCATTCAATGCTTGCGTAATACCTGTAGGAGCGGCCTTGTGTCGCGATGGGCCGCAAAGCGGCCCCGTTTCTATTTGGCCAGCCCCGCAAGCGGGCAGTGCAACACCAACCTGGCCCCACCCAGCTCGCTTTCCCCCACCTCCAGCCCGAACCCATGCAGGTCGACGATCGCCGCAACGATCGACAACCCCAGCCCGAACCCCGCATGGCGGTGGCCTTCATCGCTACGGTAGAAGCGCTTCAGCACTGCCGCCCGTTCCTCTTCCGGAATACCCGGCCCGCTGTCCTCGATGGCCAGGCGCAGGCCCTTGTCGTCCTGCGTCGCAGTAATCCGCACCAGCCCACCCTCGGGCGTGAACTTGATGCCGTTGCCCACCAGATTGGCCAGTGCCTCGAACAGCAGTTCGCGGTCACCGTGCAATGCCGGCAGTTCGGCTGGCTGCTGCAGTTCCAGGCGGATGCCGCCATCTTCGGCCAGTGGCAGGTAGAAGTCGTGCAACTCCACCAGCAGTTCGTGCGGGTCAAGCTGGACGAAACCGGCCCGCCGCTGGCGGTCTTCCAGTTCGCTGATGCGCAACAAACCGCGAAAACGCGCCATCAGGGTGTCGGTTTCGCCGATGGCCTGGTCCAGTGCCTCGGCCTGGGTGGAGTCGACGTCACTTTGCTGGCGAATGCGGTACAGCTGGGCGCGCAGGCGGGTGAGCGGGGTGCGCAGGTCGTGGGCGATGTTGTCGCACACGCCCTTGACCTCGTGCATCAGCCGCTCGATGCGGTCGAGCATGGCGTTGACGATGGCCGCCAGCATGTCCAGCTCGTCACGCCGGGCCGACAGCGGCAGGCGGTGGGTTAGGTCACCGGCGACGATCAGCTCGGCCTGGGCCTGGATCGCGCGAATGCGCTTGAGCGGGCGGCGCCTGAGCAGATACCAGCCGGCAAAGCCCGGGATCAGGGTCAGCGAGATCCCCCAGAGCAGGGCATGCAGGATGATCCGGGTGACCACGAACAGCGAGCCGTTGTCGCGCACCAGCACCAGCCAGCGGCCATCCTGCACCTTGATCGCCACCGCGTCGCAGCTGTCACGCGGCATGTGCGGGTCGTCGGCGTCCAGGCAGCGCTTGAGTTCGTGAACCTTGCCGTCCAGCCCCAGCTCTGGCGGGATGGCGCGAATGCGCCCGCCGATCGGGTTGAGCTGGTTGTCGAACAGGCCGTAGGCGTCGAAGCTGCGCTCTTCGAAGGCCTGGCTGGCGACCAGGGCGTCGTCCAGCTGTTTGCCGCTCATGTGCGCGAACAGGTGCTGGCGCTGCAGCATCGAATGGCGGGTGAGTTTGTTCAGGTAGCTGGACACCTCGAAGTACAGCACCCCCATGAGGATGCTGCTCCAGGCCACGAACAGAAAGCTGTACAGTGCCAGCAGGCGGCTGGTCGAGGAGCTCCAGCCCTTAGACGGGTTCAGCAATGGCATAGCCGGAGCCCCGTACCGTACGGATCAGCGGCGATTGGCCGGGTGAGTCGATTTTCTTGCGCAGGCGGCCGATGTGCACATCGATCAAGTTGGTGCCCGGGTCGAAGTGGTAGCCCCAGACTTCCTCGAAAATCATCATCCGCGTGATCACCTGGCCGCTATGGCGCATCAGGTACTCCAGCAGTTTGTACTCGGTGGGCAGCAGGTTGAGGGTCTGTTCGCCACGGCGGGCTTCGTGGCTGATCAGGTCCAGTTGCAGGTCGGCGACCTGCAGGCGGGTCTGGGTCATGGGCACGCTGTTGCGGCGCAGCAGCACTTCGACCCGCGCGGCCATCTCGTCGGAGGCGAACGGTTTGGTCAGGTAGTCGTCACCCCCGGCACGCAGGCCACGTACCCGCTCGTCGACGTCGGAGAGGGCGCTGATCATCAGAATCGGCGTGGCGATCTTGAGGCTGCGCAGGGTGGTGACGATGGTCAGGCCATCGACCTCGGGCAGCATGCGGTCCAGGGTAATCAGGTCGTAGCCGCCGGCAATGGCCTTGGCCAGGCCTTCACGGCCATTGTCGGCCCAATCCACCTCAAGGCCGTGGCTGGTAAGTTCGGCGACGATTTCCTGGCCGGTGACGGCGTCGTCTTCGATGGTCAGTACGCGAGGCATGCTGGTTCCCGGGCATCTAATGGAGACTTGATTGTGCCAAAGAATAGCCAAACGGCGATTTAAGAAAAATTCATCTGGCGCGTTTTGCCTGCACTGGCCCTATCGCCGGCAAGCCAGCTCCCACAGAGACCCCACAGGCCCCGAAGGCAGCGCAGTACCTGTGGGAGCTGGCTTGCCGGCGATAGGGCCCTGAAAGGTACAAAGCAACCCTCTAGCGTGCGCCGATACCCTCGGCATGCATGATCTGCGCAATGATCGGCACCGGAGTCATCAGGTGCGAACGCATCATGGCGCTGGCGCGCTTGGCGTCCCGGGCCAGAATCACCTCGACCAATGCCGCATGCTCCTGGCGCTTGAGCTCCAGGGCCTGTTCGGAAAACACCGTCTGGGTCAGCCACAGGTGCCGGTAGCGCTCGGCCTGATCAAACAGGTAGGTGCGCGCCTGCAGCAGGTGCTTGGAGCCGCAGCCTGAGGCAATGGCCGTGTGGAACGCCTTGTGCCGTTCGTCCCATACATCCAGGCGTTGCTCGCGGGTCTTCACTTCCACCACCTTGGCCAAAGTATGCGAGTGGGCCAGTACCGACGCCTCCCAGGCGTCGTCGCCACGTTCGATGGCCAGGGTGATGATCATCGCCTCCAGGTTGGCGCGGGCATCGTAGATGTCGTTCATCTCGTCCAGCGACATGGGCGCCACACGGTAGCCCTTCTGGCTGATCGCGTTGACCAGATGCTCGGCCACCAGCTGCGACAGTGCTTCGCGCAGCGGGCCCACGCCCAGGTCGTAGCGTTCCTTCAGGGTGCTCATCAGCAGCTTTTCTCCGGGCTTGAACACGCCGCGGATGATGTCCTTCTTGAGCCTCTCATACCCGCTGAATGCTGAGTTTTGTCGGGGGGCGAGCGCTTCCAAGGTCCTGTTCCTCAAACGGTTTTGTCGATCATACCGAAAGCGTTCGCTGGCGAAAAACAATGGACAAACACACGTTTTGTCTGTGAACAATAAAAATGTAGACATTTTGCGTTTATGGCGATAATTTTAGCTCGCCCGCACTGATCCAGGTCATGACCGGACGGCGCCACTCACTTTCTCTGCCAGGACACTGCCATGAACGCTTTTACGCAGATCGACGAACTTGTGATGCCACTGCCGCTCGAACCGCGTGGTTTCACCATCGCCCCCTCGAAGCAGTCGCCGCGCCTGCTTGAGCTCACCTTTGCCCGCGAAACGGTCGAAGCGTTCGTCCAGGCTGTTGCCCAGTGGCCGGTGCAGGCGCTGGAGTACAAGTCGTTCCTGCGCTTCCGGGTTGGCGAGATCCTCGACGAGCTGTGCCAGGGCACCCTGCGGCCGGTACTGCTCAATACCATCCTCAACCGCGCCAGCGGCGGCATGCTGATCACCCCGGTCGGCCTGGATGACGTGAGCCAGGCCGAGGACATGGTCAAGTTCACCACCGCCTGCGCACACCTGATCGGCCGCTCCAACTACGACGCCATGAGCGGCCAGTTCTATGCCCGCTTCGTGGTGGTCAACACCGACAACTCCGACAGCTACCTGCGCCAGCCGCACCGGGTCATGGAGCTGCATAACGACGGCACCTTCGTCAACCAGATCACCGACTACGTGCTGATGCTGAAGATCGACGAAAAGAACATGGAAGGCGGCAACTCGCTGCTGCTGCACCTGGACGACTGGGAGCAGTGCGACGAATTCTTCCGCCACCCGCTGGCCCGTCGCGAGATGCGCTGGACCGCACCGCCGAGCAAGAAGGTGTCCGAGGATGTGTTCCACTCGGTATTCGACACCGATGCCGAAGGCCGCCCGACCATGCGCTACATCGACCAGTTCGTGCAGCCGGAAAACTACGAGGAGGGCATCTGGCTGAACGCCTTGTCCGAATCGCTGGAAGGCAGCGAGAAGAAGCTTTCGGTTCCGGTTGGCGTGGGTAGTTTCCTGCTGATCAACAACCTGTTCTGGCTGCATGGTCGCGACCGCTTCACGCCGCACGAAGGCCTGCGCCGCGAGCTGATGCGCCAGCGCGGCTACGTGGCCTTCCCCAAACCGCTGTACCAGCGCGGGCAATAATGACAGGGCGCGGGGCGGGCGCCCGCCCACGCGTCTTTGCACAAAACGATGCCACCAGGGCCCGCGCGGGCCTTGGTGAGCCAGTCAGGCAATGCCTGCGTGTGAGGTAAGGCTGTGTACGATTTCATCATCATTGGCGGTGGCATTGTGGGCATGTCCACGGCCATGCACCTGATCAAGGTCTACCCGGATGCGAAGATTCTCCTGCTGGAGAAAGAGTCCGGCCCGGCCCGCCACCAGACCGGCCACAACAGCGGCGTGATCCACGCCGGCGTGTATTACACCCCCGGCAGCCTCAAGGCGCGCTTCTGCCTGGAAGGCAACAAGGCCACCAAGGCCTTCTGCACCCAGCACGGTATCCGCTTCGATGAGTGCGGCAAGCTGCTGGTGGCCACCAACGACCTGGAAATGCAGCGCATGAAGGCGCTGTGGGAGCGCACCGCGGCCAATGGCCTGGAGCGCTACTGGCTGTCGGCGGCCGAGCTGCGCGAGCGCGAGCCCAATATCGTTGGCATGGGCGGCATCTTCGTGCCCTCCAGTGGCATCGTCAATTACGCCGAAGTAACTGCGGCCATGGGCGCCGAGTTCCAGCGCGCCGGCGGTGAAATCCGCTATGGCGCCGAGGTGGTCGGCTTGCAGGAGCTGGCCAGCGAAGTGGTCGTGCGCACGCAGGGTGACGAATTGCGCAGCCGTTTCCTGGTGACCTGCTCGGGCCTGATGGCCGACCGCGTGGTGAGCATGCTGGGCCTGCGTACCGAATTCGTCATTTGCCCGTTCCGTGGCGAGTACTACCTGCTGCCCAAGCAGCACAACCAGATCGTCAACCACCTGATCTACCCGATTCCCGACCCGTCCATGCCGTTCCTGGGCGTGCACCTGACACGCATGATCGACGGCACCGTCACCGTTGGCCCCAACGCCGTGCTGGCGATGAAGCGCGAGGGCTACCGCAAGCGCGATGTCAGCCCCGGCGACCTGTTCCAGACCTTGACCACCCCCGGCATCCTCAAGGTGCTGGCGAAGAACTTCCGCCCTGGCCTGATCGAGATGAAGAACTCGCTGTTCAAGGGTGGCTACCTCAAGCAGGTCCAGAAGTACTGCCCGAGCATCACCAAGGCCGACCTCACGCCTTACCCGGCCGGCGTGCGTGCCCAGGCCGTGTCGCGTGACGGCAAGCTGATCGACGACTTCCTCTTCGTCAACACAGCTCGCAGCGTCAACGTGTGCAACGCACCGTCGCCGGCCGCCACCTCCGCCATCCCGATCGGCGCCTACATCGTCGACAAGGTATGCGAGCAGGTCGGCCGTCAGGGCGGCAGTTTCCCCAAGGCCGACCTGGCGCCTCGTCAGCGGGCTGCCGGCTGACCTACCCGTAATACGTTCTGCGGTTTCGTTTTACTCAACCCGTGCTGCCCTACTCACCATCTGGGGCAGGGCGGGCTTTTTCGCGCCTGCGTCGGTGACGTGCAAGCCGGCGGCCCCTGCGTGGGCATGACAAAAACAACAAGGTAGCGCCATGCAAACCCACAAGAACAATTTGAGTCATGGATTGAAATCCCGGCATGTCACCATGCTGTCCATTGCCGGCGTGATCGGTGCCGGCCTGTTCGTCGGCTCCGGCCGTGCGATTGCCGAAGCAGGGCCCGCCACCATCCTGGCCTATATCCTGGCCGGCGCGCTGGTGGTGCTGGTGATGCGCATGCTGGCCGAAATGGCCGTTGCCTCGCCGGACACCGGTTCGTTCTCTACCTATGCCGACCTCGCCATCGGCAAGTGGGCCGGCTACACCATCGGCTGGCTGTACTGGTGGTTCTGGGTACTGATCATCCCCATCGAGGCCAATATCGCCGCCACCATCATCAATTCCTGGGTCCCGCAGCTGGAGATCTGGGTCTTGTCGTTGGTGATTACTCTATTGCTGACTGCCACCAACCTGTTCAGCGTGAAGAACTACGGTGAGTTCGAGTTCTGGCTGGCGTTGGTGAAGGTGGTGGCCATCGTCAGTTTCATCGCGCTGGGGGTGTGCGCCATCTTCGGCCTGCTGCCAGGCTCAGGTGTCAGCGGCGTGTCGCGCCTGTGGGATAGCGGCGGCTTCATGCCCAACGGTTTTGGTGCGGTGCTCAGCGCCATGCTGATTACCATGTTCTCGTTCCTCGGCGCCGAGGTGGTGACCATCGCCGCGGCCGAATCCGACGAAGCGGGCAAGCATATTTCCAAGGCCACCAACTCGGTGATCTGGCGAATCACCCTGTTCTATATCCTGTCGATCTTCATCGTCATCGCGCTGGTGCCGTGGACCGACCCGCGCCTGGCCACCGAAGGGTCCTATGTCACGGTGCTGGACACCCTGGGCGTGCCGAATGCCAAGGCCATCATCGACTTCGTGGTGCTGACGTCGGTGACCAGCTGCCTCAACTCGTCGCTGTATACCGCGTCGCGCATGGTCTACTCGCTGAGCCGCCGCGGTGATGCGCCGGCCTGTGCCCAGGTGACCAGCCGCAGCGGCACCCCCGTGGTAGCTGTGCTGCTGTCCACTGGCGCAGCTTTCCTGGCAGTGATCGCCAACTACCTGGTACCGGCCAAGGTGTTCGGCTTCCTCATGGCAAGCTCCGGCGCCATTGCCTTGCTGGTGTACCTGGTGATCGCCGTTTCCCAGCTGCGCCTGCGCCAGCGCCTGACCGCACAGGGCAAGACACTGGGCTACCGCATGTGGCTGTTCCCCTGGCTGACGTGGGGCGTGATCCTGTTCATCAGTGGCGTGCTGGTGCTGATGCTGTTCCGCCCGGACCACCGCCTGGAAGTGGTATCGACCATGGTGCTGGCGGTGCTGGTGGTGTGTTCGGGCCTTCTGGTCACACGGCGCCGGGCGCGCGAGGTGGTGGTTGGCCGCGTAGGGCAGGGCGCCTGAGCCGTTCGGCCTGAAGACAGACGAGCAAGTCGCATCAGGCTGTGAGAGGATGTCCGTCATCACAGCCAGGACCCCGAACGCAGCCTGATGAAGACACCCAAAAGAATCGAACCCCTGATCGAAGACGGCCTGGTCGACGAAGTACTGCGGCCTTTGATGAGTGGCAAGGAAGCCGCCGTGTATGTGGTGCGCTGTGGCAGCCAGGTGCGCTGCGCCAAGGTTTATAAAGAAGCCAACAAGCGCAGTTTCCGCCAGGCTGCCGAGTACCAGGAAGGCCGCAAGGTTCGCAACAGCCGTCAGGCCCGGGCGATGGCCAAGGGCAGCAAGTACGGCCGCAAGGAAGCCGAGGACGCCTGGCAGAACGCCGAAGTGGCGGCGCTGTTCCGCCTGGCCGGCGCTGGCGTGAGGGTTCCCAAACCCTACGATTTCCAGGACGGCGTGCTGTTGATGGAGCTGGTGACCGATGCCGACGGTGACGCGGCCCCGCGCCTGAACGACGTGCACCTCGAGGCCGAGGATGCCCGCGCGTTCCATGCCTTCGTCATTCGCCAGATCGTGCTGATGCTGTGTGCCGGGCTGGTGCATGGCGACCTGTCGGAGTTCAACGTGCTGCTTGGCCCGGACGGGCCGGTGATCATCGACCTGCCGCAGGCGGTGGATGCAGCGGCCAACAACCATGCCTTCAGCATGCTGCAGCGCGATGTGGCCAACATGGCCCATTATTTCGGGCGCTTTGCGCCGGAGCTGAAAAGCACCCGGTATGCGCAGGAAATGTGGGCCTTGTACGAGGCGGGCGAACTGCGCCCGGACAGCCCGCTGACGGGGCTGTTCGAGGATGACGAGCATGCGGCTGACGTGGCCGGGGTGATGCGCGAGATCGATGCGGCCCGGCTGGATGATGCGCGCCGGCGCGCCGCGCGGGCCGAGTCTGAGCATGGGGCGGCCAGGGCAGAGGAGCCTGCGCCGCCCTGGCTGCAGTAATAGGTTGCCTGCACTGTCCTCTTCGCGGGTAAACCCGCTCCCACAAGTACAGCGCGAATCCTGTGGGAGCGGGTTTACCCGCGAAGAGGCCGGCACAGGAAAAATGCAGCCATTGCCTTTGACGCAAGACAATATCTCGTCATCTGGCCTTTTCACTGGCGCGCGACAGGCATAAGGTATACGCCGTTCAAATTCCCTGGAGCTGTCATGTCCAACCAATTCCCGTCCGTTCGTCCACGCCGCCTGCGCCAGAACGAGTCCCTGCGCACGATCTTCCAGGAAACCGAGTTCCGCCTTGAAGACCTGATCCTGCCGATCTTCGTCGAAGAGGGCATCGATGACTTCGTGCCGATCACCAGCATGCCGGGCGTCAACCGCATCCCCGAGAAGCTGCTGGCCCAGGAAATCGAGCGCTATGCCCGCGCCGGTATCAAGTCGGTGATGACCTTTGGCGTTTCGCACAACCTGGACGCCGTCGGCAGCGACACCTGGAACGAAAACGGCCTGGTCGCGCGCATGTCGCGGATCTGCAAGGACACCGTGCCGGAAATGGTGGTGATGTCCGACACCTGCTTCTGCGAGTACACCAGCCACGGCCACTGTGGCGTGCTGCACGACCACGGCGTGGACAACGACGCCACCCTGGCCAACCTGGGCAAGCAGGCGGTCATCGCCGCTGCTGCCGGTGCCGACTTCATTGCCCCGTCGGCGGCGATGGACGGCCAGGTCCAGGCCATCCGCAGCGCGCTGGATGGTGCCGGCTTCCACGACACCGCGATCATGGCCTATTCCACCAAGTTCGCCTCGTCGCTGTATGGCCCGTTCCGTGAAGCCGGTGGTACCGCGCTGAAGGGCGACCGCAAGAGCTACCAGATGAACCCGATGAACCGCCGCGAAGCCGTGCGTGAGTCGCTGCTCGACGAGCAGGAAGGGGCTGATGTGCTGATGGTCAAGCCGGCCGGTGCCTACCTCGACGTGATCGCCGATATCCGTGCCGCCTCGCGCCTGCCGCTGGCGGCGTACCAGGTCAGCGGCGAGTACGCGATGATCAAGTTCGGCGGCCTGGCTGGCGCCATCGATGAAGGCCGTGTGGTGCGTGAAAGCATTGGCGCAATCAAGCGTGCCGGTGCTGATCTGATCCTCACCTACTTCGCCATGGACCTGGCCCGCGAAGGCATCTGACCGCGAGCCGTTGCCCATGCAAGCCGCTGCCATCGCAGCGGCTTTTCTTTGCCTGCGCCGCAACCGGTGAGGAAAAGCACAAAAAAACCGTAAGCGCTGAATTATTTAGTGTCCCGTTGTATCTCATCCCTTAGAGCATTCATCGACAGGGATACGGACATGAAACCTCGCAAGAAAAGCCTCCAGCCAATCGGCCTGAAGGACATCACCATTGTCGACGACGCCAAGATGCGCAAGGCAATCACCGCGGCAGCCCTGGGCAATGCCATGGAGTGGTTCGACTTCGGCGTCTACGGCTTCGTCGCCTACGCCCTGGGCAAGGTTTTCTTCCCCAATGCCGACCCGAGCGTGCAGATGATCGCGGCGTTGGCCACGTTCTCGGTGCCGTTTCTGATCAGGCCTCTGGGCGGGCTGTTCTTCGGTGCCTTGGGTGACCGCTTCGGGCGGCAGAAAATCCTCGCTGCGACCATCGTGATCATGTCGCTCAGCACCTTCGCCATCGGCCTGATACCGTCCTATGCCAGCATCGGTATCTGGGCGCCGATCCTGCTGCTGCTGGCCAAGATGGCCCAGGGCTTCTCGGTGGGGGGCGAGTACACCGGCGCGTCGATCTTCGTCGCCGAATATGCCCCTGACCGAAAACGGGGGTTTCTCGGCAGTTGGCTGGACTTCGGCTCGATTGCCGGGTTCGTGTTGGGTGCCGGTGTGGTGGTGTTGATCTCTACGGTGCTGGGTGAGGACAAGTTCCTCGAATGGGGTTGGCGCCTGCCGTTCTTCCTCGCCTTGCCGCTGGGCATCATCGGCCTGTACCTGCGCCATGCGCTGGAGGAGACGCCAGCCTTCCAGCAGCACGTCGACAAGCTGGAGAAAGGCGACCGCGAAGGCCTGGCGACCGGGCCCAAGGTGTCGTTCAGGGAAGTGGCCACCCAACACTGGCGCAGCCTGGTGACCTGCATTGGCGTGGTGATCGCCACCAACGTCACCTACTACATGCTGCTCACGTACATGCCCAGCTACCTGTCGCACAACCTGCACTACAGCGAAGACCATGGCGTGCTGATCATCATCGCGATCATGGTCGGCATGCTGTTCGTGCAGCCGATGATCGGGCTGCTCAGCGACAAGTTCGGCCGTCGACCGTTCATCATCGTCGGCAGTATCGGCCTGTTGGTGCTGGCCATCCCGGCATTCATGCTGATCAACAGCGGCGTGCTGGGGGTGATTTTTGCCGGGTTGCTGATCATTGCCGTGCTGCTGAACTTCTTCATCGGCGTGATGGCCTCGACGCTACCGGCAATGTTCCCCACGCACATCCGCTACAGCGCCCTCGCCAGCGCCTTCAATATCTCGGTGCTGATCGCCGGCCTCACCCCGACCATCGCCGCCTGGCTGGTGGAAAGTACTGGCAACCTGTACATGCCGGCCTATTACCTGATGGTGATCGCCGCGGTGGGGCTGGTCACCGGCCTGACCATGAAGGAGACCGCCAACAAACCGCTGCGCGGCGCTGCACCGGCAGCATCGGATATCGAGGAAGCGCGTGAGCTGCTGCAGGAACACCACGACAACATCGAGCAAAGGATCGAGGACATCGATGCGCAGATTGCCGAACTGGAGGCCAAGCGCAAGTTGCTGGTGCAGCAGCACCCGCGCATCGAGTGATCAGTGTGGCATGTAGCCACGCTGCCAGGTCCGTGGAATGAACCGCGACACCAGGGCCAGCACGCAGGCCAGCGCACAGCTGCCGGTCAGTGCCTGCAGGCCCAGGTGGTGCTCCAGCCAGGCACCCAGCGAGGCGCCCAGCAGCATGCCGGCCCAAGGCACCAGTTGCACCCGCCAGCCATTGCGCCGCTCGCCCAGCAGCCAGCGCCCCAGCCCACGACCGAAGCGTGACAGGGCGCCGGTGACGTAGGTCAGGCCGATGGGCATGCCGTTCACCTGTTCGACCACGGCATTGATCATGCCCATGGCCAGTGTGGCAGCGAGCAGCGCTGGAAAGGTGGCTGCCAAGGGCCATGCGGCTGCAAAGCCCAGCAGGGCGGCGACTACCAGCAGCACCGGCCACGCCCGACGGCGGAAAGCGCGCGCCAGCAGCACGCCCAGGGCGTTGCCGACGACGAAGCCAAGCACAGCAGCACTCAGGCGCAGCACCAGGGCCAGGTCCGCATCGCTGATGGCGACGGCCAGGCGCGTGGTGTTGCCACTCATGAACGACACGAAGTCGCCCAGCGCCAGCAGGCCGATGGCATCGGTCATGCCGGCAAGTACGGACAGGCCGGCGACCAGGCCGAGGCCCACGCGACCACGCAGCATCTGCAGGCGCAGCCGCTTGGCTGTGCGCGCGGGGAGGGTGTTGGGCAGCATCCTCTGGAACTCAGCGGGGCATTTCGCGGGCCAGGGTGCTCTTGATGGTGCGCTCCACTACATCGACCAGCACCATTGTCTGGTGGTCCACTTCGATGTTGAGCAGCTCGCCGGCCTTGTAGCTGGGGAAGGTGGTCTGGCGCAGGGTTTCCGGGATCAGGTTGATGGTGATCACGTTGTCCTCGACATCGGCTACAGTCAGGCTGCAGCCGTTGACCCCGATGAAGCCGCGCGGGAACACGTACTTGCCCCATTCCGGTGGCATGCGGAACTTGATGAAGGCGCCGGTTTCCTTGATCGACAGCTCGACGATTTCGGCGGTGGTGGCGATGTGGCCGGCCATCAGGTGGCCGCCGACTTCGGCGTTCATCTTCGCCGAGCGTTCGATGTTGACGCCCTGGCCGGCCTTGAAGTTGCGCAGGTTGGTGCGCTCGAGGGTGGCGGTCATGGCGTCGAACCTGACCTGGGTGCCGTGGATTTCGGTGACCGACAGGCAGGTGCCTTCGAGACTGACGCTGGCGCCGATCTTCAGCTCGTCGAGCAGCTCGGGGGTGAGGTCGATGGTGAACTGGTTGTGGCCCGGGTAGGTGGTCACATCAAGCAGAGGGCGGACGGCCTGGACGATGCCGGTGTACATGGAGTTGCTCCTGGGCACGGAAAAGAAAACTTCCGAACGCTATGCCCGTGGAGCGGTAAAAGCAAGCCGGCCATTTGTCTGGACACTTGAAACCCACAGGTATGGTGCATTCCTTCGGCTGACGGGGACCCTGTAGGAGCGGGCATGCCCGCGAAGCAAGCGACGCGGTGGATGGCACCGGCTAGGCCGGTGTTCGCGGGCGCGCCCGCTCCCACAGGTATGGTGCATTCCTTCGGCTGACGGGGGCCCTGTGGGAGCGGGCATGCCCGCGAAGCAAGCGACGCGGTGGATGGCACCGGCTAGGCCGGTGTTCGCGGGCGCGCCCGCTCCCACAGGTACGGCGCACTCCTTCAGCTGGTGGGGTCCCTGTGGGAGCGGGTTTACCCGCGAAGCAGGCGACGCGGTGGATGGCACCGGCTGCGCCGGTGTTCGCGGGTGAACCCGCTCCCACAGGTATCGCGTGGCTACCGTTCTGAGCTTCACCGGCGAAGGCAATGGGGCAAATACAATTCAGACATGGCCGCTGCTGTTGACGATCCGCAGGCACAGCGCCTCATACGGGTCCAGGTTCACCATCAGGCGCCCATCCTCGGTCAAATCCCCTTCGACCGTTTCATTGATCATGTCCACCACCGGCCCCGGCGTGAACCCGGTCAGTTGCAGCTCCTCGGCAATCACTTCCTGGCCAAAATTCAGCGCAGTGATCTGGATGCCACGCCCGGCCGGCAGTTCATGCACCATTACCAGCAAGCCGGGGCTGCTGACTTCAGGTACCAGCACCTGGCGGCTGGTGGCGATGCCATAGGCCTGGCGCACCGCCAGCAGCTTCTTCACCTTGCAGGCAAACGAATCGCCATTTTCCAGCTGGCTGTCCAGGCTGCCATACAGCGCCCGGGCACGGGGCATGCCACGCACCGACGTCTGGGCCTGCGGCTCCAGCCCGGCCAGGTCGTAGCCGCCGCGGTGAATCCAGCGGGTATCGCCATCCAGCATCCGCTGCGCGACCGCTTCGGCGGGCAAGGGCAGGGCGCCCACCAGGTCCCAGCCGGACAGCGCCACCACCCCCGGCTGCATGGCGTTGTACATGACCAGCAGCAGGTGCACCTTCTGGATCTGCTCGATTTCTGCAACCCCGATCTGCCCGAGGTCGCGGATGCCCAGTGCGGCAGCGATCAGGCTGGCCGTGGTGCAGGCTATGCCATTGGTGACGAAGCGCAGGTTGTACGGCGCATGCTCGCCCGACAGCCGTTCGTAGATCTCTTCGCGGATGTGCTCGCGCAGGATGCCGCCGGGCAAGGTCTGGCCTTTGTACAGGTACATGTCGTGGGCATGCAGGGTCCAGAAATGCACCAGCTCCACGGTCAGCTCGTCATGGTTCTGCAGGGCATGGATCAGCGACGCCGGGTCGATGCCGAAGGCATGCATCTCCTTGAGCATCAGGCGCAGGAACTCGGTGTCGCCGGTCAGCAGCGCATGCTGGTAGGCCGGCCGGGTAATGAAATCGTAGGACAGGTCGGCTCCGCCCCTGGACATCTGCGCGATGTCGTCGAGGGTCAGGTTCAGTTCCTGGAAGCTGAAACCGCCGGCCTTGCGGATCATGCCGCCGATCAGCTGGTTGCCGACGATCGACAGTGGGTGGCTTTCCGACCAGGCAGTGCCGCTGGCGCGGGTCTCCACGCCGAGAAAGCCGTTGGCATCCAGGCGCAGGCCGCGTGCACCCAGGCAGTCCAGGGCGTGCAGGGCATCGCCAATGATCATCTGCTGGGCGGCGAAGGTCGGGTCCAGCCAGTTCAGCGACGGCTGGCCTTCCTTGAAGTAGTGCAGGTACACCCAGCGCCGGGTCTTGCCATCCACACCGGTCACCGGCGGCGTGGCGCTCCAGTCGGTTTCTTTCACACCTGGTTCGAAGAAGATCACCCGTTGCAGCTGGCCGACGATGTAATGGCGGGCCTTGAGCTCGTCGCACTGGGCCGGCAGCAGGTTGACCGCGTCGCGCCCGGCAGGCACTTCGGGCAGCAGCGGCCAGTCTTCCTCGCGGATTTCGACCATGTGGTACAGCCCCGGATAGGGGCCGTGGGCCAGCTCGGCCAGGCGAAAGTCGGCACCCTTGCCCGTGTGCGAGGGGATCAGGTCGTCGATGGTCACGGCGTTGTGGGCAGCGGCCATGCGGCTCATCTGGATCAGCTCCTGCTCGCTGCCGTACAGCGGGTCGATGTCGAAACTGATGCGGTCGAAGTTGCCGTCCACGCTGGGGGTGAGCTCACGGCCACGAATTCCGCCGGACAGCTTGATGGGGCCGGTGTGCAGGCCCTGGATGCCGATCTCCGACAGGCGCTTCCACAGCGCTTCGTGGGCCAGGGCACCGAGCACCGAACAGCCTTCGGGGGCGATGATGGCGTCGGGGTAGACGGTCAGCCAGACCGAAGCGATTTCAGTGGCGCGGCGGGGCTGGGCTTCGGCGTAGGGCTGCTGCCACAGGCGCGACTGGCCCGAGTACAGGTGGGTACGTTGCTGGGAGGCCCTGAGCATGGCGCGGTCTTCGAGCCATTTGACGTATGACGGGTCGGGTTGGGTCATTTCGCGTCCTCTTTGCGTGTCGGCAGCGGCTCAGGTTATGACGGCTGTGGCGGCTGATCGTTCGGCTTGAGTATGGTTTGGCTGCTTCGCGGGCACGCCCGCTCCCACAGGATCTCCACACACGTTGAGAACAGTGCAATACCTGTGGGAGCGGGCATGCCCGCGAAGAAATCCCCACTGATCAAGGTTTGCGAATACGCAACTACCGTGTGGGCTTGCTGATCTGTTTGCCAGCCTGGGAGGCGACTTCCAGGGCTTGGCCATCCCGTTGCTTGCCTTGCCGAGCCAGGCCTTCGAGCTGCGGAATCAGCATGCCCTCCGGCAAATGACGCCAAAACCGCCCGGGCATGTGCAGGCGCAAGGCGTCGGGGTTGAGGCGGGCAGGGTTGAAGGTATGGCGATAGTAGGTGCGCCACAATTCGGCGCCAGGGTCTTCGGCGTTGCGGGCCCACTGGCGCCAGGGCTCGGGGCACTGGCGCTGGTAGTCGAATGCCTGGCCGTCGAAGCGTATGCCGTCGTGCGCCGTGGCAATCATCCAGCGCAAACGCCCCAGGCGGTCGGCGAAATGCGCACTGGCGCTTTCCAGAATGTCATGCGCCGGCTCGTGATAGGCCACCAGGTCGAGTTGCAGCTGTTCAGCCAATACTTCGGGTAGTGGCACGAAGCGTACAAACGCATGCAGATGGTGCGCTTCGCGATTGACCTGCTTGATCCGTCTTTGCAGCTCGCTGCCCAGTCGGTCACCCGCCAGCATTGCAGTGCGGTCGCCATGGGCCACCCGCCAAAGTACCTCGTAAAGCAGGTTCCAGCGGTGCTCGCCACGGTAGCGGGCGGCCTGTTCCAGCTGGCTCAGCAGCGCCGCTGGCACCTTGGCGCGAAAAGGACCGGAGCCTTCCGGCAGCGCTGTCGGTACGGCCAGCAAATCAGCCATCGGCCCTTGCGCCCAGGTCACCTCCGACGGGTCGATGCCATGCCCCAACAACACCCGGGCCTGGTCACGCCAGGTGGCGAACAGGCCGTCGCAGTCGAGCGCGATCATCCCCACAAGCCCATCTGCACCGGCGCCTGCGGCTCACGCAAGCGCGCCCTCAGCAGGCCGCTGCGCAGCTCGGCCTGGGCCGGGCGGTAGTCGCTGGTGACAATGAACGGCCGCGCCTTGTCCAGCACGCAGCGCAGCTGGATCAGGTCATCGTAGCGAATGCGCCGTTCGCGTCGCAGGGCTACCAGGCGCTGCACGCTGCGCAGGCCGATGCCGGGGATGCGCGCCAGTAGCGCCGGCTCGGCACGGTTCACGTCCAGCGGGAACACTTCGCGGTTGGCCAGCGCCCAGGCCAGCTTGGGGTCGATGTCCAGTGCCAGGTTGCCGCTCTGGCCCAGCAGCTCGCCGGCCTTGTAGCCATAGCCACGTAGCAGGAAGTCAGCCTGGTACAGGCGGTGCTCGCGCAGCAGCGGTGGTGCGGCCAGGGGGACGCTGCCGGGGCTGTCAGGGATGGGGCTGAAGGCGGAGTAGTACACGCGCTTGAGGCCATAGCCTTGGTACAGCGATTCGGCATTGCGCAGCAATGTGCTGTCGTCGGTGCTGTCGGCCCCGACGATCACCTGGGTGCTTTGCCCGGCCGGGGTAAAGCGCGGCGCCTTGGGTTCGTGGGCCACGGCTTGCTGGCCTTGGTGAATCACGCCCATGGCCTGGCGAATGGTGTGCGCCTGTTTTTCCGGTGCCAGGCGTTTCAGGCTGGCGTCGGTCGGCAGCTCGATGTTGACGCTGAGCCGGTCTGCCAGGCGCCCGGCCTCTTCGATCAGCAACGGGTCGGCATCGGGGATGGTCTTGAGGTGGATGTAGCCACGGAAGTCGTGCTCTTCGCGCAACAGCTTCGCCACGCGGATCAACTGCTCCATGGTGTAGTCAGCAGACCGGATGATGCCGGAGCTGAGGAACAGGCCGCTGATGCAGTTGCGCCGGTAGAAGTCCAGGGTCAGCCGGACCACTTCCTCGGGGCTGAAGCGCGCGCGTGGCACGTTGCTTGAGCGGCGGTTGACGCAGTACTGGCAGTCGTAGAGGCAAAAGTTGGTCAGTAGCACCTTGAGCAGCGAGACGCAGCGCCCGTCGGGGGTGTAGCTGTGACAGATGCCCATGCCATTGGTAGCACCCAGGCCATCAGCCCCGCGCGAGTTGCGCTTGGGCGCGCCGCTGCTGGCGCAGGATGCGTCGTACTTGGCAGCATCGGCAAGGATGCCGAGTTTGGCGATGAGTTGCATGGGGCTGACCTGTGGTACTGAATATTCATACAGTATTTTGAGATGTGACGGATTGCAAGCGATTGTGCGCCGGCCATGCCCGACTACCTTGGCGGGCAGGAACCTGGACTGCCCCCGAAAAAGTGGCGCGATCCTCTGTGGGAGCGACACAAGGCCGCTCCCACAGGGATAGCGCGTAGCTTGAGCTCGGCGCCAAACCTTTGGGAGCAATCGTGCCCGCGAAGTCCTGCAGAAACGTTGGCAGGCACTAAGGCGAGCCCGCCCAGGCGAAGTGGTAGACGTGGCTGGGGGCCGTGGCCTGGCACTGGCCGTTATCGGCATCGGCACCGACCACATACCACTCTGCGCGCGAGGTCTCGCCCAGCCTGCGTGCCTTGTCGGCACTGAAGCAGCGGCCCAGCTCCGAAGCCGGTACCAGGGCGAAGGCCGTGGGGTTGTGACGCAGCCAGTAAGCGGCCGTGTCCGCCCTGGACTGGCCGGTGAAACCGAAGTGCACGATGGGTTGCCGGGCAAACAGCCAATGCCCCTCGCGCCAGTTGACCAGCACCAACTCGGCGCCGCCGGTGGCCCGTGCGGCTTCACTCATCAATGTTTCATGCGGGTTGCGGCCTTCCTTCAGCGGCTCGACGAAGCCGCGTGCGAACCACAGCGCGAACCATGCCAGGACCACGGCAGTGAACGCCTTGCGCCAGGCCGGCCGGCGCTGCAGCCAGCGCTTGAGCAGCCACGGCAGCAGCGGCGCGATGGCCAGCACCAGGCCCGGCAGCGCCGGGAAGATATACAGCTTGCGCTTGCCGCTGCTGAGGCTGAAAAACAACAGCACCAGCACCACCCAGCCGAGCAGCAGCAGGAAGCGCGCGTCGCGTTTTTGCAGCTGCCGGCGCCAGGCCGGTACCAGCCAGGGCAGGGCCAGCACCAGTGGCAGCCAGTATTTTGGGATGACCTTGACGAAGAAGTACCAGAACGGTTCGCGATGGTCCCAGGCATTGGCATAGCGGCTGGCAGTCTGGCGCAGGAGTATTTCCTTCAGGTAGGCCAGCTCCGCCGCGCCACCGCCATGTGCGATCGAAACCAGCAGTGGCAGCAGCCACACCGCGCAACCGGCCAGCAGCCACGCCAGCCCCAGGCTCCAGCGCCAACCCTGGCCGGGCATGGCCACCACCCCGTGCCAGCGGTGGCGCACCGCCCAGGCATAGGGCAGCAATAGCAGCGCCGGGACAAAGCCCACGCCCTTGCTGATAATGCCCAGACCCATCGCCGCGCAGGCCAGGTAGAACCAGCCCCAGGCCGGCCCGAGCAGCAAGTGGCGCAGCATGCCGTAGAAGCCCAGTGCCACCCACAGGCACAGGAAGCTGTCGATCTGCCCGGTGCGCAGGATGCTGTAGCTCTGGTAGGTGGCCAGGAACAACAAGGCGGCGATCACGCCGATGCGCCGGTTCCACAGGCGCCGCCCCAGGTCATGCAGCACCCAGGTAATGGTCGCCGCCGACAGCAGCCCTGGCAGGTACAGGGCAACCTTGGGCGAGCCGGTGAGGTGGCTGAACAGGGCCACGGTCCACATGAACAGCGGCGGCTTGTCGCCGTAGATTTCCGCCGCCCGGTGCGGGATGAACCAGTTGCCGCTCTGCAGCATTTCCAGGGCGACGCCGAGAAAGCGTTCTTCATCCACATTCATCGGCTGGCGCCAGCCGATACCCGCGCCCACCAGCACCACCGCGAGGGCAATCAGGGCCAGGCGTTCGGCCCCGAGCGTGTTGAACCTTGGCAAGGGCTATTCCTTCTGTTCCTGGTGGCGGGCGATCAGCTGCAGGTTGCGCAGGTAGACCAGGAAGCCGAAGCTCTGGCCGATGATGAACACCGGGTCCTGGCGATAGATGGCGTAGGTCAGCAGCAGCGCGCTGCCGAGCATGCTCAGGTACCAGAAGCCCACCGGGATCACGCTGCGGCGCTTGAACTCGCTGTACAGCCACTGCAACACGAAGCGCCCGGTAAATACGGCCTGGCCGGCGAAACCGATGACCAGCCACAGGGTTTCGCGGGTCATCCTTCGAACTCCTGGGGGCGCGTGTCCAGGCGGGTGCGACGGATCAGCCACCAGACCCCGAACAGGTCGAGGATGCCGACCAGGGCGCGGTCCAGGTTGCCGTACTTGGACACCCCGGCCTGACGTGGCCGGTGGTTGACCGGGTGAACCAGCATGCGGCCGTTGTGGCGCAGGATCAGCGCCGGGATGAAGCGGTGCATGTGGTCGAAGTAGGGCAGGCGCAGGAAGGCCGCGCGTTCGATCAGTTTCAGCCCGCAGCCGGTGTCTGGCGTGGCGTCCTTGAGCAAGCGGCTGCGCAGGCCGTTGGCAAGCCGCGACGCCCAGCGTTTGCTGGCGCTGTCGCGGCGGTTGACCCGGTGCCCGGCCACCAGCTTGACGCCGCCGGCCAGGTCCTGGTTGGCGCGCACCAGGGCCAGCATGCCGGGGATGTCCGCCGGGTCGTTCTGGCCGTCCCCGTCCAGGGTCGCCAGCCAGCGCCCGCGCGCAGCCTGGGCGGCATGCCACAGCGAGGTGCTCTGGCCCAGCGAGCGCTCGTGACGGAGGATGCGCAGTTGCGTGTATCCCTGGCTTTTCAGTTGCAGCAGTACGCTCAGGGTGCGGTCGCTGCTGCCGTCATCGACCACCAGTACTTCATGGTCTTCGGCCGCCAGTGCGATGCGTATTTCCATCAAGAGTGACGGCAGGTTGTCGACCTCGTTCCTGGCGGGAATGAGCACCGAGAGGTCAAGTGGATCTGTCATGAGGCTACCTGTGATCTTGTTGTGATTGCGCGGCTCAGACCCGGTAGAAATCCCGGTACCAGCCAACGAAGGCGTTGACGCCGTGTTCCAGCGATGTGCCGGGGGTGTAGTCGATCCAGCGTGCCAGCGAGCCGACGTCGGCCCAGGTTTCCAGCACATCACCTGCTTGCAGCGGCAGGTAGTCGCGTCGGGCCTTGATGCCCAAGGCATGCTCCAGGCATTCGACGAAGTGCAGCAGCCGTACCGGCTGACCTCGGCCAATGTTGAACAGCTGGCAGGGCGGTTGCCCCTCGGCCGGCAGTGGCGGCTTCAGGCGCAGGCGCACAATGCTCTCGACGATGTCGTCGATGTAGGTGAAGTCGCGCCCCATCAGGCCGTTGTTGTAGACCTCGATCGGCCGGCCCTCGAGCATGGCGCGGGTGAACTTGAACGGCGCCATGTCGGGGCGGCCCCAGGGGCCGTATACGGTAAAGAAGCGCAGGCCGGTGGTCGGCAGCTGGTACAGGTGTGCGTAGCTGTGCGCCATCAGTTCATTGGCGCGCTTGCTGGCGGCATACAGCGACAACGGTTGCTCGACCGGGTCGTCGACGCTGAACGGCAGCTTGGCGTTGGCGCCGTATACCGAACTGCTGGAGGCGTAGATCAGGTGGCGGGGCGGCTGCTGGCGGCAGGCCTCGAGGATGTTGAGAAAGCCGACCAGATTGGCCTGGCCATAGGCGCCGGGGTTGTCCAGCGAATAGCGCACCCCGGCCTGGGCCGCCAGGTGGATCACCTCACTGAACGCCTGGCCGGCGAACAGCTGTTGCAGTTCGCTCGGGTGGGCGATGTCGAGGGTGTGGAAGCGGAAATTGGCAAAGCCGAACAGCTGCTGCAGGCGCGCCAGCTTCAGCTGGACGCTGTAGTAGGCATTGAGGTTGTCGATGCCGACCACCTCGATGCCTGCTTCGCACAGGCGCCGCGCAACGTGGTAGCCGATGAAGCCGGCCACGCCGGTAATCAGTACGGGCATGCTGGCTGCACCTGGCCACGGCCGATGCCGTAGTAAGTCAGGCCGGCGGCGGCCATGTGTTCGGGTTCGAACAGGTTGCGCCCGTCGAACACCACCCGGTCGGCCAGCTGTTGCGGTACCTTGTCCAGGTTGAGCACGCGGTAATCCTGCCATTCGGTGACGATCACCAGGGCATCGGCGCCGCGCAGTGCATCGTCCTTGCACGGCACCAGTTGCAGGTCGGCGCGCGGGCCATAGTGCCGCTGGATTTCTTCCATGGCCTGCGGGTCATGGGCCTGCACCCGCGCGCCGGCGGCCCACAGCGCTTCCAGCAGGACCCGGCTGGAGGCCTCGCGGATATCATTGGTATTGGGCTTGAACGACAGCCCCCACAAGGCGAAGACCTTGCCCCGCAGGCCGCGTGGGTAGTGGCGCTGGATCTTGCTGAACAGCCGGCCCTTTTGCTGCTCGTTGACCGACTCCACCGCACGCAGCAGCTGCGGCTCGAAGCCTTCGGCCTCGGCGCTGCGGCGCAGGGCTTGCAGGTCCTTGGGGAAGCACGAGCCGCCAAAACCGCAGCCGGCATAGATGAAGTCGTAGCCGATGCGCGGGTCCGAGCCGATGCCACGGCGCACCATTTCGATATCGGCGCCCAGGTGCTCGGCCAGGTTGGCGATTTCGTTGATGAACGAGATCTTGGTCGCCAGCATGCAGTTGGCCGCGTACTTGGTCAGCTCGGCGCTGCGCGCATCCATGACCATGAGCTTTTCGCGGTTGCGGCTGAACGGCAGGTACAGCTCGCGCAGCAACTCCACCTCGGCAGGTTCCGCGCCACCGATGATGATGCGCTCCGGGCGCATGCAGTCATCGACAGCCGAGCCTTCCTTGAGGAACTCGGGGTTGCTGACGACGTGGAAGCGGCTGGTATCGGCCACGGCCTGGGCGATGCGCGCCTTGATGCGGTGCACCGTGCCGACCGGCGCGGTGGATTTGTTGACGATCAGCTTGGGGCCGTCGGCATGTTCGAGGATGCTGTCGACCACGGCAAACACGTGCTTCAGGTCGGCGCTGCCATCGGCCTGTGCCGGGGTGCCGACGGCAATGAACTGCAACCTGGCGTAGTTGGCCGCTTCGCTGGCGTCGGTGGTGAAACGCAGGCGACCGCAGGCCAGGTTCTTCTCCAGCATCGGCGCAAGGCCGGGCTCGAAGATCGGGCAATGGCCTGCATTGAGGCTGGCGACCCGCTCGGCGTCGACATCCATGCACAACACCGAGTGCCCCACCTGGGCCAGGCACACTGCCTGGGTGAGGCCGACATAGCCGGTACCGAAAACCGTGACCTTCATTTGACAGCTCCTTGGCGAGAAAGCTGAAAAAAAATGTCACAACGTTGTTTAGATATTGTTACTTGCGCAGGCCGCTGCTTCCTGGGCGACGTTCCACAGCTGCTGGCGGAACCAGCGCCGCAACGGGTCGGCATGGGTGCGTTCATGCCATATCTGCATCACCTCGATTGCGGGCAATGTCAGCGGCAGCGGGTACATGCGCAGGTCGTCATCACGCTCGGTGGCTTCGATGGCCAGCGAGCTCAGGCAGGTGAGCAGCAGGTCGGTGCCGCGCAGCAGGCGCGTGGGGGCCACGAAGCTCGACAGGCCAGCCACGACCCGTCGTTGCATGCCCTGGCTGCGCAAGGCGCGGTCGACCAGGCCATCGAGGTCGCCGGTTAGGGTGGTGAGCAGGTGGTCGCTGGCGAGGAAGCTATCGAGGTCCAGGCCTTGGTCCGCGGCTGGATGACTGCGCGAGGCCAGCACAACGAAGTGTTCGGTGAGCAGGCGCTGTTGGTGGAAGGTTTCCGGGAGGTCGGTATAGAACCCGGCAACGGCCAGGTCACAGGTGCCTTTCTCCAGCTCTTCGCGAGGGAGCTGGCCACGGGTGTTGTGGGTGACCAGCGTCAGGTTCGGTGCCAGGCTGCGCAGGATCGGCAGCAGCCTGGGCAACAGCGTCTGTTCTACATAATCGGTGCTGTACAGGTGCAGGCGGGCGGGGCGGGCAAGGAAGTCCTGCCCTTCGCAGCGTTCATAGAAGCCTTCCAGGCCCACTACCAGGCGTTCTACCTCGGGCGCCAGTTCGTGGGCGCGTGGCGTCGGGGTCAGGCCCCTGGGCGCGCGGACGAACAGCGGGTCGCCAAACTGATGGCGCAGCTTGTTGAGTTTGTGGCTGAGGGCGGGCTGGCTCAGCGCCATGCGCTGGGCAGCGAGGGTGGCGTTGCGTTCCTGATACAGCACATGGAACAGGTACAGCAGGTTGAGGTCCTTGCTGGAGATATTCATTTTCTGGATCGCAGACATGAGAGCTTTCGAATTATCGAATCATAGCCTTGCCATTAGCATGAACGCATCCCGCCGATATGAGCGGACGGCTCTTTTTGCCTGATCAGGAGATTGTTGCATGACCAAGATGTCCCGGCTTGCCCTGGCTGTTGCCAGCACCCTGCTTGCCGCTGGCGCCCACGCTGCGCCCAAGGGAGAGGTGCTGGTGCTGTTGTCCAGCGAGAACCAGCTGCCCCTGCAGGACGGCAAGCGCTACGCCACTGGCTACTACCTCAACGAGTTCGGCGTGCCTGCCGACCAATTGCTCAAGGCTGGCTACAAGCTGGTGCTGGTAACCCCCGAAGGTAATGCCCCGAGCGTCGACCAGCGTTCGATCGACCCACGCTACTTTGCCGGTGATGCGGTGGAGATGCGCCGAATCGAGAAAGTCGTGCAAGGCCTGCCGGGCATTGACGATACCCTGTCGGTAAAAGAGGTACTGGCAGGTGACCTGGGCCGCTATGCCGGGCTGTTCATCCCCGGCGGCCATGCGCCGTTGATCGACCTGGCCAACAACCCGGACGTGGGCGCCTTGCTGCGGCATTTCCATCAGGCCGGCAAGCCTACAGCCGCCATCTGCCACGGCCCCATCGCCTTGCTCTCGGCCCAGCAGGACCCGGCGAGCTACCAGTCGGCGCTGGCGCGTGGTGAAAAGCCGGCAGCCAATGACTGGCTGTACAAGGGTTACAAGATGACGATCTTCTCCGACCCGGAAGAGCAGGTGTTCGAAGGATCGCTCAAGGACCAGCGGCTGTTGTTCTACCCGGCCAACGCCATGGCAATGGCAGGGGGCGACATGGGCTACGCCAAGGCCTGGCAACCCAATGTGGTGGTGGACCGCGAACTGATCACCGGGCAGAACCCGTTCTCGGACAAGGTGCTGGCCAAGGTACTGCTGGAAAAGTTGGCAGGGCAGGCAAAGCCCTCTGATCAAGGCATCTAGACTTACAAGTGGCCTGCATCGGGCAACGCTCGGCAGGCCCATACCATTCAACCGACCACCGCCTCCCCGGAGCGGATGTCCCTCGCTGGCGATGGCCTTCTTTGCAGAGGAGGGCAGGTCATGGACGAGGCAAGGCTTCACGACTTCATGGGCAAGCTGGTGGGCGACATGGGCGCGGCGGCGACCTTGGCCAACGTGATTCTCGGTGACGAGCTGGGGTTGTACCGGGCCATGGCCGACAGCCAGCCGACCACCCCCGAGGCGCTGGCGGAAAAGACCGGCTGCCACCCGCGGCTGGTGCGCGAATGGCTCAGCGCCCAGGCCGCCTCGGGCTACATGGTGCATGACAAGGGCCGTTTCGTGTTGCCTGAAGAGCAGGCCATGGCCCTGGCGCTGGAGGATTCCCCGGCCTACATGGCCGGCGGTGCGGCGGTGGTGGCCGCGCTGTTCCATGACAAGGACAAGCTGGTCGCGGCCATGCGCGGCGATGGCGGGCTGGCCTGGGGCGACCATCACCCCTGCATGTTCAGCGGCACCGAACGGTTCTTCCGGCCGGGTTACCGCACCTTCCTGGTGGCCGAATGGCTACCGGCGCTGGAGGGCGTGGTGGCCAAGCTGCAGGCGGGCGCCAAGGTGGCGGATGTGGGCTGTGGGCATGGTGCTTCCACGCTGGTCATGGCCCAGGCGTTCCCGGCATCCACCTTCGTCGGCTACGACTACCACGGGCCTTCCATCGCCACCGCCAACGAGCGTGCGCGCGAGGCGGGGTTGGCGGGGCGGGTGAGCTTCCAGCAGGCCAGCGCCAAGGACTACCCGGGGCATGACCATGACCTGGTGTGCTTCTTCGATTGCCTGCACGACATGGGCGACCCGGTGGGGGCTGCGAAGCATGCCTACCGTGCGTTGAAGGCCGACGGCACGGTGATGCTGGTGGAGCCTTATGCCGAGGATTCGCTGGAGGGCAACCTGACACCGGTCGGGCGCTTGTTCTATGCGGCGTCGACGTTTATCTGCACGCCCAATTCGTTGTCGCAGGAGGTGGGGTTGGGGCTGGGTGCGCAAGCGGGGGAAGCGCGGTTGCGGGCGGTGTTCGAGGAGGCGGGGTTCGGCCGGTTCCGGCGGGCGACGCAGACGCCGTTCAACCTGATTCTGGAGGCTCGGAAGTAAAGGTCAGCCTGTGCCGGCCTCTTCGCGGGTGAACCCGCTCCTACAGACCTGTGAAATACCTGTGGGAGCGGGTTCACCCGCGAAGAGGCCGGGCCTGCAAACGCAGAAGGGGCGCCTTGATGGCGCCCCCTCTGTCTTGCTGCTTAGGCTTCAGCGTCCCAGGGACGATCGCCTTTTTCATCCTTGACGCGGGTCGGCAGGCCCATCACGTCCAGCGCCTTGAGGAACGGCTCGGCTGGCAGCTCTTCGACGTTGACCATGCGCTTGGCATCCCACTCGCCACGGGCGACCAGCAGGGCGGCAGCCACTGGCGGTACACCGGCAGTGTAGGAAATACCCTGGCTGTCGGTCTCGGCGTAGGCTTCTTCGTGGTCGGCCACGTTGTAGATGAACACTTCGCGCGGCTGGCCATCCTTGGTGCCCTTGACCAGGTCACCGATGCAGGTCTTGCCGGTGTAGCCCGGGGCCAGCGAGGCTGGGTCCGGCAGCACGGCCTTGACCACTTTCAGTGGTACCACTTCCAGGCCTTCGGCGGTTTTCACCGGTTGCTCGGAGAGCAGGCCCAGGTTCTTCAGCACGGTGAACACGTTGATGTAGTGCTCGCCGAAGCTCATCCAGAAACGCACGTTCGGCACGTTGAGGTTCTTCGAAATCGAGTGAACTTCATCGTGGCCGGTCAGGTACAGGTTCTGCGAACCTACCACCGGCAGGTCGTCGGTACGCTTGACCTCGAACATGGTGTTGCTGGTCCACTGGCTGTTCTGCCAGCTCCACACTTGCCCGGTGAACTCACGGAAGTTGATTTCCGGGTCGAAGTTGGTGGCGAAGTACTTGCCATGCGAACCGGCATTGACGTCGAGGATGTCGATCGAGTCAATGCTGTCGAAATACTGTTGCTGCGCCAGCTTGGCGTAGCTGTTCACCACACCCGGGTCGAAACCGACGCCGAGAATGGCGGTAATGTTCTTTGCCTGGCACTCTTCGAGGTGTTTCCACTCGTAGTTGCCGTACCACGGCGGGGTCTCGCAGATCTTGCCCGGCTCTTCGTGGATGGCGGTGTCCAGATAGGCGACACCGGTATCGATGCAGGCACGCAGCACCGACATGTTGAGGAAGGCGGAACCAACGTTGATCACGATCTGCGATTCGGTCTCGCGGATCAGTGCCTTGGTTGCCTCGACATCGAGGGCATTGAGCGAGAAGGCCTGGATGTCGGCGGGTACCTTGAGGCTACCCTTGGCCTTGACGCTGTCGATGATGGCCTGGCATTTGGAGATGTTCCGTGACGCGATGGCGATACGACCCAGTTCGTCGTTATGCTGCGCGCACTTGTGGGCCACCACCTTGGCGACACCTCCTGCACCAATGATAAGAACGTTCTTCTTCAATTTATCCCTTGCTCCTTACTGAAAGCCGGTCTTACGACAGGCTGGAAACGTAGTCTTCGAAACCGAACTCGCGCACCACTTCGACGCTGCCGTCGAGTTGCTTGACCACGATGGATGGCATTTTCAGACCGTTGAACCAGTTTTTCTTGACCATGGTGTAACCCGCCGCGTCGACGAACGACAGGCGATCACCGATGGCCAGCGGACGATCGAATTGGTATTCGCCGAAGATGTCACCGGCCAGGCACGACTTGCCGCAGACCATGTAGGTGTGCGCGCCGTCGCTGGGGGCCATCTTGGCGTTGAGGCGGTAGATCAGCAGGTCGAGCATGTGCGCTTCGATCGAGCTGTCGACCACGGCCAGGTGCTTGCCGTTGTACAGGGTGTCGAGCACGGTCACTTCCAGCGAGGCGCTGTTGGTGATGGCTGCTTCGCCCGGCTCCAGGTAAACCTGCACGCCGTACTTTTCCGCGAAGGCTTTCAGGCGCGCGCAGAAGGCGTCCAGCGCGTAGTCTTCACCGGTGAAGTGGATGCCGCCACCGAGGCTTACCCACTCGACCTTGTGCAGCAGGTGACCGAAGCGCTCTTCGATATGCGTGAGCATCTTGTCGAACAGGCCGAAGTCGCCGTTCTCGCAGTTGTTGTGGAACATGAAGCCGGAGATCTGCTCGATCACCTGTTCGACCTTGGCCGGGTCCCATTCGCCCAGGCGGCTGAACGGGCGGGCAGGGTCTGCCAGCAGGTAGTCGGAGCTGCTGACCTGCGGGTTGACGCGCAGGCCACGGACCTTGCCTTCGGACTGTTCGGCGAAGCGCTGCAGCTGGCCGATCGAGTTGAAGATGATCTTGTCGCAGTTCTCGAGCATTTCCTCGACCTCGTCGTCGGCCCAGGCCACGCTGTAGGCGTGGGTTTCGCCGGCGAACTTCTGGCGGCCGAGCTTGAGCTCGTACAGCGACGAAGAGGTGGTGCCGTCCATGTACTGTTGCATCAGGTCGAAGACCGACCAGGTGGCAAAGCACTTGAGGGCGAGCAGCGCCTTGGCACCGGAGTGTTCGCGCACGTAGGCGATCTTCTCCATGTTGCCCAGCAGCTTGGTTTTATCGATGAGGTAGTACGGCGTCTTGATCATTTAAAGGCCCCCGGCCAGGCCGGCCAAAAAAAGGACACGCATTGTGCCTTCACTTGCCGCAGACCGAAAGGGTGGGTTACGCATTTCGTCGTGGTTGACGCTGTTGCGAGAGGATTTTTCCGGTTGCGGCGGGCTCAGTAGAACAGCGGCATGTGACTATCGTAATCAGCAACCGGGTGCCACAAGGAGAATCCGATGAGCAACGTTCTGTGCTGGATGGCACGGGCTACGCCCGTGTTCGCGGGTGAACCCGCTCCCACAGGGACTGCGCTTGCTTCAAACCTTGCACAGTCCTGTTGCTACCTCAATCCTGTGCAGTCCAATCTGTGGGAGCGGGTTTACCCGCGAAGAGGCCGGTACAGGCAACCTCAATCAACCTGCTGCAACCACGCCTGGATCTGCTCCAGCCTGGCAGTTGCCCCGCCACAAACCACCACCAGCACATTCTGGTACTGCGCCAGGGCGCCCGGTGCATAGGCCAACGCCAAAGCCGCCCCACAGGCAGGCTCCACCAGCACGCGATGGTCCAGCAGGAACCGCTCGCACGCCTCCAGCGCCGCGCGGTCAGTGACCAGGTGGCTGTGCACCGGATGCTCCTTCGCGCACACCAGCGCCTGGTCAGCCACACGCTTGGCCCCCAACGAGGTCGCCACCGAGGCAATACGTTCCAGCTCCACCGAATGCCCCGCCTGCATGGCCGCATGCAGCGATGCCGCGCCCTCGGTTTCCACCGCCAGCACCGGCACATCGCCCCAGCCGTTGCGCTGTAGCCCCTCGACCACACCACTGAGCAAACCACCGCCGCCTACCGACAACACCACGGCATCCGGTTTCACGCCGGCCTCGGCGACTTCATCCACCAGGCTGGCATGCCCGGCCCACAGCAGCGGGTCGTCGAATGGGTGAATGAAGGCGTCATCCGGGCCGACCAAGGTCTGCGCCAGGGCGTTGGCCTCCTGCCAGGAGCTGCCATGCACCTCCAACTTGGCGCCCTCCAGGCGCAGCAGGTCCTTGGCCCGCTCGGTGGTGGTCTCGGGCACTACCACGGTCACCGGCACGCCCAGCTTGCGCCCGGCATAGGCCACTGCCAGGCCGGCGTTGCCGCCCGAGGAAGACACGAAATGCCGCGCGCCACGGGCATGGTGCACCTCACAGGCGTGGCCCACGCCGCGCAGCTTGAACGAGCCGCAGGGCTGCAGTGCATCGAGCTTGAGCCAGACGTTGCTGCCCGCGGCCAGTGACAGCGGGCGGGATTCGATCAGGGGGGTATGAACATGCAAGGTCATTGGCTGGCTCCGCGCAGTTGCTCGAGGTAGTTGTAAACGGTGTAGCGGGTCACACCCAGGGCGCTGGCGGCCTTTTCCACGCCGCCCTTGACGATGAACAGGCCACGCTCCTGCATCACTCGCACGGCCTCGACCTTGGCCTGCTTGTTCATCCGCCCCTGGCCGCTGCGCTGCAGGGATGCCTGGATTATCTCGCTCATCAGCAGTTCCATGTCGGCGGGTTCATTGACGGCAGGTGTGGCCCCCAGCGGTTGGAACTGCTGAAGAAAGTTCATGGCGGCATCCAGGCCGGTGACGTCGGTGTTGACGCAAAGGCTGGCGAAGGGGTGGCCGTTGCTGTCACGGAAGATGGCCGTGGCGCTGCGCAGCGTGCGGCCCTTCAGCGTGGTGGGGTAATCGGGCAGCACCACCGGCTCACAGCCGTGCTGATCGGCCGAGGCCTGCATCAGTGCCTTGAAACCCTGGTCCTGTTCCGGGGCGGCGAGGATCGGGCTACCGACGCTGCGGCCGGAAAGGTGGCCGTTGACGATCGCCACCACGGAGTGTTCCGGGTGATCGAGGTCGTGCAGGAGGATTTCCATGTTGCGCGCGGCAACGCTACCCAGGGCCTGGATGGCGGCCTTGAGGACGGTGAGGGTGAGCTGGCGTTCTTCGCTTGGGGTGATAGGCATGGCAGATCGCAAAATCAACGTTTTGTGTATTTTTACACATTAAGTTGAATTAGGCGATTTGCTTTTCCAGGCCCATTCGCGGGTAAACCCGCTCCCACAGGGACCCCACGGTATTCAACACCTGTGGTGAACCTGTGGGAGCGGGTTTACCCGCGAATGGGCCGCAAAGCGGCCCCTTTAACCCTCAACCCAGGGCCGGGGTACGCGGCGGGATCATCCGACGCGACCCGGTCGCCTCGAAGGCCGCACCAAAGCTCAGCAGCGCATTGTCGCTGTAAGCCCGGCCAGCAAAGGTCAGCCCCACCGGCATGCCGATATCGGCCATCACGCCCATCGGCACGGTCACGGTCGGCACGCCCAGGTGGCGGATCGCCAGGTTGCCGTTGGCCACCCAGATGCCGTTGCTCCAGGCGATGTCCGCCGATGCCGGGTTGACGTCGGCATCGGCCGGGCCCACGTCGGCCACGGTGGGGAACAGCACCGCGTCCAGGCCCAGGTTGTCCATCCAGTCTTCCAGGTCGATCTTGCGGGTCTGCTCCAGGCCGCGCAGGCCGTCGGGCAGGGTCTCGATCTGGTCCCAGGTCTTCAGGCCACGCTTGGCCATGTTGACGTACTCGTCCATGCCGGCGGCCAGGTCGTCCTCACGGTTGGGCAGGGTGCCCGGGTCGTGGGGGAAGATCTGCGGCCCGTCGACATCGGCCAGGCGGTTGAGCCTGGGGTCATCGTTGGCGCGCAGGAAGTCGTCGAAGGCCCACCCCGACAGCTCCCACAGCTCGTCATGCAGGAACTCCTTGCTGACGATGCCGCGGTTGTACACGGTCGGTGCGCCCGGGCGGTCGCCCTCGCAGTTGGACACCAGCGGGAAGTCCACTTCCAGCACTTCGGCACCAGCCGCCTCCAGTGCCTGGCGGGCCTGCTGCCACAGGTCGATCACCGTGGCGCGGGTGTTGATGCGCTGGCCAGTCGGGCCGCCGATGCCAGGCTTCTCGGAAGTACCGGCCTCGGCATCGGCATTGATGTACATGCGTGGCACGCCAAAGCGCTTGCCCTTGAGCGCGCTGGCATCCACGGCCAGGTCCAGGTACGAAGCCGGGCGCACCGTCGAAGCCGCCGGGATTGGCACCCAAGGTTGCAGGCGCCACAGGTCGCCGCGCTTGTCGGCGTCGTCGGCTACGACCACGTCGAGGATTTCCAGCAGGTCGGCCATGGTGCGGGCATACGGCACCACCACGTCCATGGTCGGTGTCAGCGGCCAGTTGCCACGCACCGAAATCACCCCGCGCGACGGGGTATAGGCGCACAGGCCGTTGTTGGACGCCGGGCCACGGCCGCTGGACCAGGTTTCTTCGGCCAGGCCGAAGGCACTGAAGCTGGCAGCGGTGGCGGTGCCGGCACCGTTGGACGAGCCCGAGGCGAACGGTGCGGTCAGGTAGTTGGCGTTGTACGGGCTTTCGGCGCGGCCATACACGCCGCGTTGCATGCCACCGTTGGCCATGGGCGGCATGTTGGTCTTGCCCAGGCATACGGCGCCGGCGGCGCGCAGGCGTTCGATGGTGAAGGCGTCGCGCTGGGCCACCAGGTCCTTGAAGGCCGGGCTGCCGGAGGCAGCGGTCAGGCCTTTGACCAGGTAGCTGTCCTTGGCGGTGTAGGGGATGCCGTCCAACGGGCTCAGGACCTGGCCTTTGGCGCGACGGGCGTCGGAGGCTTCGGCCTCTTTCAGCGCCTCGGGGTTGCGCACCACCACGGCGTTCAGGGCAGTGGCGGTGTCGGCGCCATCGTAGGCATCGATGCGCGCCAGGTAGGCCTGGACCAGCTCGACCGCCGTCGTGCGGCCCGACTCGAGCGCGTCGCGCAGCTCGGCAATGGAAACCTCGGTTACCTCGATCATGCGTTCACCAAAAAAATGTGCAGGTGGGGGCTAATGCGAGGAGTGTACAAGAAGGGCTTGGCGGGCGCAGGTTTGCGCGGGGGCAAATGGTTTTTTGCAGGCGGGCATTGTCGGGCCTCCCAAGCCCGGCGCGAACCCTTGTAGGAGCGGCCTTGTGTCGCGATAGGGCCGCAAAGCGGCCCCAATGATTTCACTGTGATACGAAGACCCTGGGGGCGCTTCGCACCCCTTTCGCGACGCAAGGCCGCTCCCACAAGGGTGCCGCGTCAACCGTCCAGGTCTGCCGCTGCATGCCGCTCCGGCACCTGGCTGGCCTCATCCCCCCAGGTCCGGTTCACCCGTGTGCCGCGCTGCACCGCCGGGCGCAAGGCAATCTCCTCGGCCCAGCGCTGCACATTCGGGTACTCGTCCACCGCCAGGAACTCCGCCGCGCCATACAGGTTGCCGCGCACCAGCTGGCCATACCAGGGCCACACGGCAATGTCGGCGATGCTGTATTCCTCGCCGCCCAGGTAGCGGCTTTCGGCCAGGCGCCGGTCGAGCACGTCCAGCTGGCGCTTGGCTTCCATGGTGAAGCGGTTGATCGCGTACTCGAACTTTTCCGGCGCATACACATAGAAGTGGCCAAAGCCGCCGCCCAGGTACGGCGCCGCGCCCATTTGCCAGAACAGCCAGTTCAGGCTTTCGGTGCGTGCAGCTGGCGCTTTCGGCAGCAAGGCACCGAACTTTTCCGCCAGGTACAGCAGGATCGAACCCGACTCGAACACCCGCACCGGCGGCTCGACGCTGCGGTCGAGCAGGGCGGGGATCTTCGAGTTGGGGTTGACCTGGACGAAGCCGCTGGAGAACTGCTCACCCTCGCCAATGCGGATCAACCAGGCATCATATTCGGCGCCCGAGTGGCCCAGCGCGAGCAGCTCTTCGAGGGCGATGGTGACCTTGACGCCATTGGGCGTGGCCAGGGAGTACAGCTGCAGCGGGTGCTTGCCCAGCGGCAGGTCCTTGTCGTGAGTCGGGCCGGCAACCGGGCGGTTGATGCTGGCGAACTGGCCGCCGGACGCTGCGTCGTTGCGCCAGACCTTGGGTGGCACGTAGGCGGGCTTGCTCATGCATGAATCTCCTTCATTGGCGCGAAACGGTCACGTAGAGACGTGGACCTGCATCTATGCCACGGGTTCGACGAAAAGCGCAAATGCATAGGGCGCGGGCGTGAAGTGCATGACTTCGGTTTCATCCAGGTTTCATCCGGTGCAGCCCAGGCCGGTTCTATGCTGGGCTATCTCTTCGCCCTGCAAGGAACCGCCGGCCGATGACTCTCCCACGCTGCGTGCTGGCGCTGGCCCTGTTCGGCAGCCTGCTGGCCCACGCCGAGGCCGCGCCCTGGGTTGCCGGCCTGCACCACATGACCCTGGCCGACCCGGTCGACGCGCGGCCCATGCAGGCGCTGGCGTTCTACCCGGCCATCGGCAATACCCGCAGCAGCCGGATAGACGGCTACCCGATCGACGTGAGTGAAGAGGCGCCGGTAGCGTTGGGCCAGTTCCCGTTGCTGGTGCTGTCCCACGGCAATACCGGCAGCCCGCTGGCCTTGCACTACCTGGCGACGTCGCTGGCGCGCCAGGGCTTCATCGTGGTGGCGGTGGTGCACCCCGGCGACAACGCCCGCGACCACAGCCGCCTGGGCACCCTGAGCAACCTGTATGGCCGGCCGCTGCAGGTGAGTGCCGCGATTACGGCTGCCCGCGATGATGCCTTGCTGGGGCCCTACCTGAACGGTGGCAAGGTTGGGGTGATCGGCTACTCGGCCGGTGGTGAAACCGCCTTGATCCTCTCAGGCGCGCGCCCCGACCTGGACCGCCTGCGCAAGTACTGCCTGGATCGCCCTGACGACGCCGACGCCTGCAGGACCCACGGCGTACTGATTGCCGACCGCAGCGAGCTGGTGCCAGAGGCCGACCAGCGGGTGGGGGCGGTGATGCTGATGGCGCCGCTCAGCCTGCTTTTCGGACGCCATGCCTTGGCCGGGGTGCAGGTGCCGGCGCTGATCTACAGTGGCGACAGCGACCAGCTGGTGGCGGTGGACCGCAACGCCGAAGCTCTGGCCCGCAAGTTGCCGGTCACACCGGACTATCGCCTGCTGGCCGGCGCCGGGCACTTCGTGTTCATGGCCCATTGCGATGCCGAGCAGTCCGTGCGGATGCCGGCGCTGTGCAAGGATGCCGCAGGCGTGGACCGTCGGCACATCCACCATTCCCTGCAACGTGAAGCCGCGGTGTTCTTCAGCCAGGCGTTGGGCGCGCCGCAGCCTGCCGAGCGTTCAGCCGCGAGTGGCGCGCCGCGCCAGCAACAGCGTTAGGCCCACACCGGCCAGGGCGAGCAGGGCGGCCACACAGAAGATCGAGGCATAGCCCAGGTGCGCGGCCACCGCGCCCATCACCGGCCCGGCGATGGCCAGGGCCATGTCGAAGAACACCGCGTAGGCACCCAGCCCTGCGCCGCGGCTGCTGCTGGGTACCTGCTTGATCGCTTCCACTCCCAGTGCCGGGTACACCAGCGACAGCCCGAAACCGGTAAGCCCGGCACCGATCAGCGCCCACGGCGGCGATGGTGCCAGCCACAGCAGGCTCAGGCCGAGCACTTCGGTGGCCATGCACGCGACCGCCACGTTGTAGCCACCAAAACGGTTGACCGCGTTGACGAACAGCAGCCGGGAAATGATGAAGCACACGCCAAAGGCACTCAGGCACCAGGCCGCGCCCGCCCAGCCGCGCTCCAGGTAATACAGGGTGACGAAGGTGGTCAGGGTGCCGTAGCCGATAGAGGCCAGGGTCAGGCCCAGGCCACAGGGTGCGACCCGGCCGAAGGCCGACCAGAAGGGCAGGCGCTCGCCACGCACCACCACCACGTCCGGCCGCTTGCGCAGTACCAGCAGGGCCGATACCGCCAGCACCAGCAATGCCGGCCCCAGCACGCTGAAGTCCAGCCCGTCCACGGCCAGTACACCCAAGGGGGCACCAATGGCGATGGCGCCATAGGAGGCGATACCGTTCCAGGAAATCACCCTGGCGGTGTGCTCGGGCCCGACCTGGCTGATGCCCCAGCTCAGCGTGGCCACGCCGATCAGCCCTTGGGCGAGGCCCAGCAGCAGGCGCCCGCCGAGCAACAGCGCCAGGCTCAGCAGCGGTAGCGTCAGGGTCCAGGCCGATAGCAGGGTCAACACCCCGCAGCCGGCAATCCCCAGCAAACCGAAGCGAATCGCCTGCTTGCCCCCCAGGGTATCGGCCACGCGCCCGGCAAACGGGCGGCTGAGTAGCGTGGCCAGGTATTGCAGGCCAATGGTCAGCCCGGCGACCACCGCGCCAAACCCCAGCTGGTCGTGCACATGGCTGGGCAAGACGGCGATCGGCAGGCCGATGCAGAGGAAGGCAATGAAGGTGTAGAAAACGATCGACAGGATCTGCAGGGTAATTTGCAGCGTGTTGCTGGCGGGGGCGGGTTGTTGCGCGGTCATGGGCTCGTTCGCGGGCGGGCGGTTGGGCGTGGCCCCATCATGGCCGTTGCGCGAAGGAAATGAAAGCAGGCTAACGAATTATTCGTCGGGTAGTGCCAGCCCGTGGGATCGGCGGTGGATTCTTCGCGGGTGAACCCGCTCCCACAGGATTTGCATAGGCCCAAGTGCTACGCAGTCCCTGTGGGAGCGGGCATGCCCGCGAAGAGGCCGGCCCAGCCATACAAGATGGCCAGGCATCAATCAGACCACTACCTGGCTACGCAGGTAATCGTCATTCGCGGGCTCGCCCGCTCCCACAGGATTTGCGTAGGCCTCAAATGCTACGCAGTCCCTGTGGGAGCGGGTTTACCCGCGAAGAGGCCGGCCCAGCCATACAAGATGACCAGGCAACTCCATCAATCAGACCAGCACACCCTGGCTACGCAGTTGATGGTCATTCGCGGGATCGCCCGCTCCCACAGGATTTGCGTAGGCCTCAAATGCTACGCAGTCCCTGTGGGAGCGGGTTTACCCGCGAAGAGGCCGGCCCAGCCATACAAGATGACCAGGCAACTCCATCAATCAGACCAGCACACCCTGGCTACGCAGTTGATCGTCATTCGCGGGCTCGCCCGCTCCCACAGGATTTGCGTAGGCCTCAAATGCTACGCAGTCCCTGTGGGAGCGGGTTTACCCGCGAAGAGGCCGGCCCAGCCATACAAGATGACCAGGCAACTCCATCAATCAGACCAGCACACCCTGGCTACGCAGTTGATCGTCATTCGCGGGCTCGCCCGCTCCCACAGGATTTGCGTAGGCCTCCAATGCTACGCAGTCCCTGTGGGAGCGGGTTTACCCGCGAAGAGGCCGGCCCAGCCATACAAGATGACCAGGCAACTCCATCAATCAGACCAGCACACCCTGGCTACGCAGTTGATCGTCATTCGCGGGCTCGCCCGCTCCCACAGGATTTGCGTAGGCCTCAAATGCTACGCAGTCCCTGTGGGAGCGGGTTTACCCGCGAAGAGGCCGGCCCAGCCATACAAGATGGCCAGGCCGCCGCATCAATCAGACCACTACACCCTGGCTACGCAGGTAATCGTCATTCGCGGGCTCGCCCGCTCCCACAGGATTTGCATAGGCCTCAAGTGCTACACAGTCCCTGTGGGAGCGGGTTTACCCGCGAAGAGGCCGGCCCAGCCATGCAAGATGGCCAGGCCGCCGCATCAATCAGACCACTACCTGGCTACGCAGGTAATCGTCATTCGCGGGCTCGCCCGCTCCCACAGGATTTGCATTGGGCTCAAGTGCTACGCAGTCCCTGTGGGAGCGGGTTTACCCGCGAAGAGGCCGGCCCAGCCATACAAGATGGCCAGGCCGCCGCATCAATCAGACCACTACACCCTGGCTACGCAGGTAATCGTCATTCGCGGGCTCGCCCGCTCCCACAGGATTTGCATAGGCCTCAAGTGCTACACAGTCCCTGTGGGAGCGGGTTTACCCGCGAAGAGGCCGGCCCAGCCATGCAAGATGGCCAGGCCGCCGCATCAATCAGACCACTACCTGGCTACGCAGGTAATCGTCATTCGCGGGCTCGCCCGCTCCCACAGGATTTGCATTGGGCTCAAGTGCTACGCAGTCCCTGTGGGAGCGGGTTTACCCGCGAAGAGGCCGGCCCAGCCATACAAGATGGCCAGGCCGCCGCATCAATCAGACCACTACACCCTGGCTACGCAGGTAATCGTCGTAGGTACCGCTGAAGTCCACCACGCCATCAGCCGACAGCTCGATGATGCGCGTGGCCAGCGACGACACGAACTCACGGTCGTGGCTGACGAACAGCAGGGTGCCCGGGTAGTTTTCCAGCGCCAGGTTCAGCGCCTCGATCGATTCCATGTCCAGGTGGTTGGTCGGCTCGTCCATCACCAGCACGTTCGGCTTCTGCAGGATCAGCTTGCCGAACAGCATGCGGCCTTGCTCACCACCGGAAATCACCTTCACCGACTTGAGAATCTCGTCGTTGGAGAACAGCATGCGCCCGAGGGTGCCGCGGATCACCTGCTCGCCGGAGGTCCACTGGCCCATCCAGTCGAACAGGGTCATGTCGTCTTCGAAGTCGTGGGCGTGGTCCTGGGCGTAGTAGCCCACTTCGGCGCTGTCGGTCCACTTCACTTCACCCTTGTCCGGGGTCATTTCACCGACCAGGGTGCGCAGCAGGGTGGTCTTGCCTATACCGTTGGGGCCGATGATCGCCACGCGCTCGCCAGCCTCGATGGTGAAGCCCAGGTCCTCGAACAGCACCTTGTCGTCGAAGGCCTTGGCCATTTTCTCGACGGTGACGGCCTGGCGGTGCAGCTTCTTGGTCTGTTCGAAGCGGATGAACGGGCTCACCCGGCTCGACGGCTTGACCTCGGCCAGCTGGATCTTGTCGATCTGCTTGGCCCGCGAGGTGGCCTGCTTGGCCTTGGAGGCGTTGGCCGAGAAGCGGCTGACGAAGGTCTGCAGTTCGGCGATCTGGGCTTTCTTCTTGGCGTTGTCCGACAGCAGCTGCTCGCGGGCCTGGGTGGCAGCGGTCATGTACTCGTCGTAGTTGCCCGGGAATACGCGCAGCTCGCCGTAGTCCAGGTCGGCCATGTGGGTGCAGACACTGTTGAGGAAGTGCCGGTCGTGGGAAATGATCACCATGGTGCTGTTACGCGCGGTGAGGATGGTTTCCAGCCAGCGGATGGTGTTGATGTCCAGGTGGTTGGTCGGCTCGTCGAGCAGCAGCACGTCCGGGTCCGAGAACAGCGCCTGGGCCAGCAGGACACGCAGCTTCCAGCCCGGTGCCACTTCGCTCATCGGGCCGAAGTGCTGTTCCAGCGGAATACCCAGGCCCAGCAGCAGTTCACCGGCACGGGATTCGGCGGTGTAGCCGTCCATCTCGGCAAATTCGGTTTCCAGCTCGGCGACGGCCATGCCGTCTTCCTCGGTCATTTCCGGCAGCGAGTAGATACGATCGCGCTCGGCCTTGACCTTCCACAGTTGGCCGTGGCCCATGATCACCGTGTCGATCACGGTGAATTCCTCGTAGGCGAACTGGTCCTGGCGCAGCTTGCCCAGGCGGGTGTTCGGCTCGAGCATGACCTGGCCGCCGGACGGCTCCAGGTCACCGCCGAGGATCTTCATGAAGGTCGACTTGCCGCAACCGTTGGCGCCGATCAGGCCGTAGCGGTTGCCGTTGTTGAATTTGACGGAAACGTTTTCGAACAGCGGCTTGGAGCCGAACTGCATGGTGATGTTGGCGGTAGAAATCAAGTGCTTGTCCTGCGGGGGTTCCAGAGGTGTATTTAGGCCATCTCGTCAGTTTTGGGCCCATTTTGGGCCAATCCGACTCGGGGCGGCAGCTTCTCCAGCTCCCTCCAGTCCGAGGAGGAGCTGATCCATTTCGCGTAGGTAGAAAGCAACATCTCGACGCTGTGACCAAGCTGGTTCGCGATGAACGTGGGTTCATCCCAGACATCAGGCATAGGGTGGCGTAGGTGTGGCGGGTGTCGTACTGACGGCGTTCACGGATGTTCAGCGCCTTGGGCGCCGATTTGAAGTGGCGGATTGTAACACTTGGTTCGTTGATCCACAGCCCACCTTTGCTCGGCTGGAACAGAAATGGGCGGATCGGGTGCGCTGGCTTGGGATGTCATGCGCTGGAGAGTTGCCATCCTCTGGGCCTGCTGGATGGCATTCAGCGCGCGCTCGTTGAGCAGCACTGATCTGCAAATACATCCAAGCGTCGCATAGAGGCGCGAGATATCATCGTCAGCGCTTTACAGGGATGATCACTAGCTGAAGGGATTGCTTACATGGAAAGAAGCTATTTCGTAACGATGCTTGCACTGATTCTTCATCAAATAGATGCCGCGTATTGGCAGGAATGGGAGATGTTTTTCCTACCGGGTGGGGTACAGGGCTTCCTCCTGTTCAATATCTTGGCAATACCCGTGTTGCTGGTTGGTTATCGAAGCGTGTTGCTGGGTACGGTTAACGCGGTGTTCTTCGCCAAAGTTTGTGCCGGCCTAGGCCTGATCACGTTCCTTATCCATGCCGGCTTCGGATTGGCTGGATATCACCAGTTTCACCTGCCTGCTTCGATCTCCATCCTCATTCTGTGCTTGGCCAGCTCTGTATGGCTGATGGCAGGGATACGATCCTCATCGCAATGATCGCAGGCGCCGCGCTTACGATCCTGCATCGCTGCGCATTCAAATCATACGCTGAAGCGGGTTCATCAGCTCGGCACCTTGATTACGCACATTCCCCACGGCGATACCCACCCGGTACCACTCGAAGGCTTCGGCCGGCTCACCCAGGTTGAGCACCAGTTGTTCTGCGCGCTCGCTGGGCATTGCTGCCGCGATCCACTCGTACGCCAGTTCTGGCGACAACACGACAGGCCGGCGGTCGTGAACGTCGACCATTCCGCCCTGAGCGTCGGCGGTAATGATGACGAACCCGTCGTGCTCGGTGCCGGTGAACTGGCCGATCGAGGCGCAAAGGGCAGGGCGCCCATCCTGGCGGCGGATGTAGTACGGTTGTTTCTTCGGCCCACCTTCATCAACCCATTCGTACCAGCCGTCGACAGGGGTGATGGCCCGGTGCGGCCAGATCGCCCGGAAGAATGGGCCATGCGCCACCTTCTCGACCCGCGCGTTGATCGGCGCAGCGCGATCGGTTGCCCAGTGCGGCCGCCATCCCCACTTCACCAGGTCCGCTCGTGGGCCTGCGTCATCCATCCGCAGTACTGCCACCAGCGTGGTCGGCGCGATGTTGTACCGGCCAAGCGGCTGGTCGCCGACGTTGTTCCGCCAGGCCTCTGGCAGGCTCAGGGTTTCAACGAAGTCATGTATGCCACGGTACTGGCTGAGCCTTCCGCACATATTCGCTTCCTCCGAAACCATGAGCATAGGCCAGGGCATGGTTCCTCAGGCACATGGCAGCAGGGGGCCGAGCATGGACGGAACGACCCTGATCGGATGTGTCACGGTTTTGGAACAGCAATTGCTTCGACCCTGAGGCATTGATCATTCGGGGAACGCAAAAATGACTCAGGATGACCGCTATTACATGGCCTTCGTTGTGGTTGCCGTACTGCTCCTGGATCTGGTGGCGACACTGGTGTTCCTGAAGGCCATCGCCTGACCCCGATTGTGGGTTCAGCCCCCCGGAATCGGGGCACCAGCAGGAAGACAATCCGGTCTGGGTCGGGTTTTGCTCGCGCTCTGGCGGGTTCATGGCCATACGGTACCGGAATGTCCTGCGCATGAAATCGCTGGCAAGAAGACCAACGGCCGGCCCCTGCCTGAACATCCCTCCTTTGTGCGGTCCAACGTAAGCAAGGCCTGGTTTCACCTGGCCGGAGGTACGCACATGAAACGCAAGACTGCATGGGTCGTAGTGTTTTCAGGGTTGCTGCTGCTCGGTGGTTGCTGGCCATATTGGCACCACGGTGGGCATCACGGCGGCGGCCATCACCGGCATTTCAACGATGGACACCATGGTGGTCAGGACTACCGCCGCTATTGATGCAGGCAGCAATCCCTTCCGCTAGCGGCCACGCCTGTGCGAACACACTGCAAGACTACGAATGCTCGCCCAGGCTGGCCTGTCTGGAACTTGCTTATCCATGAACGAAGGTTAACTTCGCGGGGAAAGCCCGCCCTGAAACCGATATAGCAAACAAGCATATTGCCCGGCTGACGTTGAGCAGTAACATGGGCAAACAAAAACCAAAAAAAGGCATGCGGCTTGGCAACACTTTCCCAAGTTACTCGATGGGGCGGCAGGAGCGTGTCGCGTGAAGAGCTCAAGATCGGTAGCAGGTGCAATACTGATGTCCACTTTCGCCACACTGTTCATGGCAGGCTGCGCACATGACCCCGATGTGCGCGAGGGCCATGGGTATGCGGCCGGGGCCACGGAAAGAAGTACGCCGGCGTACCTGGGATGCGTCAAAAGCGAACTTCAAGGGAATGTGAAAACCTACCAGGTCGATGGCGATAACTCGGTCAGACTGTTCGTCGATAGTACCGACCCCGACAAGGCGGGTGGCATGGTCGAGGTGCGGGGCACGGGTAACCAGCGCCAGTTCGCGGCCTATCAACGCGATGCCTGGTACGACCATGGCAGGCTGCTGGACGCCGCGCTGATGTGTTCTAAAGCATGATCAACTGACCCTCGTGAACAAAAAGCCCGCCCTCGAGAGCGGGCTTTTTGCATTTGCCGACCCCAGCGGCAATAATCCGCTCATTTGAACGGAGAGCACCAGGTTGGAAGCAAGAAGCGTTGTCGCGGAAATGTTCATTGGAATGCCGACGCATTTCTGGGTGTTGCCGGTTGCCGGCCTGGTCGCCTGGTTCGGCCTGAAATGGGCCGAGCAGTCCGATAACCGCGCCACCATGCTGCGGACCGTGACCTACCTGCTGCTCATCGCGTTGGCGGTGTTGCCCAACGGCTTTTATGCGTTGTTTCCCCCGTCGCCCGGCATGCCCGAGCTGTTGTTGAATCGTGAACCGCTACCGAACTACGAAGGCCGCTTCTATCTGGATGCGTTCTACGTGTTCAGTGGGTGGGCACTGAGCAAAGTGGCAAAGCTCAAGTTCAACTAAGGAAACGCTGAACGAGCCGCTCGAAGACTAGCACCGAGCGGCCTACATGTCTCATGTTGCTCGATAATCTGCCTTGCTGTCGGGCTTACCCAGGCTCAAGTTGAAAGGTTCGTCAGGAGCTGGAAGCAAACACGATTTGTTTGCATTTATCAAGGTGTGGGGGCGGCTACTTTTCAACTAATACCTTCCTGTTAACACCAACTTTCAGTTACGCCATCCTGCGGTGAGGAAGGGCTAACTCAAAAGTAATAGATCAAGTAGATTTTTGCGAGCCTTGATGATGATCCTCGCCGCAGAGACCTTCCTTAAATATTTTAAAGCCCGTCTGGCGTTTTATGGGGGGCGTGCTATTTCTGGATATACGCGTGCGATCGCTCGGTCGTGCTGTTGACAAAAGGACTGTCACGTATGTCGATTCAGGCCAAGGTATCTCCCCTCGCTCAAAGTGTTAATTCTGCCGCCCCCATCGCAATCCCCGATAACGGAATCCTGACGCTTACTCAGAGCAGTAACATTGTTCTGGATATTGCTCCCGAAAGCGTGACGAGCTACACAAAGAGCGGGGCGGACCTGATCGTACAACTGAAGTCTGGCGAGAGCCTGCGCATTGCCAACTTCTATGTCGAGGGGCAGCCGGTAAGCCAGTTGTACCTGGTAGACCGGGACAAGCTGCTTGCCGTCGACCTGCCACCGGTCGCTGCCGATGGGCCGCTGTTGGCAGGTTATGTGCCCCAGGAAACTGCGGCCGGGTTCGAGTCGCTCACTGGCGCCGACGGCACCATTGCCGGGCTCAGCCCCGGCGCTGCATTGCTGGCTGGGGCTGCGATCATTGGCGGCGGCGTCGCGATCGCCAACAGCAACGATGGCGGCGGTGGTGGCGGTGGCGGTGACGGCAGTGTGCCGCCTGACACGACGGCTCCGGCGCCCGCCAGCGGACTGCAGATTGCCCCAGATGGCAGCAGCATCAGTGGCACGGCCGAGCCGGGCGCCACTGTGGGCATCGACAGCAACGGCGACGGGCAAACCGACGTCAGTGTGGTGGTCGGCCCCGACGGCAAATTCCAGATCCCACTGAATCCGCCACTGACCAACGGCGAAACGGTTACCGTGGTGGTGACCGATCCGGCCGGCAATAGCAGCCCACCCGCGACCGTGCAGGCCCCTGACTTCCCCGATGCGCCGCAAATCAACCCGAGCAACGGCTCCAGCCTCAGCGGTACCGCCGAGCCGGGCAGCACCGTGGTGCTCACCGACGGCAACGGCAACCCCATCGGCCAGACTACTGCCGACGGCAACGGCAACTGGTCGTACACACCCGATAGCCCACTGCCCGATGGCACGGTGGTCAAAGCAGTGGTAGTGGATGCCGCCGGTAACAGCGGCCCGCCCGCCAGCATCATCATCGACGGCGTGGCGCCAGCGGCACCCGTGATCAACCCGAGCAATGGTACCGAGCTCAGTGGTACCGCCGAGCCGAACAGCACCGTGACCCTCACCGATGGCAGCGGTAACCCAATCGGCCAGGTGACGGCCGATGGCAACGGCAACTGGAGCTATACCCCCGCGACCCCGCTGCCCGATGGTACCGTGGTCAACGCGGTGGCCCAGGACGCGGCTGGCAATACCAGCGGGCAGGGCAGCACCACCGTGGATAGCGTGGCGCCGGGCGCTCCCACCATCAACCTGAGCGACGGTAGCAGCCTCAGCGGTACCGCCGAGCCGAACAGCACGGTAACCCTCACCGATGGCAGCGGTAATCCGATCGGCCAGGTGACGGCCGATGGCAGTGGCAACTGGAGCTACACCCCCGCGACACCGCTGCCCGACGGTACCGTGATCAACGTGGTGGCCCAGGATGCAGCTGGCAACACCAGCGCTCCGACGAGCACGATAGTGGATGCGCAGGCCCCGGCCGCACCAGTGGTCAACCCCAGCAATGGCACCACGATCAGTGGCACCGCCGAACCGGGCAGCACCGTCACGCTGACCGATGCCGGCGGCAACCCGATCGGCCAAGTCACCGCTGACGGCAGTGGCAACTGGAGTTTCACACCAGGCAGCCCGTTACCCAACGGCACCGTGGTGAACGCCACCGCGACCGACCCGACCGGCAACACCAGCGCTCCATCAAGCACCACAGTGGACTCGGTGGCCCCGGCCGCGCCGGTGGTCGAGCCGAGCAACGGCAGCGAAATCAGCGGCACCGCCGAGCCGGGCAGCACCATCACCCTGACCGACGGCAGCGGCAACCCCATCGGCCAGACCACCGCCGACGGCAGCGGCAACTGGTCGTTCACGCCAGGCACACCGTTGCCGGATGGCTCCGTGGTCAATGCCACGGCGACCGACCCGGCCGGCAATACCAGCGGGCAGGGCAGCACCACCGTGGATGGCGTGGCCCCGGGCGTGCCCACCATCAATCTCAGCAACGGCAGCAGCCTCAGCGGCACCGCCGAGCCGAACAGCACCGTGACCCTCACCGACGGCAGTGGTAATCCGATTGGCGAAGCCACCGCCGACGGCAGCGGTAACTGGACGTTCACCCCAGCCACGCCGTTGCCCGATGGCACCGTGGTCAATGCCACGGCGAGCGACCCGGCCGGCAACACCAGCCCGGCAGCGACGGTCACCGTCGACTCCAGCGCGCCGGCTGCACCGGTGATCAATCCCACCAACGGCGCGACCATCGGCGGTACCGCTGAAGCGGGTGCCACCGTCACCCTGACCGATGGCAGCGGCAACCCGATCGGCCAGGTCACCGCCGACGGCAGTGGCAACTGGAGTTTCACACCAGGCAGCCCGTTACCCAACGGCACCGTGGTGAACGCCACTGCAACCGACCCGACCGGCAATACCAGCGCTCCATCGAGCACTACAGTGGACTCGGTGGCCCCGGCCGCGCCGGTGGTCCAGCCGAGCAACGGCAGCGAAATCAGCGGTACCGCCGAGCCGGGTAGCACCATCACCCTGACCGACGGCAGCGGCAACCCGATCGGCCAGACCACCGCTGACGGCAGCGGCAACTGGTCGTTCACCCCAGGCACACCGTTGCCGGATGGCTCCGTGGTCAATGCCACGGCGACCGACCCGGCCGGCAATACCAGCGGGCAGGGCAGCACCACCGTGGATGGCGTGGCCCCGGGCGTGCCCACCATCGACCTCAGCAACGGCAGCAGCCTCAGCGGCACCGCCGAGCCGAACAGCACCGTGACCCTCACCGACGGCAGTGGTAATCCGATTGGCGAAGCCACCGCCGACGGCAGCGGTAACTGGACGTTCACCCCAGCCACGCCGTTGCCCAATGGCACGGTGGTCAATGCCACGGCGAGCGACCCGGCTGGCAACACCAGCCCGGCAGCGACGGTCACCGTCGATTCCAGCGCGCCGGCTGCACCGGTAATCAATCCGAGTAACGGCGCGACCATCGGCGGTACCGCTGAAGCAGGTGCCACCGTCACCCTGACCGATGGCAGCGGCAACCCGATCGGCCAGGTCACCACCGATGGCAGTGGCAACTGGAGTTTCACTCCGGGCAGCCCGTTACCCAACGGCACCGTGGTGAACGCCACCGCGACCGACCCGACTGGCAATACCAGCGCTCCATCGAGTACGACAGTGGACTCAGTGGCCCCGGCCGCGCCGGTGGTCGAGCCGAGCAACGGCAGCGAAATCAGCGGCACCGCCGAGCCGGGTAGCACCGTCATCCTGACCGATGGCAGCGGCAACCCCATCGGCCAAACCACCGCCGATGGCAACGGCGACTGGAGCTTCACTCCCGGTACACCACTGGCCAATGGCACGGTGGTCAACGCCGTGGCCCAGGACCCGGCAGGCAACACTGGCCCGCAGGGCAGCACCACGGTGGACGGTTTGGCACCGGGTGCACCTACCATCAACCTCAGCAATGGCAGCAGCCTCAGCGGCACCGCCGAGCCGAACAGCACGGTGACCCTCATCGATGGCAGCGGTAATCCGATTGGCGAAGTCACCGCTGACGGCAGCGGTAACTGGACGTTCACCCCAGCCACGCCGTTGCCCAATGGCACGGTGGTCAATGCCACGGCGAGCGATCCGGCTGGCAATACCAGCCCGGCAGCGACGGTCACCGTCGACTCCAGTGCGCCGGCTGCACCGGTAATCAATCCAACTAACGGCGTGACCATCAGCGGTACCGCCGAAGCGGGTGCCACCGTCACCCTGACAGATGGCAGCGGCAACCCGATCGGCCAGGTCACCGCCGACGGCAGCGGCAACTGGAGCTTTACCCCCGGCACACCGCTGGCCAACGGTACTGTAATCATCGCAACGGCAACCGACCCGACCGGCAACACCGGTCCGCAGGCCGCCACCACGGTGGACTCGGTAGCCCCGGCCGCACCAGTGGTCGAACTGAGCAACGGCAGCGAAATCAGCGGCACCGCCGAGCCAGGCAGTACCATCACCCTGACCGATGGCAGCGGCAACCCGATCGGCCAGACCACTGCCGACGGCAGCGGCGACTGGAGCTTCACCCCCGGTACGCCGCTGGCCGACGGAACCGTGATCAACGCCACGGCGACCGACCCGGCCGGCAATACCAGCGGGCCGGCCAGCACCACCGTGGACGGCGTGGCCCCGGGTGTACCTACCATCAATCTCAGCAACGGCAGCAGTCTTAGCGGCACCGCCGAGCCGAACAGCACCGTGACCCTCACCGACGGCAGCGGTAACCCCATTGGCGAAGTCACCGCTGACGGCAGCGGCAACTGGACGTTCACCCCAGCGACGCCGCTGCCCAATGGCACGGTGGTCAATGCCACGGCGAGCGATCCGGCTGGCAATACCAGCCCGGCAGCGACGGTCACCGTCGATTCCAGCGCGCCGGCTGCACCGGTAATCAATCCAACCAACGGCGCGACCATCAGCGGTACCGCTGAAGCGGGCGCCACCGTCACCCTGACCGACCTCGGCGGCAACCCGATCGCCCAGATCACCGCCGACGGCAGCGGCAACTGGAGCTTCACCCCCGGCTTGCCGCTGGCCAACGGTACCGTAATCATCGCCACTGCAACCGACCCGACCGGCAACACCGGTCCGCAGGCAGCCACCACAGTGGACTCGGTAGCCCCGGCCGCACCAGTCGTCGAGCCAAGCAACGGCAGCGAAATCAGCGGCACCGCCGAGCCGGGCAGCATCGTCATCCTGACCGATGGCAGCGGCAACCCCATCGGCCAAACCACCGCCGACGGCAACGGCGACTGGAGCTTCACCCCGACCACGCCGCTGGCCAATGGCACGGTGGTCAACGCCGTCGCCCAGGACCCAGCCGGCAACACAGGCCCGCAGGGCAGCACCACGGTGGATTCGATCGCACCCGCCGCGCCAGTGGTCAATCCGAGCAACGGCGCCGTGATCAACGGTACTGCCGAGCCGAACAGCACCGTGACTCTCACCGATGGCAATGGTAATCCGATTGGCGAAGTCACTGCCGACGGCAGCGGCAACTGGACGTTCACCCCGGGCACGCAACTGCCCAATGGTACCGTGGTCAACGCCACGGCGACCGATGCCGCCGGCAATACGGGTGCTCCAGGTAGCACCACCGTGGACTCGTCGCTGCCGTCGATTCCGCAGGTCGACCCGAGTAACGGCTCGGTGATCAGCGGTACTGCCGATGCCGGTAACACCATTATCCTCACCGATGGCAGCGGCAACCCGATCGGCCAGGTCACCGCCGACGGCACCGGTAACTGGTCGTTCACACCCGGCATTCCGTTGCCGGATGGCACCGTGGTCAACGCGGTGGCGCGCAACCCCGGTGGGACCGATAGTGCGCCGGCGGTCATTACCGTGGACGGCGTGGCGCCGGCCGCTCCGGTGGTTGAACCGAGCAATGGCACGGAAATCAGTGGTACTGCCGAAGCCGGCGCCACTGTCATCCTCACCGACGGCGGCGGCAACCCGATAGGTCAGACTACCGCCGACGGCAGCGGCAACTGGTCGTTCACGCCCGGCACGCCGCTTGCCAACGGCACGGTGATCAACGCCGTGGCCCAGGACCCGGCCGGCAATACCAGCGGGCCGGCCAGCGTCACCGTTGACGCCATCGCCCCGGCCGCACCGATTATCAGCCCGAGCAACGGGGTGGTGATCAGTGGTACCGCCGAAGCCAGGACCAAGGTGATCCTCACCGACGGCAGCGGCAACCCGATCGGCGAGACGACCGCCGACGGCAGTGGCAACTGGACCTTCACGCCTGCGCCTGCGCTGGCCAACGGCACGGTGATCAACGTTGTGGCCCAGGACCCGTCCGGCAACACCAGCGGGCCGACCAGCGCCACCGTTGACGCCGTCGCGCCGGCCGCACCGGTCATCAACCCGAGCAACGGGGTGGTGATCAGTGGTACCGCTGAGGCCGGGGCCAAGGTGATCCTCACTGACGGCAGCGGCAACCCGATCGGCCAGACCACTGCCGACGGCAGCGGCAACTGGTCGTTCACGCCCGGTACGCCGCTGGTCAACGGCACGGTCATCAATGCCGTGGCCCAGGACGCCGCTGGCAACACCAGCACCCCACAAGTCAGCACCCCGGTGGATGCGGTAGCCCCTGGCCAGCCGACGATCGAGCCGAGCAACGGTACCGAGATCAGTGGTACCGCTGAAGCCGGCGCCAGGGTGATCCTCACCGACGGCAGCGGCAACCCGATCGGCCAGACCGTCGCCGACGGCAGCGGCAACTGGTCGTTCACGCCCGGCACGCCGCTTGCCAACGGCACGGTGATCAACGCCGTGGCCCAGGATCCGGCCGGCAATACCAGCGGGCCGGCCAGCGTCACCGTTGACGCCATCGCCCCGGCCGCACCGATTATCAGCCCGAGCAACGGGGTGGTGATCAGTGGTACCGCCGAAGCCGGGACCAAGGTGATCCTCACCGACGGCAGCGGCAACCCGATCGGCGAGACGACCGCCGACGGCAGTGGCAACTGGACCTTCACGCCTGCGCCTGCGCTGGCCAACGGCACGGTGATCAACGCCGTGGCCCAGGACCCGGCCGGCAATACCAGCCTGCCAGCCAGCACCACGGTGGATTCAGTCGCACCTGGCCAGCCGACGATCGACCCGAGCAACGGGACCGTGATCACGGGTAGCGCTGAAGCCGGGGCGAAGGTGATCCTCACCGACGGCAACGGCAACCCGATCGGCGAGACGACCGCTGACGGCACTGGCAACTGGGCCTTCACGCCTGGTGCGCCGCTGGCCAACGGCACGGTGATCAACGCCGTGGCCCAGGACGCCGCCGGCAACACCAGCACCCCACAGGTCAGCACCACGGTGGATGCGGTAGCCCCCGGCCAGCCGACGATCGAGCCGAGCAACGGCACCGAGATCAGTGGTACCGCCGAAGCCGGGGCCAAGGTGATCCTCACCGACGGCAACGGCAGCCCGATCGGTGAGACGACCGCCGACGGCAGTGGCAACTGGTCGTTCACGCCCGGCACGCCGCTGGCCAACGGCACGGTGATCAACGCCGTGGCCCAGGACCCGGCCGGCAATGCCAGCGGGCCGAGCAGCGTCACCGTTGACGCCATCGCCCCGGCCGCGCCGACTATCGAGCCGAGCAATGGTGTGGTCATCACGGGTACTGCTGAGCCCGGCGCCACCGTCATCCTCACCGATGGTGGCGGCAATCCGATCGGCGAGACGACCGCCGACGGCAGTGGCGACTGGAGCTTCACCCCAACCACGCCGCTGGCCAATGGCACGGTGGTCAACGCGGTGGCCGAGGACGCCGCCGGCAACAGCAGTGGCCCGGCCAGTACCACGGTCGACTCGGTGGCGCCGTCGGCACCGCTGTTGAGCATCAGTGCCGACGGTGCGCTGCTGACCGGTACCGCCGAGCCGAACAGCCAGGTACGCCTCGTGATCGACGGCGATACCGCCAACCCGATCACGGTGAATGTCGACGGCGCCGGTAACTTCAGCCTGCCGTTGGCGCCACCGCTGATCACCGGCGAGCTGATCAGCGGGGTTACCGCCGACGCTGCCGGCAACCTCAGCGGCCCGGCGACGATCAACGCGCCGGACCTGGCGCCGCCGACCATCAGTGTGCCGGAAGCCGCCGACACCTGGATCAACGCTGCGGAGATCAGCGACGGCATCCAGGTCGACGTGACGATCCGCCCGACCATGCAGGTCGGCCAGGTGATCACCGTCGCCTTCGCCGGGCAGAACGGCTACGAGACGCAGGCAACGCACACCATCACCGCCAGCGATATCCTGGCCGGCAGCGTCACCGTGACCATTCCCCCTGGCGGTGGCATGGGGCCGTTCCCGGAGGGCGCCTCTACCGTCACCGCAGACATCAATGGCGGCACTGCTTCGACCCCGGTGCCGTTCACCGTCGACACCATCCCGCCTGCGACCCCGGTGCTGTCGCTGGTGGGCAGCATCCTGACCATCTCCACCGATCCGGGAACCGAACTTACGGTCGAAGTGGACATCGGCGGCGTCACCGCCACCGCCACGGTGACCGCCGACAACAGCGGGCTGGCTTCGCTGAACCTGCTCACCGACCTGGACATCGACCTTACCTTGGACCAGTTGCTCAACGCCCAGGTTTCGGTCACCGGCGAGGATCCGGCCGGCAACACGAGCAATGTGGCAACCATCGGCGTTGGCGGCAGCATCGAGCAGCCAGTCACCATCGGCAACTTCGGCGTTGATGTCAGCCTCAACCCGCTGAACCCGCGGTTCGGTTTCAGCGGCACCACCGAGCCGGACTCCAGCGTGGTGATCCGTGTCATCACCCCGGCGCTGAACGTCGAGCTGCTGCCGATCCAGGCGGACAGCTCGGGCAACTTCTCGCTGAACCTGCTGAGCCCGACCGTACTCACCCAGTTGGGGCTGAACATCACCGATATCCTCAACCTCGGTTCGCAGATCTCGTTCAACATCGTCGCCACCGACACCAACGGCAACGACAGCTCGGCCTACGGCATCACCCTGGCCCCCAACGGGCTGTCACTGAATATCGGCCAGATCGACGTCAACGGCACCTCGGGGGACGATGTCATGTCCGGGGCGAGCGGCAGTTCGGAGCATATCAATGGAGGTGATGGCAACGACCTGATCTTCAACGTGGGGACCGGTGATCACGTGGTGGCCGGCAACGGCAACGATGCCATCCAGATCACCGCGACCGACTTCGTCAGCATCGACGGCGGCGCCGGCTTCGACACGTTGGTCCTGGCCGACGGCATCGACCTCGACTACAACGCCGTCGGCGTCGGCACGCTCTCCAACATCGAGCGTATCGACCTCGGCAAGGGCGACTCGGGGAGCGTACTGACCCTGACCGCGGCGGAGGTCGACGCCATCACCGATGCCAACAACGTGCTGCAGATTACCGGCGAGAGCAACGACACCCTCAACGTGGTGGGTGCCGTGAACACCGGGACCACGCAGCAGGTCAACGGCATTACCTACGATGTCTACAACTTTGGCAGCAGTACCCTGCTGATCGAGGACAACACGGTACAGGTCGTGGTCTGATGCGCGGCCTGTCCGTGCTCAAGGGACGGCGCCGTGGCGCGGGAGCCCTCTGGCTCCTGTGCCTGGGGCTGCCGTTGTCCGCCCTGGCCATCCCGCTCGACCAGGCGGTGCGGGCGGGGTTGGCGATCCACCCGCAGGTGCGTTCGGCGATGGCCGAGGCGGACCGTGCGGGCACCGAGGTGGAGATCGCCAAGGGTGGCTATTACCCCTCTGTCACCATGTCCGGAGGGCCGCAGGAGTTCGACGTTGGCGAGGTCGTCTACGACGTCACCGTCTCGCAGATGCTGTATGACTGGGGAAGGGTGACGAGCAAGGTCGACAGCGCCAGCGCGACCCGGCGCAAGCTGTCCGAGGCGGTGCTGGTGGCGCGCGACGATGCGGCGCTGGATATCGTCGAGACCTATCTCGATGTGCTTGCCTCGGAGCGCCGGGTGGAGACGGTGCGCCAGCACATCCAGCGCCTCGACGGCATCCGCGAGATGACCCAGGCGCGCGGCAGCGACGGTTACGCCGACCGCAGCGAACTGGACCGCGCCAACCTCGAACTGGCGCGTGCCCAGGAACAGCTGTCGCTGGAGAAGGGCAACCTGCAGGACGCGCGCAACCAGTACGCGATCCTGGTTGGCCAGGACCCCTCCGAGCTGGTGGAGCCCGAGCCGATGTCGCTGCAGCGCTACCTGGCTGCCAGCGACATGACGCGGGTGATCCGCGAGTCACCGTTGCAGCGCAAGGCGTTGGAGGACGCCAATGTCGCCGAGGCGCAAGTCCGCGAGGCCAAGGCTTCATTGCTGCCGCAGTTGAACCTGGAGGCCTCCGCGTTGCGCCGGGAGATCGGCGGTCGCCCGGAAAGCGACTCGGTGATGTCGCTGCGCTTTCGCATGGATACCTTCCAGGGGCTTTCCAACTTCCGCCGGCCGACCGCTGCGCAACAGCGTCTGGAGTCGGCGCAATGGACGGCCGATGCGATGCAGCGTGACATCCGCCGGCAGTTGCAGACGCTGTTCGACAACGGTGACACGCTGCGCTGGCGGGAGCAGTCGCTGAGCCAGCAGGTGACAGAGTCGGAGCAGGTTGGCGAGCTGTACCGCGAGCAGTTCGAGGTCGGCCGGCGCGACGTGATCGACTTGCTCAATGTGCAGCGCGAACGCTTCGAGGCCGAGCGGCAATTGATCAATCTGCACATCGAGCGCAAGCGCATCGAGTACCGGGCGGCCGCGCAGGTCGGGCTGTTGGGGGCATTACTGGAGAATCGGTTGAATCATGGAAGTTGAACAATCCCCGGATAATGTCGTGACCCTGAACCACGACGACCCGCTGCGCCAGGGCCTGCTGCTGCTGTGCCGGCAACTGGGCCGGCCGCTGGGCGACGCCGAGCTGGTCGATGGCCTGGCACTGGAGCACGGACGCCTGCCGCTGCGCCTGGTCGCCCGCGCCCTGCGCCGCGCCGACATCACTGCCAGGGTTGCGGAGCTGCCGTTGCGGCAGATGGACGACTACCTGCTGCCGGCCCTGCTGTTGCTCGACGATGGCCGCAGCCTGCTGCTGGTTGGCATCGAGGGTGAGCAGTACGAGGTGCTGGTGCCGCAGAGCGACGGCGGCCGTGAGCGCATGGCGCTGCCCGTTCTGGAGGCACTTTACAGCGGCACGGCGGTGTTCGCCAAGTGCCGCTACCACCCCGACGGGCGGGTGGGTGACTACGCCAGCGGCCTGCCGGAGCACTGGTTCTTCGGGCCGCTCAAGCGGCTCTGGCGCTCTTATGCGGAAGTCACGGCGGCGGCCCTGGTGGCCAACGTCCTGGCCGTCGCCTCGGCGCTGTTCGCCATGCAGGTGTACGACCGCGTGGTACCCAACGCTGCCTTCGACACCCTATGGATACTCGCCAGCGGCGTGGCCCTGGCGATCATCGTCGACGGGGTATTGCGGATCCTTCGCGGGCACCTGCTGAACGTTCTCGGCAAGCGCCTGGACCTGCAGTTGTCGAGCCTGCTGTTCGCGCGTGTGCTGAGCACCCGGATCGCCGCCAAACCGGCGTCGATGGGGGCGTTCAGTACCCAGGTGCGTGAGTTCGAGTCGGTCCGCGAATTCTTCACTTCGTCCAGCGCCGCACTGATCAGCGACCTGCCGTTCGTGGTGATCTTCCTGTTGATCATTGCCGTGATCGGTGGCCATGTGGTCTGGGTGCCGCTGGTGGCCTGCGTGTTGATGCTGCTGCCGGGGCTACTGACCCAGCGCCTGCTGGGGCACCTGTCGCGGCAGAACCTGCGCGAGGGGGCGATGAAGAACAGCGTGCTGCTGGAAGCCTTCGAACACCTGGAGACGGTCAAGGCCGCGCGTGCCGAAGGCCGCTGCCGCCAGCAGTGGGAGACGCTCACCGGGGAACTGGCCGGTACCGCAATGAAGACCCACGCCCTGGCCTCGACCCTCAGCTATTCGGCGAGCATCGTCCAGCAGCTGTGCTATGTCGGGGTGGTGGTGTTCGGCGTCTACCGGATAAGCGACGGCGCGATGACCGTCGGTGCCCTGGTGGCCTGTTCGATCCTGGCCTCGCGGGCCATCGCACCGCTGTCCCAGGCTGCCGCCATTCTTGGCCGCTGGCAGCACACCAAGGTGGCGCTGGAGGGCCTCGACCAGCTGATGTCGGCTGAGCAGGAGCGGCCCGCCGGCAAGCGCTTCGTGCACCGCGACCGGCTCCACGGGCATTACCGCCTGGAGGCGCTGCGCCTGGCCCACGGCGACAGCCCACCGGTGGTCGACGTGCAGGCACTGAACATCCAGGCCGGCGAGCGGGTGGCGCTGCTTGGCGGCAACGGCGCCGGCAAGTCGACCCTGCTGCGGCTGCTCAGCGGCCTGCTCGACGCGCAATCCGGCCGGCTGTTGCTGGACGATATCGCCCTGAGCCAGCTCGACCCGGCCGACCGCCAGCGCGGCATCGGCTACTTGCCGCAGGACGTGGCGCTGTTCCACGGCAGCCTGCGCGAAAACCTCAACCTGGCCAACGCCGCGCTGGGCGACGAGGAATTGCTGGAAGCCCTCGATGGCGTGGGGCTGGGTACTTTCGTGCGCGCCCACCCGCTGGGGCTGGACATGCCGATCCAGGGCAACGCCAGCCTCTCCGGTGGCCAGCGCCAGGCGGTGGGGTTGGCCCGCGTATTGTTGCAGGACCCACCGATCCTGCTGCTCGACGAGCCGACCGCGGCCTTCGACCAGAACAGCGAGAAACAGGTCATCGACTATCTGCAGAAATGGCTGGGCCGCCGTACCCTGATCATCACCACCCACAAGAAAAGCGTCTTGGCGCTGGTGGACCGTGCGGTGGTGCTGCGCAACGGCCAGGTGATCATGGACGGCCCGCTGAACCAGGTGGTGCTGGGCAACCAGGTGCAGGCGCCGCAGGTCGCCGAAGGAGCCGGCCATGGCAGCTGAAAAGAGTTCTGTAGTGCTGCGCCGGCAACTGGCCGATCCCTTGCTGGCGACCACTCACCCGGTCTATCGCCCGCTGCTCTGGACCCTGCTCGGCAGCGTCTTGCTATTCGTCGCCTGGGCCGCCTGGGCAGAGCTCGATGAAGTGACGCGCGGCGATGGGCGGGTGGTGCCGTTCAGCCGTATCCAGAAGATCCAGAGCCTGGAAGGGGGGATTCTCGACCGCCTGCTGGTGCAGGAGGGCGACCTGGTGGAGGTCGGCCAGCCGCTGCTGCGCCTGGACGAGACACGCTTTCTCACCAATTTCCAGGAGTCGGCCAACCAGGCCGGCGTGCTGCGCGCGGCCATCGCCCGGCTGGACGCCGAAGTGCTGGGCAAGGCGGCCATCGAGTTCCCGCCGGACATCGACCCGCAAGGGCCGCTGGCGCGTTCCGAGCGCGAGCTGTTCAAGTCGCGGCGGGACAAGCTGCTCGAAGGCAGCCAGGCAATCCAGAGGCAGATCAGCCTGGCCCAGAGCCAGCTCGACCTGGTCCGCCCGCTGGTGGCCAAGCGTGCGGTGAGCCAGATGGAGGCGCTGCGCCTGAGCCAGGACATCGCTACCCTCAACGGCAAGCTGACCGAGCTGAAGAGCAGCTACTTCCAGGATGCCTATACCGAACGCTCACAGCGCAAGGCCGACCTCAGTGCCCTGGAGCCGATTGTCCAGCAGCGCCAGGACCAACTGCGCCGCACCGGGATCGTTTCGCCGGTGCGTGGGCGGGTGAACACCGTGCTGATCAACACCCGTGGCGGGGTGATCCAGCCCGGCGAGGCGATCATGGAAGTGATCCCGGTGGAGGATCGCCTGCTGGTAGAGGCCAGGATCAAGCCGCGCGATGTGGCCTTCCTGGTACCGGGCATGCCGGCCAAGGTGAAAATCACCGCCTACGACTTCAGTATCTATGGCGACCTCAAGGGCACCCTGGAGCAAATCAGCGCCGACACCATCGAGGAGGACACGCCGCACGGCAAGGAGTCGTACTACCAGGTGCTGATCCGCACTGACGGCAGCCAGCTCAAGCGCGGCGAGGATGTGTTGCCGATCATCCCCGGCATGGTTGCCGAGGTGGATATCCTCAGCGGCAAGCGCAGCGTGCTCAATTACTTGCTGCGCCCGCTGATCAAGGCCCGTCTGTACTGAACTGGGGTGTCAGGCCATCAGTACGGATGCCAGCAGCTTGATTGCCGATGTGCGGTGATGGCCGGCACTGTAGGCCAGCACTATGTCGCGGCAGTACCTGGGTTCTTCGCTCAGAATCCGGGCGTTTGGCGATTGCTCCAGCAATGACGGCCATTGCGGTACCAAGGAAACGCCTTGCCCCAGCGACACCAACAGGCTGATGGCCTCGAGCGCATCCAGGTCGCAAGCGACGTTGGGCGCGAGGCCCAGATCGTCCAGATAACGCTGGGTTATCAGGCCGCCCCAGGAGTCCACGGCATATCGGATATAGGGCCCGGTGGCCAGCATTGCCTGCGCTTCAGCCCGGGAGGCCGCGGCAGGTGCCAACAAGCACAGCGGTTCGCTGCGCAACGTGAGCGTTCTCAACGATTTTGCTGTCTTGAAGGGTGGCGCCACCAGAATTGCCGCATCCAGTTCCTGATTGATCAGCTTGTCATGAAGCAGTTTCGAGTCACCGGGCGTGATGGTGAGTTTGAGGTCGGGCGCGGAGGATGACAAATGCTCCAGTGCTGCCGGTACAAGGCCAGTGAGGGCGGTTGATATGGCGCCAATGCGCAGTTCCCCGATCAGCGTATCGGCGTTCAGGTCGTTCCTGAGCTGATTGGCATGCTCGACGATGCAACGTATCCGTGGAACCAATGCCAGCAGCTTTTCTGTCGGCCTTATCGCGTGTGCCTCTCTATTGAAGAGAGTGCAGCCCAAGTGTTTCTCCAGGTTTCGAATGCGCAAACTTATTGCGGCGGCTGAAACATTTGCTTTCTTTGCCGCACCCGCAATGGAGCCGCATTCAACAACAGATATGAGGCTTTCCAGATTTTGAATATCCATAAGTAATGCTTATGCTCAGGCCAAGTGTCAGTTGGTGTACATGAATGCCGGGCGGTGTGAGGATAGTGGCTCCGTTCGAGGAGTACCATCATGTTGACACCCTTTCATGTTGCTTATCATGTCAAAGACCTGGATGAAGCAAGAAAATTCTATAAAGAGGTTCTTGGCTGTGTCGAGGGGCGTAGCACTGATACGTGGGTAGACTTCGAGTTCTTTGGTCACCAGATATCTCTGCATGTGGGCAAACCCTTTGAAACCAGCCGCACTGGCAAGGTCGGCCCGCACCTTGTACTGATGCCTCATATCGGGGTGATATTGCCTCTGGATCGCTGGCAAGCCTTGGCTGAACGCCTTGAAGTTCTGGGCGTGCAGTTCGAAATTCCACCGGTTGTACGTTTCGAGGGTGAGCCTGGCGAGCAGAGGACAATGTTTTTCCTGGACCCAAGTGGTAATCCGATCGAAATCAAGGGGTTCAAGAATTTGAATGCAGTCTTTGCTTCCTAGTGTCTTATAAAAACAGAGATCAGTCCTGTGAGAATAAAAATAAATTTAATCACGCAAATTGCAATTGGTCTGGCTGTCGGTATATGCGTTGGCGTGTTGTTGAATCATTTTCCCGATTACAAGGGGTGGTGGATCGAGCAAGTGCTGCAGCCGGCGGGCGATGCGTTTATAAAACTGATGAAAATGATCATCGTGCCGCTGGTGTTTTCCTGCATGGTGGTAGGCGTAGCCGGCTCTGGCAAGCGTGCCCTGGGGCGGGTGGGAACAAAAAGCCTTGTCTATTTCTTTGTCGTGACCGGGGTCGCAATCATTTTCGGCTTGTTGGTCGGTAACGTGCTCCAGCCAGGCGCCGGTGCGGGCTTCGCCGTTTCATCGGCGAGTGAAGCAGTGCCACCGGTGCAAAATGGTTCGGCAGGGCTCGGCAAGGTATTGTTAGGCATCATTCCTGACAATGTAGTGGCCGCAATGGCAGAGGCGAAGCTGTTGTCGGTACTGTTCTTCGCCATCTTGTTCGGGGTGGCACTGTCTACGCTGGATGAACCCAGGAGGCAGCCTTTGGTTGCCGTGCTGCAGACGGTAGTGGATACCATGTTCAAGGTCACCCATATGGTCATGGCCTACTCACCGATCGGCATCTTTGCTCTGATAGCTGTCACCGTGTCGACCTTCGGGATTGATTCACTGATGCCGCTGGCAAAGCTGATAGCCATTACTTATGTGGCGGTACTGTTCTTCGCGATTGCCGTGCTGGGCCTTGTTGCCAGGGCTGTTGGCGAGAATATCTTCGAGATCATCAAGGCCTTCAAGGATGAACTGATACTGGCCTTCAGCAGCGCGAGTTCTGCCACCGTCATGCCACAATTGATGGCCAAGACCGAAGCACGGGGTGTGCCGCGAGCGATCACGTCGCTTGTGATCCCGTTGGGTTATTCATTCAATCTGGATGGCGCGTCGCTGTTTGCGGGCTTGGGTACGCTGTTTATCGCGCAGGCCTACAATATTGAACTGGCCCTGGCCGACCAGGTCATGCTGGTATTCATCATGGTATTGACGTCCAAAGGCGCTGCCGGAGTGCCCGGGTTCATGTTTGTGATTCTGACTGCAACCCTGACAGCGGCAGGTTTGCCATTGGAAGGCGTGGCCCTGATTGCAGGGGTATATCGATTGATGGACATGCCCGTTACGGCACTGAACGTGCTCGGCAATGCGCTGGCGCCGATCGTGGTCGCAAAATGGGAAAGCCGCGCTGGAACATTGCCGGCTGATGTCGTGGTTACGGAGCAATCATCTCGATAGCAGAGGGGAGGCTCGTTCAGCCAGGCGTTTGGAACGGGAATTGCTGCATCCCTGAAAACCTGCCCATTTGGGGATACGGCCATGTTTCCAGAAGATCTGTACTTCATGTTTCTCTTCGCCGTTGCCGTGTTGGCACTCGATGTGGCAGCCATCATGCTCTATCGGAGTGCCAAGCCCTGACCCGGGTTTGGGGACTTTCACCCTGAACCGGGTTTTGGTCTACAGTGCTGGGACGTCTCTGGTGTAAGGAAACAGCTATGGCAAAGCGTCGATGGGCAGTTATCGCTACCTCGATCGCGCTGGCAGTGGGGCCGGCGCTCACTTATGCCGACCCGGGTAATGGTAAAGGGCAGGGCCATGGCAAGGACAAGGGCCAGCATGGTCAAGGTCACGGGGGCTCGTATGGTGGGCCGTCGATAAACCGTGGTGATGTGCTTGGCATTCTTGACGGGCACCGCAGCTACTGGAGCGCAGGGCCGGCGCTGCCCCCCGGCATTCAGAAGAACCTGGCCCGTGGCAAACCGCTGCCGCCGGGTATTGCCAAGAAGCTGGATGGCAGGCTGCTGGGGCAACTGCCTCATTACGATGGCTATGAATGGATGCAGGCGGGTGCGGACCTGATCCTGGTGGCAGTTGCTACGGGGATCATCTACGAGGTATTGAACGGCGCGCTGGATTGACGTCAGGCGCAGGTGTCAGCGAGCGCCCCCGGCAGGTGACGCGGTGGTTGGCACCGGCTACGCCGGTGTTCGCGGGCGCGCCCGCTCCCACAGGGACAGCGTATTCTTTCGGCAGGTGGGGTTCTTGTGGGAGCGGGCATGCCCGCGAAGCAGGCGACGCGATGGCTGGCACCGGCTGCGCCGGTGTTCGCGGGCGCGCCCGCTCCCACAGGGACAGCGTATTCTTTCGGCAGGTGGGGTCCTTGTGGGAGCGGGCATGCCCGCGAAGCAGGCGACGCGGTGGTTGGCACCGGCTACGCCGGTGTTCGCGGGCGCGCCCGCTCCCACAGGAACGGTGCATTCTTTCGGCTGATGGGGTCCCTGTGGGAGCGGGTTCACCCGCGAAGCAGGCGACGCGGTGGCTGATACCGGCTGCGCCTGTTCTCGATAGCGCCCTTTCCCCCAGAATCAGGAGTTTTCCTGCACGTTCAGCACTGAACCCTTATCGTTCGTCGCCAGCAAGCCGCTGGAGTGCGTGCCTTCCGTTTGCAGTTCGGCGAGTGGCACATCTGTAGTACGGAAAATGCTGCGACCTTGTTCACCAACCGTCAGAGAGATCAGTTTTCCATTCTGATAGAAGAGTTGCATTCTGTTGGTGTTCTTTTGCATGGTTAGTGCTCCGAAGGCTATTGGCAGATGCACTTTCCCAGCCTTCACTCACCCAGGCCACTGGCAGAAATATCAGTTGCGGCCCGTGCAGCGAGACTTTGGTTGATTGGTAAGCCAATACAACCCCCGTTAAAATGCCGCGTATCCTTGATGGCCAATTGCAAATGTCTACGTTTCGTATCGTTCTCTCCGCTGTACTGGTCACCGGCCTTGCCGGCTGCGCAACCCCTGGCAAACCCACTGCCAGCAAACTGACCCACAAATCGCCCCAGCAGTACGCCGCCTGCGTACTGCCCAAGTGGCAAGCGCTGGCGCCACAGGCCACGCAGAAATCGATTGCCCACGGCTACCGGTTGACGGCTCCCAGCGCCGTGGCATCCGATGATGTATTGGACGTGGTCGATTCCCGCGAGGGCAGCCGCGCGACCTTCTACAAGGGCAGCTTCCTGTCTGGCGACAAATTGCGCCAGGCTGCCAGGGAATGCCTGGACTGACTCAGTAACCCGATCCGCTAGAGCCGCCCATGCTGGGCAGGCGGGCCCTGCGCTGAGCATTGCTCCACTCGGCGCAGGTCATGAAAGCGGTATTGTCCACTTTGCCGGTGCCGTCGAAACTTACGCTGTAGGGTTGCCGGTTGTCGGCTTTGGTCAACATGTAGTCGAAACAGGTACCGGGCACCACGGTGCGTTCGGTCTCGGCAGCGGGCTTGCCGCCGACCTGCATGACCTGGTCTCTGCTCATGCCGTTGGCGACTTTCGCCACCAGCGGCTGGTCGTGGTACAGCGCGGAGTTGGACGAGCAGGCAGAAAGCGCTGCCAGTGCAAGGATCAGCGCTTGAAAGGGTTTGTTCATGGCAGTGCTCCGGTAGAGGACGCCGATGAAGGCAGGTGCTCCCCGCGCGAATGTGCGACCCCTGGCTCTGCGATCACACCATCAATCCGCTCGGCTTTTCATCATACGCCTGTACTGCCGCACCCGCAGTAGCGTGCAGCCTTGCTCCAGCAACAAGGCGCCCAAGGGCGACGCATGCGCCTTGGGCCGGCTGCCGGCCGCCAGGCGGCGCATCTGCAATTTCACCAGGGCCATGTAGGCCAGTGCGGCAAAGGCCTTGCGCTTCCAGCGAATGGGCTGCAGTTCGGCGGTTGCCGTCGGCTCGCCGTGCTGCCAGCGCCGGGGCAGGGCAGGCTCGACTGCCAACGCCGTGGCAATCCCCGCCATGGCCACACCGCTGGCCAGCACCTGCTCGACCACCGGCAACCGCCGGATACCGCCGGTGACCATCACCGGCATCTTCGCGATGGCGGCGATTTCCCGGGCAAACTCCAGGAAATAGGCCTCGCGAGCCAGGGTGCGCCCATCGCGGGCATCACCCTGCATCGCCGGTGCCTCATAGCTGCCGCCCGACAGCTCCACCAGGTCCACCGGCAATTCATTCAGCCACAGCACTACCTGGCGCGCATCCGCCGGTTCGAAACCGCCGCGCTGGAAATCCGCCGAATTCAGTTTCACTGCCACCGCGAAACCGGGCGAAACCACCTCGCGCACGGCCTTGACCACCTCCAGCAGCAACCGCGCGCGATTTTCCAGGCTGCCACCCCAGCGATCCTGGCGCTGGTTGCTCAGAGGCGAAAGAAACTGGCTCAGCAGGTAACCGTGGGCAGCGTGAATCTGTACGCCACTGAAACCAGCTTCTTCAGCCAGCGCCGCAGTGCGGGCAAAGCGCTGGATCAACGCGCCGATCTCGGCTTCGTCCAGTGCCTTGGGCAGGGGGAACAGCTTGGACAAACCGCCCATGTCCAGGGCAATGGCCGAAGGCGCCACGGTGGGCTGGCCGAGGTTGGCCTGCATCTGCCGGCCCGGGTGGTTGATCTGCATCCAGAACTGCGCGCCGTGGGCGCGGCCGATGCGCGCCCAGTCGCGAAAACGTTGCAGTGGCTGGCTGGCATCGAGCATCACGCCACCCGGGCCGGTCATGGCGCCAGGGTCGACCATCACGTTACCGGTCAGCAACAGCCCGGCACCGCCCTCGGCCCAAGCCTGGTAAAGGCGCAGCAGCTGGTCGGAAGGGGTCTGGTCCGGGTTGGCCAGGTTTTCCTCCATCGCCGCCTTGGCGATGCGGTTGGGGATGACACTGCCATTGGGCAGGTGCAGGGGCTGGAACGGCGTCATGGCGATCTCCGCAAAGGGTTGCCACGCATCGGTTTTTGCGCGCGTGGGCTAGGTTCGGGAGAAGGCTAAGGTTAAAGTCAGCTTTAAGGTCAAGAGGGGAATGCTGCCGCAATGAAAATTGGTGAACTGGCGCGACGCACGGGGCTTAGTGCATCGCGTATCCGCTTTTACGAAGCCAGCGGACTGATTACTGCGCGGCGCCTGGGCAATGGTTACCGGGATTACCCGGAGCAGGTGGTGCGGGCGCTGGAGGTCATCACCTGCGGCCAGCAGGCCGGGTTCAGCCTGGAAGAAATGCGCAAACTCACCGACGCCTCCGGGGCTGCGGCGGGAGGGCATGATCTATTGCTGGGCAGCCTCAAGCGCAAGGTGGCGGAGATCGAAGCGATGCAGCAGCGGCTGGCGCACAACCGCGCGCAGTTGCTGGCGGTTATTGCAGGCATGGAAGACAAGCCGCAGGGGATGGATTGCGAGGAGAATGCCCAGCGCCTGATTGCCGGTTGGCAGCAGGGCGAGGCCACGACCACGTGACCCCCTGTGGGAGCGGCCTTGTGTCGCGAAAGGGCCGCAAAGCGGCCCCGGCAATTTGAGTGTTGACGCTGAAATCTCGGGGGCGCTGCGCACCCCTTTCGCGACACAAGGCCGCTCCCACAGGGATCGAGCAAGGCTATTGCTTGCGCGATCAGCCTGCATCACCGCGCTTGTTCATCTGCTCGCACCGCATCAGCGCATCCGTCCTGCTTGGATAACTGGGCTTGAGCCGCTCCTTCGCTTGGTTATCGTAAATGTCGAAACCCCCACAAACGGTAGCGGCGTAATAGCGGCTACCCACGCGGAACGATTCCTTTTCGATCGGCACAGCGGGAACGATAACGAATCTTGGTTGCATTTTTCGTGCCTCCCCAGGCAGAGACTTAAGTATTAGTCTGGCCATTGATAACCATCAAGGAGACTCATGAATAAAACACGGTTTTCGTGATCGGCAGGTCGACGCCCGTCCTGTCATCAAATGAAAACCCGCTGTCGTCCGATGCGAAGCACCCCGCACACCAAGGGCATACAGTCCAATCACCCAGAACTGACGCCATGCGTCCAGATCGATGATTGGAGAGACAAGCATGTCCAAAGTCGTACGTTTCCATCAGACCGGTGGCCCCGAGGTGCTGCGCTACGAGGACGCCGAGGTCGGCGAGCCCGGCCCGGGGCAGGTGCGCTTGCGCCAGGTGGCGGTGGGCCTGAACTACGCCGATACCTATTTCCGCAACGGCACCTACCCGATCCCGCTGCCCAATGGCATCGGCGTGGAAGCGGCCGGCGTGGTCGAGGCGCTGGGCGAGGGCGTGACCCAGGTGGCGGTGGGTGACCGGGTCACCTACACCGGCTTCCTCAACACCCTGGGCGCTTATTGCACCGAGCGCCTGATCCCTGCCGCCGCGCTGATCAAGCTGCCGGATACCATCGCCTTCGAAACCGCCGCCGCCATGACCATGCGCGGCCTGACCTCCGCCTACCTGCTGCGTCGGCTGCATGACTTCAAACCCGGCGACAGCGTGCTGCTGCATGCTGCCGCTGGCGGGGTCGGCCTGATCGTCGCGCAGTGGGCGCAGCTGCTGGGGCTCAACGTGATCGGCACGGTGTCCACCGAGGCCAAGGCCGAAGTGGCTCGCGCCCATGGCTGCAACCACGTCATCAACTACAGCGTCGAGGACGTTGCCACGCGCGTGCGTGAGCTGACCGACGGGGTAGGGGTGAACGTGGTGTTCGACAGCGTTGGCAAGAACACCTTCATGGGCTCGCTCGATTCGCTCAAGCGCCGCGGCCTGATGGTTTGCGTCGGCACGGCGTCAGGCACCATCCCGCCGTTCGACCCGCAGTTGCTGGCGATCAAGGGCTCGCTGCAGCTCACCCGCCCGGCACTGGCCGACTTCATCGCCGACCCGGCGGAAAAGGCCGACCTGGCCGGCGAGCTGTTCGATCACGTCGGCAGCGGGCGCATCCGTATCGAGATCAACCAGCACTACGCACTGCAGGATGCCGTCCAGGCCCACCGTGACCTGGAAGCGCGCAAGACCACCGGCTCGTCGATCTTCGTCATCTGAAGAGGGCAACAGCATGCACATCGAACAACTGACCTGCGCGATCGGTGCCGAGGTAAGTGGGGTCAACCTGGCCGACGCGATCCACGACGACGACCTGTTCGCCCAGCTTCGCGCGCAGTTGCTCCGGCACCGTGTGCTGTTCCTGCGCGACCAGCACTTCAGCCGCGCCGAACACGTGGCGTTCGCCCGCCGCTTCGGCGACCTGGAGGACCACCCGGTGGCCGGCAGCGACCCGGTGCATCCGGGCCTGGTGCAGATCTACAAGCGCCCGGACCAGCCCAACGACCGCTATGAAAATGCCTGGCACACCGACGCCACCTGGCGCGAGGCCCCGCCGATGGGCTGTGTGCTGCGCTGCATCGAATGCCCGCCCGTGGGCGGCGACACGATGTGGGCGAACATGGTGCTGGCCTATGAAAACCTGCCAGGCGATGTGAAGGCCAAGATCGAAGGCCTGCGCGCCCGTCACAGCATCGAGGCCAGCTTTGGCGCCGCCATGCCGCTGGAAAAGCGCCTGGCGCTGAAGGCGCAGTTCCCCGATGCCGAGCACCCGGTGGTGCGCACCCACCCGGAAACCGGTGAGCAGGTGCTGTTCGTCAACGCCTTCACCACCCATTTCAGCAACTACCACACCCCGCAGCGGGTGCGCTTCGGGCAGGACGCCAACCCCGGTGCCAGCGACCTGCTGCGTTACCTGATCAGCCAGGCCTACCTGCCGGAGTACCAGGTGCGCTGGCGCTGGAAGCCCAACAGCGTGGCGATCTGGGACAACCGCAGCACCCAGCACTACGCCGTCATGGACTACCCGCCGTGCCACCGCAAGATGGAGCGCGCCGGGATCAAGGGCAGCCCCACGTTCTGAGTTCGTCGCCGTCGCTGGCGGCAACCGCACAATAACAATAGCGAGGACTACAGCATGCAATTCTTCGACGATTCGTTGCACCCTGAAAACATGGAAAAGGTGGTGATCACCGTGGCCCCCTATGGCCCGGAGTGGATGCCCGAAGACTTCCCTGAAGACATTCCCCTGACCATGGACGAGCAGGTGCAGAAGGCCGTCGACTGCTACGAGGCAGGTGCCACCGTACTGCACCTGCACGTGCGCGAACTGGACGGCAAGGGCTCCAAGCGCCTGTCCAAGTTCAACGAGCTGATCGCCGGTGTGCGCGAAGCGGTGCCGGACATGATCATCCAGGTTGGCGGGTCGATTTCCTTTGCCCCGGAAGGCGAAGGCGAGGCGGCCAAGTGGCTGTCGGACGACACCCGGCACATGCTCGCCGAGCTCACGCCGCGCCCCGACCAGGTGACCGTGGCCATCAACACCACGCAGATGAACATCATGGAGTTGCTGTACCCCGAGTACCTGGAAGGTACCTCGCTGGCCAGCCCGGCGATTCATGCCGCCTACAGCGAGATGACCGTGCCGGCCGGCCCGGCCTGGGTCCGCGAGCACCTGCGCCGCCTGCAGGCCAGCAACATCCAGCCGCATTTCCAGCTGACCGGCATGCATGCCCTGGAGACCCTCGAGCGCATCGTCCGCCGCGGTGACTACATGGGCCCGCTGAACCTGACCTGGATCGGCATTGGCGGCGGTTTCGACGGCCCCAACCCGTTCAACTTCTTCAACTTCATCCACCGCGCGCCGGACGGTTGCACCCTGACCGCCGAATCGTTGCTGAAGAACGTGCTGCCGTTCAACACCATGGCCCTGGCCATGGGCCTGCACCCACGCTGCGGCAACGAAGACACCATCATCGACCAGCATGGCAAGCGCTTTACCTCGGTGCAGCAGATCCAGCAGACCGTGCGTGTGGCCCATGAGCTGGGCCGCGAGATTGCCAGCGGCAAGGAAGCACGCGCCATTTACCGCATCGGGCAGCAGTACGACAGCATTGAGCAGACCCTCGAGGCCAACGGCATGGCGCCGAATCGCCAGCCGGGTGTGAAGGGCGTGCCGCAGCGCTGACTTCACTGGCCTGCGCTGGCCTTTGTAGGAGCGGCCTTGTGTCGCGACAGGGCTGCACAGCAGCCCCGGCAATAGTTGAGTTGACGCTTCACTCGGGGGCCGCTTTGCGGCCCATCGCGACACAAGGCCGCTCCTACAGGGGGCGTGCCAATGCATAAGAACAAGAAAAACCCACATCACCCCAAGGAGGCAACATGGCCACCTATCTCGCCAGTGCCGAAGATTCCGGCACCGACACCGCCCACAGCGTCCCCCGGCGCTATGCCTGGGTGGTCTTCGCCCTGACCTTTGGCCTGTTGATCTCCGACTACATGTCGCGCCAGGTGCTCAATGCGGTGTTCCCGCTGCTCAAGGGCGAATGGGCGTTGAGCGACAGCCAGCTCGGCCTGCTCAGCGGTATCGTCGCGCTGATGGTCGGCCTGCTGACCTTCCCGCTGTCGCTGCTGGCCGACCGCTTCGGCCGGGTGCGCAGCCTGGTGCTGATGGCAGTACTGTGGAGCCTGGCCACCCTCGGCTGCGCCCTGGCGGAAAACTACCCGCAAATGTTCGTCGCGCGGTTTCTGGTCGGGGTAGGCGAGGCTGCCTACGGCAGTGTCGGCATCGCCGTGGTGGTCGCCGTGTTCCCCCGCGACATGCGCTCGACCCTGGCCGGCGCGTTCATGGCCGGTGGCATGTTCGGCTCGGTGCTGGGCATGGCCCTGGGCGGTGTACTGGCCCAGCACCTGGGCTGGCGCTGGGCATTCGCCGGCATGGCGCTGTTCGGCCTGGTGCTGGCGATGCTGTACCCGCTGATCGTCAAGGAGGCGCGTATTGCGCCTCGATGCGCGCAGCAGTCGCAAGGCAAGGCCGGCCGCCCGCTGCGCACCCTGTACAGCAGCCGTTCGGTCATAGCGGCCTACGTCGGCAGCGGGCTGCAGCTGTTCGTTGGCGGCACCGTGATCGTCTGGATGCCCAGCTACCTGAACCGCTATTACGCCATGGGCACCGACCGCGCCGGGGCAATTGCCGCAGTCATCGTGCTGTGCAGCGGCATCGGCATGATCCTCTGCGCCATGCTCTGCGACAGCCTCGGGCGGCAGCGCCCGGACCGCAAGATCAGCCTGGCCATCGCCTACTGCCTGGGCAGCTGCGCGCTGTTGTCCCTCGCTTTCGCGCTGCCAGCCGGCACCGCTCAACTGGTGCTGATCTGCCTGGGCATGATGATCGCCGCCGGCACCAACGGCCCATCCAGTGCCATGGTCGCCAACCTCACCCACGCCTCGGTGCACGGCACCGCGTTTGCCACCCTGACCCTGGCCAACAACCTGTTGGGCCTGGCCACCGGGCCGCTGATCACCGGGCGCGTTTCCGACCTGATCGGCCTGCATGCCGCCTTCCAGCTGGTGCCGCTGATGAGTATCGGCGCGGCGGCGGTGTTTTTCCTCGCCAAACGTCATTACCACCGCGACATGGACCGTCTGCATGCACCGGCACACGACGCCGCCGACGCACCCCGGGAGTTGAAACCGTGAAACAGCTGTTGTCCGTCGAAGTGTTCTTCGATTTCGTCTGCCCGTGGTGCCTGATTGGCCAGCGGCACCTGCAGGCCGCCCTGTTGCTGTTGCAGCGCGAACAGCCGCAAGTGCAGGTACAACTGCAATGGCGAGGTGTGCAGTTGTTGCCTGGCTTGCCAGCCGGTGGCGTGCCGTTCCATGCCTTCTATCTGCAACGCCTGGGCAGCGAGGAGGCGGTACGCGAGCGCCAGGCCCAGGTGCGCGCCGCTGCCCGTGTGGTAGGCGAGGACATCGACTTCTCGCGTATTCGCCGCATGCCCAACACCGGCAATGCCCATCGGCTGCTGCAACGGGCTGCCCAGTTGCTCGAAGCAGCGCAACTGGAAGCCTTGCTGGCGCAGCTGTTCATCGCCTATTTCCACCAGGGCCGCGACCTGGGGGATAGCCGCACCTTGCTCGACATCGCACAGCGTTGTGGGCTGGATGTCGCGCAGGTAGTCGACTGCCTGCGTGACGATGGTAGCCCGTTCCTCGATGGGGCCGGGCGCGCTGGCAGTGCCGTGCCGCGCTTCCGTTTCAATCAGGGGCCGCTCGTTGCGGGTGCACAGCCTGCCGAGGTGCTGTATGCGGCCATGACCGAAGCGCTGCAAGAGGTTGAGAGGGCATGACCCGGCGCATTGCATTGGCCCCCCATCAGGTGCCGGAACGTGACGGCCGTGTGCTGTTGGCCTGCGAAGGGCGCAGCGTGGCGCTGTTCAACGTTGCCGACTCGCTCTATGCCATCGAAGACAGCTGCCCGCACCAGGGCGCGTCGTTGTGCGGCGGCCGGCTGGAAGGCCGTGTCATCCAGTGCTGCGCGCATGGCCTGCGCTTTGACCTGGCCAGTGGCTACCTGGTCAATTCCAGGGCCTTGAAAGTTGCCAGCTACCCGGTCGAGCAGCAGGGCGGGCAGGTCTACATCGTGTTTGACAGTGAGGAGGCGGGGCAATGAATACACTGGCACTTGGCGCTACCCATCAGCGTATCCGCACCCTTGCCCCGGGGGTGGTGGTCAGCCTTGTGGTCGGCGCGGCCGCCAGTTTCCTCGGTGAGCATTACGCGGCCCCGGTCATGCTGTTTGCCTTGCTATTGGGGATGGCGCTGAACTTTCTCGCGGTCGACGGCCCCTGCAAGGCCGGTATCGAGTTCACCGCCCGCACGGTACTGCGCCTGGGCGTGGCGCTGCTTGGCATGCGCATCACCCTGGACCAGATCGCCAGCCTGGGCTGGAAGCCCGTGGCCCTGGTCGTGACCCTGGTGGTGGTGACCATCCTGGTCTCGGTGGTGGTGGCCAAGGTGCTGGGGTTTTCACGGTTGTTCGGCATGCTTACCGGCGGTGCCACGGCCATTTGCGGTGCCTCGGCGGCGCTGGCGCTGGCAGCTGCCTTGCCACAGCACCCGCGCAAGGAGCATGCAACGCTGTTCACCGTGATCGGCGTGTCGGCGCTGTCGACCCTGGCGATGATCTTGTACCCGATGATTGCCCAGTGGCTGCACCTGTCCCCGGCGCAGGCCGGGATCTTCCTCGGGGCGACCATCCACGACGTGGCACAGGTGGTGGGGGCGGGTTACAGCATGTCTACCGAGACCGGCGACATCGCCACGGTGGTCAAGCTGATGCGGGTGGCCATGCTGTTGCCGGTCATTGTCTGCGCAGCCATGATCACCCGGCGCCAGGGCCTCGAGGCCGGTGGCCAGCGGCCGCCCTTGCTGCCATGGTTCGCGGTCGGTTTCCTGCTGCTGGCGTGCGTCAACAGCACAGGCTGGGTACCCACCGCGGTGCAAGGCGGTATCAACGACCTGTCGCGTGGCTGCCTGGTGGTGGCGATCAGTGCCCTGGGCATGAAAACCCAACTCGAGTCGCTGGCCTCGGTCGGGTTGAAACCCATTGCGCTGATGGTGGGGGAGAGCGTGTTTCTTGTGCTTTTGGTGCTGGCGTTGATGCACTGGGGCCTTTAGAAAGTGACCGTGGGTGACAACACTCCGCGCCGCCTGCTTCGCGGGCATGCCCGCTCCCACAGGGCCCGCGCTGGGTCGAGGGTTTTTACCATACCTGTTCTGGCCTCATCGCCGGCAAGCCAGCTCCCACAGGGATAGCGCAAGGCTTGATGTCAATACGGTCGAGGTGGGAGCTGGCTTGCCGGCGATGGGCTGCATGGCAGCCCCAATGGGCCAGCCCGCTGTGCCCGCCAACTGGCCGGTGGCATGCCGAACTGGGCGATGAACCAACGGGTGAACGAGCTGGGCATCGAATAACCCAGCATGTCGGCGATACGCCCCAGCGAATAGCCGGGGTTCTCCAGGTAGCGCATCACCAGGTCACGGCGCACGCTGTTGATCAGGTCCTTGAAGGTCAACCCGCTTTCTTCCAGGCGCCGCTGCAGGGTGCGCACGTTCATGCCCTGGGTCTGTGCCACCTGCTCGATGGTGGCGCGGCCCATGGGCAGCAGCAGGTAGATGGTCTTGCGCAACTCCAGCTCCAGGGACGGCGTGCCGCCCGCCGGCAGGCTGTCCAGATAGCGCTGCGCCAGGCGCGCCATGGCCTCGTTGGCTTGCGGGCTGGCGCTGTCGAGGTCGGCGGCCGGGCAGACGATACCGTTGAACTCGCTGCCGAACACCAGCGTGCAGCCGAAAATGCGCCGGTGGGTGGCCAGGTCGGCGGGAGGCGCGTGAGTGAAGTTGGCGCTGATCGGGTGCCAATGCGCACCTAGCAGCGCCGCGCACAGGCGCATCATCACGCCGATCGCCAGCTCGGTGGCCTGGCGGCTGCAGGGCGCGCGTTCGTTGATCACTTCCTCGCGGATGACCACGGTCGTGCCGGCTTCCTCGATATGAATGGCCAGAGCGTCATTGAGCAGGTGACGGTACTGCACGATTACCTGCAGCGCATCGCGCAGGGTGCGTTGGTGGCTGAGCAGCAGGCTGATTTCGCCGAAGTCCGACAGTTGCCGCAACTCGGCCATGCGCAGGCCGAAACTTTCGCAACGGGTGGCGCTGGCGGAGGCCTCCAGCAAGGTGATGACGCTGGCAACCGGGATACGCCGGTTGGGGTCATCGAGCAACGCGGCGCTGAGGCCAACCTGTGCCAACAGTGCATGGGGATTGAGGCCCAGGTGGCGGGACACCTCAAGGTAATTGGTCAAGCTGGCGGCACGGACTAGGGCAGGCATCTTTGGTTGTTTTCCATGCGGTTTCTTGTTGTTGGGTATGCCGACATGCGTTTTGTGTTTTATAGCCTGCGTGTCATGAATTGAAAAGCAAAGCCCTGTCTTGGCCATTGTCATCAAATGAAAAGCCCCTGACGCCCAATGTGAAGCACCCGGTGGGTGGGCTGTTTACTGTGAACCTCAAGAGCTACACCGCACACGAGGTTCACCGTGGAAAAACTGCAAACCACTGCCACCGTGCTGATCGTCCCCGGCCTGCGCGACCATGTCGCCGAACACTGGCAGACCCTGCTCGCAGGCCGCCTGGCCAAGGTGCGCAGCGTACCGCCGCTACAGGTCGACGGCCTGAGCTGCACAGCCCGGGTCGAGGCGATCCAGCGCGAACTGGACCAGATCGATGGTGAGGTGATCCTGGTGGCGCACAGCGCTGGCGTGCTGATGGTCGCCCACTGGGCGGCACGCTACCGGCGGCCGATCAAGGGGGCATTGCTGGCGGCGCCGCCCGACCTGAACGCGCAATGGCCGGCCCACTACCCTAGCCCGACCAGCCTGGCCGAGCACGGCTGGTCGCCATTGCCCCAGGCGCCGCTGCCGTTCCCCAGCATTGTCGCGGCCAGCAGCAACGACCACCTGGCCAGCTTTGCCGCGGCCAGCACCCTGGCCCAAGGCTGGGGTAGCGAACTGGTCGCACTGGGGGCTGTCGGCCACCTCAACCCGGCCTCCGGCTTCGGCCCCTGGCCGCAGGCCGAGGCGTTCATCCAGCGACTGGACCAGCCCAACCTGCAATAGCGCATGGACGCCCCAGCCACGCTCGCAAAAGACGGGCGGCGAAAAAAACAATAACAATACGTGGAGCCATCGTAATGCCAGAACACCGCATTCACCGTGCTGTGAAACCACAGCGCTGCCTGCTCGCCTGCGCCATCGGCCTGCTCACGCTGCCCGCCGCCCAGGCGTTCGAAGTCGATACCGGTAATGAAAACTGGGCCGTGCGCTTCGACAACACCGTCAAGTACAACTACGGCGTACGCACCGAAAGCGCCGACAAGCGCATGCTGGGCACGCCCAACAGCAACGACGGTGACTACAACTTCCGCAAGGCCGGCACCAACATCACCAACCGGGTCGACCTGCTGACCGAACTGGATGTGGTCTACCAGGGCAACACCGGGTTCCGCGTCAGCACCGCCAGCTGGTACGACAAGGCCTATGACAACACCGGCTCCAACAGCAACCCGTTCGTCAACGGCAACGGTGACCAGTCCGGCATCAACCCCAGCCTCAATGGCCTGCCCGGCACCGGTGTGCCGCTGGGCAGCCCGCACCTGAGCAACTACGCCCAGCGTTACTACAGCGGCCCGTCCGGTGAAGTGCTGGATGCCTTCGTGTTCTTCAGCCGTGAAGTCGGCGAGGCTTCGCAGGTCAGCGCCAAGCTGGGCCAGCACAACCTGTTCTGGGGTGAAACCCTGCTCAACCCGGTGCACTCGCTGAGCTACGGCCAGTCGGGCCTGGACCTGGCCAAGCTGGCCGCCTCGCCGGGCACCGAGGCCAAGGAGCTGTTCGTGCCGCGCAACCAGCTGTCGACCTCGTTCCTGGTCAACTCTGAACTGACCCTGGGCGCCCAATACTTCTTCGACTGGGACGCCGCCCGCCTGCCCGAAGCCGGTACCTACTATGGCGGCTCGGACGTGGTAGGCGAGGGCGCCCAAAGCTTCCTGCTCGGCCACACCGGCACCCCGGGGCTGATCCCGGTGCGCGGTGCGCTGACCACCATCCGCCGTGGCCATGACCTGAACCCGGGCAAGAGCGGCGACTGGGGCATCATGGCCAAGTGGTCGCCCGAGTGGCTGGGCGGCACCCTCGGCTTCTACTACCGCAAGACCTCCGAGATCCTCCCGCAGGCCTGGCTCGACGCGCGCGGCATGACCGTCGCCAACGGCCCGTTCGGCAACCCGCCGGGCAGCCGCCAAGGCGCAGTCGGCAACCTGTACAACTCGCTGCAAAGCACTACCTACCAGTTCGCCTACTCCGACGATATCGACATCTATGGCCTGAGCCTGTCCAAGGATGTGGGCGGCATCAGTGTCGGCAGCGACCTGAACATCCGCCACAACATGCCGCTGGCGAGCATCCCGGCAATCGTCAGCGCCCCCGGCCAGGGTGGCCTTGGCGGCGGCTTCGGCCTGCTGCCGGCACGCCTGCCCAGCAGCGGGGTGATCTACGACGTGCCCAAGGATGGCGACGGCCTGAGCGCCACCGGCGACACCTTGCACTGGACCTTGAACGGCCTGATGACCATTGGTGATACGCCGCTGTTCGATTCGGCAACCCTGCTTGGCGAGCTGTTCTACAGCAACCTGCTCAAGCTCGATAGCCACAACGAGGCCTTGTACAAGGGCAAGAGCAGCTACCGCGGCATCGACAAGGCCACCCGCGACAACTGGGGCATCGCCGTCAACTTCACCCCTACCTGGTACCAGGTGCTGCCGGGCATGGACCTGAGCATGCCGCTGTCGGTCAACGTCGGCCTCGACGGCGTGTCGCCGGTGCAGGGTGGTGGCGCCGAGAACACCGGCAACTATGCGGTGGGCGTGAGCGCCGCGATCTACAACCAGTACTTCGTCGACCTCAAGTACGTCGACAGTTTCGGTGAGACCAAGGCCTGCAAGGACGGCCAGACCGACGGCAGCACCCCCAACGCCCTGGACGGCGAACAGGATTACACCTGCTACGGCGGCGGCTACGCCTCCTTCTCCGGCGGTGGTGCCACCACCGAGGACCGTGGCGCCCTGTACCTGACCGTCAAGACGACCTTCTGAGTCATGTTTCCTACAGCCTACACAGGAAGACAACCATCATGAATTTCGTACGTACCCTGCTGGCCTCGTGCCTGTCGCTGGCCGCCCTGAACGCTGCCCAGGCCGCCGTTTCCACTGACCAGGCCGCGCGCCTGGGCACCAGCCTGACCGTCATCGGCGCGGAAAAGGCCGGCAACGCCGATGGCTCGATCCCGGCCTACCAGGGCGGCCTGCTGACGCCACCAGCCAGCTACCAGAGCGGCGCCAGCATGCGCCCCGACCCGTTCGCCAGCGACAAGCCGCTGCTGGTGATCGATGGCAAGAACGCCGAGCAGTACAAGGGCCAGCTGACCGCCACCACCCTGGAACTGCTCAAGCGCTACCCCAGCTACCGCGTCGATGTGTACCCGACCCACCGTAGCGTGGCGCTGCCGCAAGCGGTACTCGACAACACCCGCAAGAACGCCACTGCCGCCAACAGCAAGGAGGGCGGCACTGCGGTAGACAACGTGCTGCCGGGCATCCCGTTCCCCATTCCGCAGAACGGCGCCGAGGCCATGTGGAACTTCCTGCTGCGCTATCAGGGCGTGAGCATGACTGCCAAGTACGACTCGTGGAACGTCGACGCTGCTGGCAAGCCATCGCTGTCGACCACCGGCCAGGCCAATATCAGCTACCCGATCTACGAAGACATGGCCAAGCCGATCGGTGCCAAGGACACCTACTACCAGATGAAGCTGGTATACACCGGGCCCGCACGCCGTGCCGGCGAAGCGATGATGCTGCGCGATGCCGCCAACCCGCTGGTGCAGCCACGCAGCGCCTGGCAGTACCTGCCGGGCCAGCGCCGGGTCAAGCTGGCGCCGAACTTGGCCTACGACACGCCCAACCCGGGCACCTCCGGTTCGGGTACCTACGATGACGTGTTCGTCTTCAACGGTGCGCTGGACCGCTACGACTGGACCCTGGTCGGCAAGCAGGAAATGTACGTGCCGTACAACACCTACCAGCTGACCTACAACACCGACGTCAAGCAGGTGATTACCCCCAACCACCTGGCGCCGCAGTTCGTGCGCTGGGAGAAGCACCGGGTGTGGGTGGTGGAAGGCAAGCTCAAGGACGGGGCGCGCCATATCTACCACAAGCGCCGCTTCTACCTCGACGAAGACAGCTGGATCGCCCTGGCCTCGGACCAGTACGACGCCCGTGGCCAGCTGTACCGCGGCTCGTTCGCCTTCCTCACCCAGAGCTATGACAAGCAGACCCCGGACGCCACGCCGTTCATGATCTACGACCTGATCGGCGGCACCTACAACCTCAATGGCGTGGTCGGTGCCTACGGCGGCATCCGCTACATCGACCCGCTGTCGAAAACCCAGTGGTCGCCTGAGTCGCTGGCCGGCAACGGCATTCGCTGAACGCACGGAGCAGAGGTGGCAATGTCTGTCTTCAAACGATGCAGCGCGGTAGTTCTGGCTTTGGCCGCGCTGCAGGGTGCGGCCCAGGCTGCGCCCTTCACCGATGTATTGGACCTGCCCGCCATGCCCAGCGCCCTGGTCGCCAGCAGCGCCTTGCGCGATGTAACCCTGGCCGGCCAGCGCCTGGTCGCGGTGGGCCCGCGAGGGCACATCCTGTACTCCGACGACCATGGCGCGCACTGGCAGCAGGCCCAAGTGCCGGTCAGCGCCGACCTTAATGCCGTGAGCTTCGCCACGCCCGAGCTGGGCTGGGCGGTTGGCCACGATGGCGTGGTGCTGCACAGCCGTGATGGCGGCGTGCACTGGCAGAAGCAGCTGGATGGCCGGGCGCTGGCCGAACAACTGCCGGGCACGGGTAGCGACAATGCCTTGCTCGACGTGTGGTTCAGCGATGCCCGCAATGGCTATGCGGTCGGCGTGTTCAACCTGCTGTTGCGCACCGTTGACGGCGGCGAGCACTGGCAGCCCTGGCTCGACCACAGCGATAACCCGCAAGGCCTGCACCTGACCAGCCTGGCTGTGGTGGGTGACGAGCTGTACATCACCGGCGAGCAAGGCCTGTTGCTGAAGCAGGACGGTGAGCGCTTCAGCCGTGTCGAGACACCCTACGCCGGCACACTGTTCGGTGCTGTCGGCAAGCCTGGCGTACTGCTGGTCTACGGCCTGCGTGGGCATGCCTACCGCAGCACCGATGGCGGCCGGCAATGGCAACCGGTCAGCACGGGTGTGAACACCAGCCTCACCGCCGCCGGTGTCGACCGTGACGGCCAGCTGTGGCTGGCCAGCCAGGCTGGCGACCTGCTGCTCAGCCGGGATGATGGCGCCAGCTTCAGCCCGGTGCCGCAAAGCGCCCGTGGCCCGGTGACCGCGCTCGCCACCGATACCGGCAACGGCCTGGTACTGGTGGGCGAGCGGGGCGTGCGCAACCAGGCCGGTAACCCCACGCTGCACCCATAACAAGAGAAGACCCTGATGGCCGCTACCCGCCAAGACACCCTGCCGGTAATCCGCAACCTCGACGATTTCGACCCACGCTCGGGCAATTGCCTGGAGCGCCTGGTGTTCAACCATCGCCTGCCGTTCCTGCTGTGCATGCTGCTGGCGACCCTGGTGCTGGGCTACATGGCGCTGACCCGCCTGGAGCTGCGCCCCAGTTTCGACAAGATGCTGCCGCAGAGCCACCCCTACATCCAGAACTACCTGGAAAACCGCCCATCACTGCGTGGCTTGGGCAACGCGGTGCGGGTGGTGGTGGAGAACACCCAGGGCGATATCTTCGACCCGGGCTACCTGCAGACCCTGCGCCAAATCAACGACGAGCTGTTCCTCAGCCAGGGCGTGGACCGGGCCTGGGTGAAGTCGCTGTGGAGCCCGGCGGTGCGCTGGACCGAGGTGACCGAGGAGGGCTTCCAGGGCGGCCCGGTGATGCCCGACGGCTACCAGGGCGCTGCGGGTGACATCGAGCAGCTGCGGCAGAACATCGAGCGCGCCAACATCGTCGGCAGCCTGGTGGCGCGCGACTTCAAGTCGAGCATGCTGGTCGTGCCGCTGCTCGACCAGGATTCGGCCACCGGCAAGGGCCTCGACTACCACGCCTTCTCGCAGAAGCTCGAACAACTGCGCAGCCAGTATCAGGCCAGCGGCCAGTACCGCATCCATGTGATCGGCTTCGCCAAGCTGATGGGCGACCTGATCGACGGGCTGATCCAGGTGATGGCGTTCTTCGCCCTGGCGGTGCTGACCAGTCTGCTGATCATTTACTGCTATACCCGTTGCGTACGCAGCACCCTGCTGGTGGTGCTGTGTTCGCTGACCGCGGTGGTGTGGCAGCTGGGCATCGTCGCCTGGCTGGGCTACGCCATCGACCCGTATTCGATCCTGGTGCCATTCCTGATCTTTGCCATCGGCGTATCCCACGCGGCGCAGAAGATGAACGGCATCCTCCAGGACATCGGCCGTGGCACCCACCGTCAGGTGGCAGCGCGCTATACCTTCCGCCGCCTGTTCGTGGCCGGGGTGACTGCGTTGCTGGCCGATGCGGTGGGCTTTGCCGTGCTGATGCTGATCGACATCCCGGTGATCCAGGACCTGGCCATCACCGCCAGCATCGGCGTGGCGGTGCTGATCTTCACCTCGCTGCTGCTGATGCCGGTGGCGCTGTCTTATGTTGGTGTTGGCCGCAAGGCTGCCGAGCGGGCCCTGCATATCGACGCCCGCGCAGCCCAGCACCGCGGCTTCGGCCGGCTGTGGGACCTGCTCGATCGCTTCACCGAACGAAAATGGGCCAGCGCCGCACTGCTGGTGGCCCTGGCCCTGGGCACCCTCGGCATCTGGGGCAGCCTGCAACTGAAAATCGGCGACCTCGACAGCGGTGCCCCCGAGCTGCGCGCCGACTCCCGCTACAACCTCGACAACGCCTACATCACCCAGCACTACGCGCTGTCCAGCGATACCTTCGCGGTCATGGTAAAGACCGCTCCGGAAGGCTGCCTGCAATACCAGACACTGGTCCTTGCCGACCGCCTGGCCTGGGAGCTGCAGCAATTGCCGGGTGTGCAGACCACCGTGTCGCTGGCCAACGCAGTGCGCCAGATCACCGCCGGCACCTACGAAGGCAACCCGCGCCTGAACAGCCTGCAGCGCAACCAGGACGTGCTCAACTACGCTGCCCAGCAGGCTTCGGTCAACGCCCCAGAGTTGTTCAACAACGACTGCTCGCTGATGCCGGTAATCGCCTACCTCAAGGACCATCGCGCCGACACCCTGGCCCAGGTGGCCGCCGTAGCCGAGCGTTTTGCCCAGGCCAACAGCAGCGCCGAACAGCAGTTCCTGCTGGCCGCCGGCAGCGCCGGTATCGAGGCTGCCACCAACGTGGTGGTCCGCGAGGCCAACCACCGCATGCTGTTGCTGGTGTACCTGGCGGTCACGCTGTTCTGCCTGTTCACCTTCCGTAGCTGGCGCGCCACGCTGGTGGCGATCCTGCCGCTGATGCTCACCTCGGTGCTGTGCGAGGCGCTGATGGTAGCCATGGGCATTGGCGTCAAGGTCGCCACCTTGCCGGTAATCGCCCTGGGCGTAGGCATCGGCGTGGACTACGCGCTGTACCTGCTCAGCGTGCAACTGCACTACCAGCGCGCCGGGTTGAGCCTGGCCCAGGCCTACCAGAAAGCCGTGGCCTTCACCGGCCGGGTGGTCGGGCTGGTCGGCATTACCCTGGCCGCCGGCGTGGTCGGCTGGGCCTGGTCGCCGATCAAGTTCCAGGCCGACATGGGCCTGCTGCTGACCTTCATGTTCCTGTGGAACATGCTCGGCGCGTTGGTGTTGATCCCTGCGTTGTCGCATTTCCTCCTGCGTGGCCAGGCCGCCCCGGCGCCTGCCGAGGCCCAGGCCACGTCGCTTCCGCAAACCCAAGAAACCGAGTGTTCGCCTCATGTCTGATTACCTTCCGCCACTGCGCGACATGGATTTTCTGTTCAACGAAGTGTTCGACATCCCGGCCTGGTGGGCGCAAACGCCCGCGCTGGCCGAGCAGGTCGATGGCGATACTGCCCGGGCCGTGCTCGAACAGGCCGGCCGGCTGATTGCCGAGGTGGTGGCGCCGCTCAACCGCTGTGGCGACGAGCAGGGCTGCCGCTGGGAGGCCGGCCAGGTATACACCCCCGATGGCTTCGCCGATGCCTACCGGGCATTTGCCGCAGATGGCTGGGTGGGTGTGGCTGGTGCCCCGGAATATGGCGGCATGGGCATGCCGAAAGTGATCGGTGCCCAGCTCGAAGAAATGCTCAATGCCGCCAACCTGTCGTTCGGCCTGTACCCGATGCTCACGGCCGGGGCCTGCCTGGCGCTGCTCAACCATGCCAGCGAGCCGTTGAAGGCGCTGTTCCTGCCGCCCATGTACCAAGGGCGCTGGACCGGTTCGATGTGCCTGACCGAGCCGCACGCTGGCACCGACCTGGGCCTGATTCGCACCCGCGCCGTGCCGGTTGCCGATGGCCGCTACCGCATCAGCGGGACCAAGATCTTCATCACTGGCGGTGAGCAGGACCTGACCGAGAACATCATCCACCTGGTGCTGGCGCGGCTGCCGGATGCGCCCGCCGGGCCCAAGGGCATCTCGCTGTTCCTGGTGCCCAAGGTGCTGGTTGACGCCGACGGCGTGCTGGGCGAGGCCAATGCGGTGAGTTGCGGGTCGATCGAGCACAAGATGGGCATCAAGGCCTCGGCCACCTGTGTGATGAACTTCGACGGTGCAATCGGCTACCTGGTCGGCGAGCCGAACAAGGGCCTCAACGCGATGTTCACCATGATGAACTACGAGCGCCTTGGCGTAGGTATCCAGGGCCTGGCCCTGGGCGAACGCTCCTACCAGGGCGCCATCGCCTACGCCCGTGATCGCCAGCAGGGCCGTGCGCCGACCGGTGCCGAAGCGCCGGGGCAAGGCGCGGACCCGATCGTCGTCCACCCGGACGTGCGGCGCATGCTGCTGACCATGAAAGCGCTGAACGAAGGCGGGCGGGCCTTCTCTACCTATGTGGCACTGCAGCTGGACCTGGCCAAATACAGCGAGGCCCCGGTCGCACGCGCCCAGGCCGAGGCCAGGGTGGCGTTGCTCACACCGGTGGCCAAGGCCTTCCTCACCGACATGGGTCTGGAAACCACCGTGCACGGCCAGCAGGTGCTGGGCGGCCATGGCTATATCCGCGAGTGGGGTCAGGAGCAGTTGATCCGCGACTGCCGCATCACCCAGATCTACGAGGGCACCAACGGCATCCAGGCCCTCGACCTGGTGGGGCGCAAACTGTTTGCCGATGGCGGCCAGGCCTATCGCAGCGTGTCCGACGAAATTACCGCCTTTGTCGAGACGCTGCCCGCGGCGTGCGCCGAGTTCGGCGCGCCGCTGCTGGCTGCCGTGCGCAACCTCGACGAGCTGACCGCCTGGGTGCTCGACCGCGCCCAGGGCAACCCGCGCGAGCTTGGCGCGGCGGCGGTGGAGTACCTGCAGGTGTTTGGCTACACCTTCTACGCCTACCTGTGGGCACGCATGGCCGTGGTATGCCAGTGCCATGCGGTCCCCGAGCCGTTCCACCTGAGCAAGCTGGGCACCGCGCGGTTCTACTTTGCCCGCCTGCTGCCACGCATTCATTCGCTGAGCGCCACCGTCAGGGCCGGTAGCGACAGCCTGTACCTGCTCGAGGCCGGGCAACTGTGAAGGCCGCCGACATGATCACCACTCGCGTCATGCCCGCGGCCGAGCAGGCCTACGCCTATCCGCTGCTGATCAAGCGCCTGCTGCTGTCGGGCGTGCGCTACCAGCCCAACCAGGAAATCGTCTACGCCGACAAGCTGCGCTACACCTACACCACGCTGCTCGAACGCATTCAGCGGCTAGCCAATGTGCTGACCACCGCCGGGGTCAAGCCTGGCGACACCGTGGCCTTGCTCGACTGGGACAGCCACCGGGCGCTGGAGTGCTTCTTTGCCGTGCCGATGCTGGGCGCGGTGCTGCACACGGTGAACGTACGGCTGTCCACCGAGCAGGTGCGCTACACCATGAACCATGCCGAGGACCGCCTGGTCCTGGTACATGACGATTTCCTGCCGTTGATGGCGCAATTGCGCGATGACTTGCCGACGGTGGAGGGTTTCATTCGCCTCGGCGAAGGCGACCCCGCAACGCAAGATGTACCGCTGCTGGGTGAGTACGAAGAACTGCTGGCGGCTGCCGAGCCGCAGTTCGACTTCGCCGATTTCGACGAGCACTCACTGGCCACGCTGTTCTACACCAGCGGTACCACCGGCAACCCCAAGGGCGTGTACTTCAGCCACCGGCAACTGGTGCTGCATACCTTGGTCGAGCAGGGCACCCTGGCTGCCTGCGGCGAGGTGCCGCTACTACGCAGCGGCGACGTGTACATGCCCATCACGCCGATGTTCCACGTGCATGCCTGGGGCGTGCCCTATGTGGCCACGGCGCTGGGTATCAAGCAGGTCTATCCCGGGCGCTACGAGCCCAACCGCCTGGTGCGCTTGTACCGTGACGAGGGCGTGACGTTCTCCCATTGCGTGCCCACGGTGCTGCAGATGATGCTCGACAGCGAAGAAGGGCGCCGCGCCGACCTGAGCGGTTGGAAGATGCTGCTGGGCGGCAGCGCCCTGACCCTGGGCCTGGCGCAGCGTGCCAGCGAGCGCGGCATCAGCGTGCATTGTGGCTACGGCATGTCGGAAAGCTGCCCACTGCTCAGCATCACCCACCTGAGCGCCGAGCTGCTGGCACTGCCCATGGCGCAACAGCTGCCGCTGCGTATCGATGCCGGCGTGCCGATTGCCCTGGTGGACCTGCGCATCGTCGACGCCGAAGGCATTGATGTGCCCCGTGACGGCGAAAGCCTGGGTGAAATCGTGGTGCGTGCACCGTGGCTGACCCAGGGCTACCTGCATGAACCGGAGCAGGGTGCCGCGTTGTGGCTGGGGGGCTGGATGCATACCGGCGACCTGGCCTGCATCGACCCGGCGGGTGTGGTGCGTATTCGTGACCGGATCAAGGATGTGATCAAGACCGGAGGCGAGTGGGTCAGCTCGGTGGCGCTGGAAAACCTGATCAGCCAGCACCCGGCTGTCGCGTCGGTGGCGGTGATCGGCATCCCGGACCCGCAGTGGGGTGAGCAACCGTTGGCCTTGGTAGTCTGTTGTGACGGCATGCAGTTCGACCAGGCGGGATTGGCCGGGCATCTGCAGCCGTTTGTCGACAGCGGGCACCTGAACAAATGGGCGATACCACGGCAGTTGCGTTGCGTGGACGAGATCCCCAAGACCAGCGTTGGCAAGATCGACAAGAAGCGGATCCGGCAGGCATTTTTCTGAATGCTGGCAGCACCGGCCGATGGCACCGGCTTCGCCGGTGTTCGCGGGTAAACCCGCTTCCACAGGTACGGCGCATTCCTTCAGCTGGTGGGCACCCTGTGGGAGCGGGCATGCCCGCGAAGCAGGCGACGCGGTGGATGGCACCGGCTGCGCCGGTGTTCGCGGGTAAACCCGCTCCCACAGGTACGGCGCATTTCTTCGGCTGATGGGCACCCTGTGGGAGCGGGCATGCCCGCGAAGCAAGCGACACGGTGTATGGCACCGGCTGCGCCGGTGTTCGCGGGTAAACCCGCTCCCACAGGTACGGCGCATTTCTTCGGCTGATGGGCACCCTGTGGGAGCGGGCATGCCCGCGAAGCAAGCGACACGGTGTATGGCACCGGCTGCGCCGGTGTTCGCGGGTAAACCCGCTCCCACAGGTACGGCGCATTTCTTCGGCTGATGGGCACCCTGTGGGAGCGGGCATGCCCGCGAAGCAAGCGACACGGTGTATGGCACCGGCTGCGCCGGTGTTCGCGGGTAAACCCGCTCCCACAGGTACGGCGCATTCCTTCAGCTGGTGGGCACCCTGTGGGAGCGGGCATGCCCGCGAAGCAGGCGACGCGGTGGATGGCACCGGCTGCGCCGGTGTTCGCGGGTAAACCCGCTCCCACAGGTACGGCACATTCCTTCAGCTGGTGGGCACCCTGTGGGAGCGGGTTCACCCGCGAAGCAGGCGACACGGTGTATGGCACCGGCTGCGCCGGTGTTCGCGGGTAAACCCGCTCCCACAGGTACGGCATATTCCTTCAGCTGGTGGGCACCCTGTGGGAGCGGGCATGCCCGCGAAGCAGGCGACGCGGTGGATGGCACCGGCTACGCCGGTGTTCGCGGGCGCGCCCGCTCCCACAGGTACGGCGCATTCCTTCAGCTGGTGGGCACCCTGTGGGAGCGGGTTCACCCGCGAAGCAGGCATTGCGGTGGATGGCACCGGCTGCGCCGGTGTTCGCGGGCGCGCCCGCTCCCACAGGTATGGCGCATTCCTTCAGCTGATGGGATCCCTGTGGGAGCGGGTTCACCCGCGAAGCAGGCGACGCGGTGCATGGCACTCTGGCCCGGGCAATATGCCGACGCCGATGTTCCGCTTGCGTGATTGCCTGAGCAAGAAAGCGGATGCAGGCAGGGCTGTGGATGCGTACAGTAGGTTGATCGCAACCTGGCAGGAGCCTGCTTATGTCCAGCGCATTCACCTTCATGCAGTCGCCCGTCGGCACCTTGACCCTGGTAGCCCGTGGCGAGTGCCTGGCTGCCGTACTCTGGGAAGAGGAGCGGGAAAACCGCGTGCGCCTTGGCGCCCTGCACCGTGATGACCAGTGCCCGGTACTGCTGGAAACCGCCCGCCAGCTCGGCGAGTACTTCGCCGGCAAACGCCAGCGCTTCGAACTGGCGCTGGATTTTGCCGGTACCGCATTCCAGCGTCAGGTATGGGCCGCGCTGTTGGCGATACCGTTCGGTGAAACCCGCAGCTACAGCGACATCGCCCGGCAGATCGGCAACCCCAGCGCGGTGCGCGCGGTAGGCGCCGCCAATGGCCGCAACCCGATCTCGATCATCGCCCCGTGCCATCGGGTGATCGGTGCTTCGGGCAGCCTCACCGGCTTTGCCGGTGGCCTGGCGGCCAAGCAGTACCTGCTGGCGCTGGAGGGCCGGCAAAGCCTGGCACTGGACCTGTAAGGCGTCAGCAGAACCAGCTGGCGACCAGGCAGACCAGCACGGCCAACGCCGTGCCGGCCATCAGGGTGTACTGCCGATGGGCCCGGCGCGCATGGGGCTTGACTGCGCGCAGGTACTCGCCAGGTGTCGGCGCGTCGGGCCGGTGGCGCAAACCCTCGGCCACATCGGCCAGTTGCCCCTGGACGAGAAGACCCGTCAGGTAGTAGGTACAGGCATAGCTCAGCAACGCCAGAAACAGATAGATCATGCCGGGTGCGGGTCCAGGGGCACCGCCATGGCACTGGCGTTGGTGGTGTCCAGCACGATCAGCCCTTCGCCGTGGTCGTCCAGGCTGGCCAGCAAGCGCCCCTGGCTGTCCCAGGCCGCCGAGCCGCCGGCACCAATGAAGGTATCGGCCGGCCCCACGCAGTTGGCCAGCAACACCGTCATGCCCAGCTCACGAGCCACCTCGGGGTAGTGCTGGTAACCCTCGCGGATGCCCTTGGCGGTTTTCGCCACGCTGACCAGGTACAGGTCGGCGCCGTGTTCCCGTGCGGCTGCCGCATGCGCCATGAACATCGATTCGTAGCAGATCGCAGGCGCTACCCGGTGCGCGCCTACCTGCAGCAACAAGGCTTGATCGCCTGGGGTGAACCAGGGCAGTTCATCATCATGCAGACGCCGCTTGGCATAGGCCTGACGCGGTGCACCGGGGCTCAGGATTGGCATGCCTATACGAATGCCATCAGGGGTCGGCAGTGGCAGGCCTGCGGCGACGGTGATACCAAGCCGGTCGCAGGCTGCCTGCAGCGGGTCCAGCCGCGTCGAACTGACGGGCAGGGCGGCCTGGCGCGCGAGGGTTGGCTCATAGCCGGTCAGTGACAGTTCGGGAAATACCACCAGTTCGGCGCCAAGGGCCACGGCCTGTTCGATGCAGGCCAGGTGGCGTTCGAGGTTGGCTTGCACATCGCCCTTGAGCGACGCCAGTTGCACGGCGCACAACTTCATGAAAAACCCTTCCCTGGTATAGGTTGAAGGGCCGAGCATACTACCGGCACCAACGCCTGTACCAGTGAAGGGATTTTCAGGATGCCGGGTGGACGGCGAAGCGTTGGCGGAACCAGTCGTTGAGCATGGCCTTTTCGGCATACAGGCGGTCGCTGCTGCTCGTGACCCGGCCCGGGCGGCTGAGGTACATCTTGTCGCTGACCCGTTCCTGCGCCTGCTGGTTGGGTTTGCCCGGTTGGCTGAGGGTGTAGCTGAGGTCGATGGTCGGCCAGGTGATTTCGCGCATGTAACGTACATCGTAGGCCTGGCTGTGCCAGGGCTCGAAACGCCCGGCCAGGTCGATGTCGCGAATGTCGATGACCAGTTGCTGGCCAGGTTGCAGGTAGCGTTGGCCAAGCTTCTGCAGGTACTGGGTCAGGGTTTTCATCACATAGGTGTCGGCGCCACGCTCGTACCCGTGGCTGTCGAGGCTGGCATCGCGGAATTTTTCCGGATGCTCGAAACGTACCTCGACCTGCGCGGCCGGGGCACCTTGTGCCATGCTGTCCAGTGACAGCGCCATGAGCACGGCACACACGAGGGCGGTACGCATGATGCACCTCCGGGGCAGATTGCGTGTGCCTCCATTTTACCCCTGGCAGGGCGCTACCAGCAGAGGAAGATTGTAATGGCACGGTTTCGGCGTCTGATTGCCAACCTGCGGGGGCGTGACCTGGCGGTGGGCGATATCCATGGTCACTTCCAGCGCCTGCAGCAATGCCTGGATGGGGTGGGGTTCGATCCGGCCGTGGACCGCCTGTTCAGCGTGGGGGACCTGGTCGACCGTGGCCCGGACAGCGAGGCGGCGCTGGAATGGCTGGCGCAGCCCTGGTTCCATGCCGTGCAGGGCAATCATGAGGCCCTGGCAATTACCCGCGTACGTGGTGGGCGGCTCGATCTGGACATGTATCGCGCCGCCGGGGGTGGCTGGTTTCTTGACCTGCCGCGGGGCGAGCAGTTGCGTTTCGTGGAGCGCTTCGAGCAGTTGCCGATTGCGATAGAGGTTGAAAGTGCAGCGGGCCTGGTAGGCCTGCTGCATGCCGACAGCCCGTATGCCGACTGGGCGGTGTTGAGGACCTGGCTGGAACTGGATGACGACCCGCAAGTACGGGAAGTGTGCCAATGGTCGCGGCGGCGGTTGAAGGTAGGTGATACCGAGCCCGTGCAGGGCCTGCGCGCCTTGTTGGTGGGCCACACGCCGGTACTGGAAGCCAAGCTGCTGGGCAATGTCTGGCACCTGGATACCGGGGGTTGGGCCAGTGGCCATTTCACCTTGATGGACATGCGGACCCTGCAACTGGTCAGCCCCAGGCCAGGTGAAACAACAGTGCCGCAGCCAATAGCACCAGCATGACCCCGGAGGCCCGCTCCAGCCATGGCAGGCAGCGGGCGAAGCGCCCCAGCACCAGCGGGTTGCCGATGGCTACCGCAACCAGCAGGTCCCACAGCAGCACGATGCTGAACATCCACAGGGCACAGGTTACTTTCCAGGCAAAGCTGGCGCTGGCGACCATGCTGACCAGGCTGGCATAGAACAGCGCATTCTTGGGGTTGAGGATGCCAGACAGGAACCCCATGCCCAATCCCCGCCACCACCCTTGGGCGGTCTGCTTGCCAGCGACTGCGCCCAGGCTGGTTTGCCCGGCATGGCGCAGGAACAGGGTGCCGATGTACAGCAGGTAGCCGGCGCCGGCCAGTTGCAGGGTTGTGAACAGGAGGCTGCCTTCCTGCAGTACCGACAGGCCGGTGAAAGCCATGGCGATGAACACGCCATTGGCCAGGGCGATACCCAGGCAGGCGCCGCTCGCGACACGCCAGCCGGCGCTGACCGAGGTGCGTGCGACCAGGAAGAAGTCCGGGCCGGGAGAGAGCAGGGCGAGGAAGTGGGCGAGGGCGATGATCAGGAACTGTTGCATTGGGTGAGGTTGCTCTGGCGTAAAGCCTGACTCTGCCCCTCGGCGCTCATGCCGTATTGAACAATATTGCAGGCCCATTGCCGGGGCTGCTGCGCAGCCCTTTCGCGACACAAGGCCGCTCCCACATTGAACGGCGTACGCAGCACCTTGTGGGAGCGGCCTTGTGTCGCGAAAGGGGCGCACAGCGCCCCCATGGTCTCAGAGGCTGTGCAAATCCCGATACTGCCCCGGTGTCACCCCCACATGGGCCTTGAACACCCGCTGGAAATGGCTTTGGTCGGCAAACCCGAGCCGATAGGCCACCTCCGCCAGTGCCTGCCCTTCACCCAACAATTGCCGCCCACGGTTGACCCGGGCATTGAGCAGGTAGGCATGCGGTGTAAACCCGGTGGCCGCGCGAAATGCGCGAATCAACTGGTAACGCCCAAGCCCGGCCTGCCGGGCCAGTACCGCCAGGCTCAACTGCGCCGGGTCCTGGCCTTCGATGTGCGCAATCAGCCCACTCAACGCGGTCGCCCCCAGGGCCGGTGCCGGTGCCAGCGGCGCGTGCCTGGCAAAGTCCAGGTCACCCAGAAAGGCAATCAGCGCCGCATCCTTCTCACCACTGCTGGCGTTGGAGAACAGCAGACTGTTCATTTCGCAGAACTGCCGATACACCTCCGGCACCTGGCAGATACGTGCCGGCTCGTCGGGCCCGGCACCCTCCAGCCCTGACTCCAGGTGCAGCTGTGCCAGCCAGTCGGCATCCACGTGCAGCATCTGGTAGCTCCACGCCTGCCCGGGCTCTGGGTTGCAGGCATGTACCCGGCGGGCCGGGACCAGCACCAGCGTGCCGGGTGTCAGGCGTTGCTGGCCGTTGCCGGCACCGGTGAAATGACTGTACCCGGCGTCCACCACACCGATGGAAAATGTCGGGTGGCTGTGGGGCTTGTAGCAGGCGCGGCTATGGCAGGCGCGGCGGCTTTCGACATGCGGCAGGGCCGGGTCGCGCCACAGCGCGGCATGGGAACGGGGCATCACAGGGTCCTCGGTATGCGCGGCAGCTTATCAGGCGCCGCGCACCCATACAGTTTTTTCCGCTGGCTGTAACTTGACCGCAAGGCCCGCTACCCGCCGAAATAGACGCCTGTTGCCAAAGGAAAACAATAATGGACCTCTCAAGCCTGCTGCTTTTCATTCCTGCCTGCTTCGCCCTGAACATGGCGCCGGGGCCGAACAACCTGCTGTCGCTGCACAATGCCAGCCGTTACGGCCTGCGCACGGCCTGCGTGGCCGGCGGCGGGCGCATCGTCGCCTTCAGCGGCATGATCGCCCTGGCGGCCATGGGCCTGGCAGTGGTGCTGCACACCAGCGAATACCTGTTCCTGGCCATCAAGGTGGTGGGGGCGGCGTATCTGTTCTATATCGCCTGGCAACTGTGGCGGGCACCGGTGGGCGAGGCGGTGGTGGCAAGCGATCACCCACGCGGCACCTGGCGCCTGGCACGTCAGGAGTTCTGGGTGGCCGCTGGTAACCCGAAGGCAATCCTGATCTTCACCGCCTTCCTGCCGCAGTTCGTCTCGGTCGGCAGCGCCACCCCGGTAAGCGAGCAGTTCCTCTGGCTGGGTGTGTTGTTCCTGTTGCTGGAATGGGCCGCCATCGCCATCTACGCCGGCCTGGGGGCGTACCTGCAGCGTTGGTTCAGCCAGCCCGGCCCACGCCGGCTGTTCAACCGGGTCAGCGCCTCATTGCTGGGCTGCGCCGGCCTCGGGCTGCTGGCTGCGCGGCGCTAGAACTGCCAGCGCACACCCAGGTTCACGCCGCTGGCTTCCTGCTGGCGGCTGTCCAGGTTGGCGGTGTACTGCACGCCGCCATGCAGGCTCAGCGCTTCGTTGACCTGCGCTACCACGCCGCTTTCAAGTTGCACCGAGGTATAGCGGTAATCGGTCTTGATCTTGTCGACGCCATCGAAGGTCAAGGTATCGCGGCCACCGTCGCCGTGCCACAGGTTGACTTGCGCATAGGGTTGCAACAGGCGGTCGCTGCTGCTTTTGAAGGCCCCCTCGAGCCGAGCCCCCAGTCGGCCGGTCAGTTCGACCTGGGCGTCGTGGTTGATGTGCGAGACGCTATCGCTGGCGCTGTCGAGCGAGACCTTTTGCGCGATCAACTGAGCCTGCGGCTCCAGTACCCAGCGGTCGGACAGGGCAATGGGATAGCCGGATTCCAGTGAAGCGGTCCAGGCGTGGCCGTCGATGTTCAGCTTGTCACCCCGATCCGAACGCGCCCGGCCATCCAGGTGGGTGTACTGCAGCACGGCGTCGAGGTAGCCGCCTTGCGGTCCGACCAGAGTCCAGTAGGCGCCGACGCTGTCGCCATCAAGCTCCAGGTCACCGACGCTGCGGTTCTCCACGGCGAGGGCGAAGCCTTTGACGTCGGCGTCCAGGCGGCTATGGCTGACATAGATACCGACATGCTGGCGGTATCCGCTGTCGCCAACCTTGGCGTACAGGTCCTGGCCCACCTTGAAGCCGTACAGGTCGCCATTCAGGCTCGGGCTGACCGTGCCGCTCCATTGCTGACGTAACGCGCCGCCGTAGGCTTGCCCCCAACTGGCGGGCAGGGCGCCGTCACCCTGCAGCAGCTGCTGGTCGCCCTGACGCTGGTGGAACGTGCCCAGTGCCTGGCGGGCGATGATCGCGGCGCCCCGTGGCGCTGCGGCATACACCGCAACTTCCGGGCGATACAGCGGCAGGCTTTCGCCTTGCACCGGTGCTGGCAGGTCGACCTGGCCGGGCGCCGGGGCCACGACAGGCGGGGTAGCGGCGGGTGCGATCACCACTGGCTCGCCCGGTTGCGTTGGCTGTGTCGGCTCGCCCGGTTCCGGCGCAGGGGCCGGAGCGGGTGGCGCAACCAGGGTGGAGCGCAGGTACCAGCTGTTTTCACTGCCTGCAGTCACGCCGCCTTTGAACAACCGGTAGTCGTAGGCGCCGGCTGAAAGGGTCTGGGTCTGGACAAATGCGGTGGCCGTGCTGACCGCGCCGTCACGCGCTTCAACGACTTGAATGCCGTTCTGCGCGGTTATTGCACCGGCGCCATCGAGGTTGTTGATAAGCAACTGGGTAGAGCCGCCAATCGCACCACGGCTGACCACCAGGCGATCGGAGGCGGCGCCGTCGCCGGCCAGCACGCTGTTCAGGCGCAGGGTGCCGTTGTTGCCGGTGTAGTCGCCCTGGATGGTCAGGCGGCCCTGAGCGTCGTTGCCGCGGCTCAGGTCTATGGTGCCGGCGTTTACCACGGATGCCTTGTTGCCATTCTGGATGCTGACAATGCTGCCGTGGCGACTGATCAGTGTGCTGGTCGCGTCAATTTGCAGGGTACCGGTCCCCGTGGCTGCGGCTATCGGTGACTGATCGGAGCCCAGGTCACCCAGGGCCAAGCTGTCGTTCAGGGTCAACTGGCTGCCCTGGTTCAGGTTGATGGACTCCCAGTTGACATACAAGGCACCCTGACCGACCTTGGCTTGCTGAAACGTCAGGGTATCCGTGCCTGTACCACCGTCCAACAGCACTGTTGAACTGCTCAAGTCGAGTGTGCTGACAGTGGTCATGTCGTTGTGGGCGCCCATGTCGACTTTCTTGCCGATCTTGCCGCTCGTCCAGTTGAGTTTATCCTTGCCCTGGCCGGCACGTATCTCGCCTTTCAGATCGACGCCTTTGACATTGATCTCGTCGTCGCCGCTGCTGGTACGGAGGTCTCCACCGATGGTGCCGCCAGTCAGGATGTAAGTATCGTCACCAAGGCCGCTGACCACGTTGGCAACAACGATGGTTTCCACACCAAGGTTTTCGGACATTTCGAGGAAGTTATCAGCCATCTTGAGGTCGATACGGCCAATGCTGCCGCCCTTGAACCAGGCCTTGTCGCCATCTTCGAAGGCATCCGTGATGGTACCCCCGGTCATGACGAACTCGTCCATGGCACCGCCTTGATTGAGCGACCCTAGCTTGCCACCAGACATGTTGAACGTGTCTTGCCCCTCGCCTTGTTTCAACGACTTGGCCTCACCGCCGGTGATGATGAACTGATCTGCAGCTGACGTCTGAACGATGGCGTCCAGATCGTCGCCTGCTGCAACGGTCAGGGATTGGGCATGAGACAGCAAAGGCAAAGTGAGCAGAGGGAGTGCGGCAGGCAAAAGCAGACGAGGGCAGCGCATAGGCAGGTCTCCATTAGAGGGGCCACTGCCTGAGTTGTATGTTTTGTATGGTAGGGGGACAACTGGCAAAAATGTCAGGTGGCCCGGGGCTATCAGTCGCGGTAGAACGTCTGCACCAGGTGATAACCGAACTTGCTCTTGATCGGCCCGTGCACCACGCGCAGGGGCTTCTTGAAGATCACCTGGTCAATGGCGCCGACCATCTGCCCGGGGCGGATTTCACCCAGGTCGCCGCCACGCTTGCCCGAAGGGCAGGTGGAGAACTTTTTTGCGAGCACGTCGAAAGCCTCGCCATTGGCGATGCGCTGCTTGAGCTTTTCGGCTTCGTCAGCGGTCTTGACCAGGATGTGGCGGGCTTGGGCTTTCATGGGTTACCTGTGCTTCGGGGGCGAAAAAGGTGGGCATTATGCCTTAACGGGTCGGGTTGAGGCCATTGTGGGTGCGGCCTTGCGTCGCGAAAGGGCCGCAAAGCGGCCCCAGAAATCTATGCTTCGCTGCTGAAATCCCGGGGCTGCTTTGCAGCCCTTTCGCGACGCAAGGCCGCTCCCACAATGACGGTGAATACCTTCATTACGGGGTGCGCAACTCCTCGCGATCCCGGAACTGCTCCAGCGCCTCGGGGTTGGCCAGGGCGTCGGTGTTCTTCACCGGCAAGCCATGCACCACATTGCGAATCGCCAACTCCACCAGCTTGCCGCTGATGGTACGCGGAATGTCATCGACCTGGGCGATCACCGCCGGTACATGGCGGGGGGTGGTGTACTGGCGGATCACCTGGCGGATGTGCTGGCGCAGGGCCTCATCCAGCTGCAGGCCATCACGCAGGCGAACGAACAGCACCACCCGCACGTCGCCTTGCCAGTCCTGGCCGATGGCCACGCTTTCCAGCACCTGCTCGACCTTTTCCACCTGGCGGTAGATCTCCGCCGTGCCAATGCGCACCCCGCCGGGGTTGAGCACGGCATCGGAGCGGCCATGAATCACCAGCCCGCCGTCGGCACGCTGTTCGGCATAGTCGCCCTGGGCCCACACCCCCGGGAACTGGCTGAAGTAGGCGTCGTGATAGCGGCTGCCGTCCGTATCCTTCCAGAACCCCAGCGGCATGGACGGGAAGTTGCGCGTGCACACCAGCTCGCCTTTTTCGCCCTGCACCAGCTGGCCATGCTCGTTCCACACTTCCACCGCCATGCCCAGGCCCTTGCACTGGATCTCGCCACGGCGCACTGGCAGGGTCGGGTTGCCCAGCACGAAGCAGGAGACGATATCGGTGCCGCCGGACATCGACGCCAGGCACAGGTCGGCCTTGATCTTGCGGTACACGTAGTCGTAGCTGTGTGGTGACAGCGGCGAGCCGGTGGACAGCAGCAGGCGCAAGCGTTCCAGGCGGTGACTTGCCGCAGGTTCGAGGCCCGCCTGCTCCAGTGCCGCCAGGTACTTGGCGCTGGTACCGAAGGCCTGGATGCCCTCGGCGTCGATCAGGTCCAGCAGGCGCTCGGGGCCGGGATGGAACGGCGAGCCGTCGTACAGCACCAGCGTGGCGCCCACCGCCAGGCCGCTGGCCAGCCAGTTCCACATCATCCAGCCGCAAGTGGTGTAGTAGAACAGTACGTCATCGGCCTTCAGGTCGTTGTGCAGGCCATGTTCCTTCAGGTGCTGCAACAACACGCCGCCGGCGCGGTGGACGATGCACTTGGGCACACCGGTGGTGCCGCTGGAATACAGGATGTACAGCGGGTGGTCGAAGGGCAGCGGGGTGAAGCGGGGCTCGCCGCCGGGCTGAAAGAACTCGTCCCACAGGCTGACGTTGGCGGCCTGGAATTCGTCGGCGCGCGTCCCGCTGCGGGTATGGGGCACCACGATCAGCCGTTGCAGCCCGGGCAGCTGCGCGCACACCTGGTTGACCTTGTCCACCTGGTCGATGGCCTTGCCGGCGTACTGGTACCCGGCACAGGCGATCAGCAGCTTGGGCTCGATCTGGCCGAAGCGGTCGATGATGCCGTGTACGCCAAACTCGGGCGAGGAGCTGGACCACACCGCACCGAGGCTGGTGCAGGCGAGCATGGCGACCAGCGTCTGCCAGGTATTAGGCATGATGGCGGCGACCCGGTCGCCGGGGACGACACCGGCGGCCTTGAAGGCTGTTTGCAGGCCGGCCACCTGGGCCGCCAGCTGGGCATGGGTGAACAGCTGGCGTTGGCCGTCTTCGCGCACGGCGACCAGGGCCGGGCGGTCGTCGCGGCGGCGCAGCAGGTGTTCGGCGAAGTTGAGAGTGGCGTTGCTGAACCACTGGGCATCGGGCATCTGCGGCCCTTCGCTGAGCACCTGGCTCGGCGGGGTATGCCAGTGAACGTGAAAATAGTCGGCAAGGGTTTGCCAGAAGGCAGGGCGCTGCTCGATGCTCCAGCGGTGCAGCGCCTGGTAGTCGTCGAGTTGCAGGTTGTAGCGCAGGTTGACCCGGCGGCGGAAGGCATCCATCCGGCTGGCCTCGATCTGCGCCGTGGAGGGGCGCCAGAGCACATCGTTCATGCCGAACCTCCTGTTGCCTGCAAGGGCCCCATCGCCGGCAAGCCGGCTCCCACAGGAACCTCACAGGTCTTGAGTGCAGTGACCAACCTGTGGGAGCCGGCTTGCCGGCGATGAAGGCATCATCAAGGCCAAAGGCTTGCGTTTTACTCTACTTTAGCCTTTTGCACGTCCTGCGACGCGGTCCAGACGCGGTAGCGCACTTCGACGTCCTTGGGCACGTACACCACCACCGGCAGCTTGCTGTTGTAGCGCAGCATGAAGCCTTCACCGACCACTGGCACGAAGGCCTCGGTCTTCTTGCCATCGGGGCAGGCCATCAGCGTGCTGGCCGGGCCGCTGACCTTGTCCAGGCGGTAGTAGCTGTAGCCCCAGCCTTCCAGGGTACGTTCCTCCAGGCTGCCGCCCAGGCGCTGGCGATTGCAGTCCACCTTCAGGGTCTTGCCGGCGAGGATTTCCAGTTGATAGGCCGACTCATCAGCCTGGGCCGGCAGGTGGATGACCTGCCGGGTGAAGCCTTTTTCCGCCTCGGGGTAGGGCGCGACGTCCTTCAGGCTGGCTGCCATCGCGGGTGCGGCGGCAGCCAGGGTCAGGGCCAGGATCGCGGTCATCGGGGTTGGGCGCATAGGGCCTCCTTGCAGATAAACGAATGCAAGACCGTCGCCAGGCCCAGGCCGCCCGTCACTGGGCCAACCAGCCACCATCGACGTTCCAGGCGGCACCGCGAACCTGGCTACCGGCCTCGCTGCACAGGAATAGTACCAGCTCACCCAGGTGTTCGGGGGTGACGAAGGCCAACGATGGCTGTTTTTCTGCCAGCAGATCGTGCTGCGCTTGCAGCGGATCGCCACCGTTGGCTGCACGATCGTCGATCTGCTTCTGCACCAGCGGGGTCAACACCCAGCCAGGGCAGATGGCATTGCAGGTGACGTTGCTGGTGGCGGTTTCCAGGCCCACCACCTTGGTCAGGCCGACCACGCCGTGCTTGGCCGCCACATAGGCCGCCTTGCCGGTGGAGCCGACCAGGCCGTGCACCGAGGCGATGTTGATGATGCGCCCCCAGTTGCGCGCTCGCATGCCGGGCAGGGCCAGGCGCGTACCATGGAATACGGCCGACAGGTTGAGGGCGATGATCTTGTCCCAGCTTTCCAGCGGGAACTGCTCCACCGGCGCCACGTGCTGTATACCGGCGTTGTTGACCAGGATGTCGACGCCGCCGAACTCGCGCTCGGCCAGGGCGAACAGCGCTTCGATCTGGGCCACGTCCGACAGGTCGGCCGGGTGATGGACTGCCTTCACCCCGTGCCGGGCGATCTCGGCCAGCGCCGGGGCAGGGTCGCCGAAGCCGTTGAGCACGATGTTGGCGCCTGCGCGGGCCAGCACCTGGGCAATGCCCAGGCCGATGCCGCTGGTGGAACCGGTGATGAGTGCGGTCTTGCCTTTGAGGGTCATGCAAAGCTCCTTAGACGATGCCGGTGGCGTAGAACGTGGCGATGACCACGAACACCGCCAGGGTCTTGATCAGGGTAATACCGAAAATGTCCTTGTAGGCCTCGCGGTGGGTCAGCCCGGTCACGGCCAGCAGGGTGATGACCGCACCGTTGTGCGGCAGGGTGTCCATGCCCCCGCTGGCCATGGCGGCCACCCGGTGCAGCACTTCGAGCGGGATGTTGGCGGCATTGGCGGCGGCGATGAAGCTGTCGCCCATGGCCGCCAGGGCGATGCTCATGCCGCCCGAGGCAGAGCCGGTGATGCCGGCCAGCAAGGTCACGGTGATGGCTTCGTTGACCAGTGGGTTGGGGATGCCGCGCAGGGCATCGGCCAATACCAGGAAGCCCGGCAGCGAGGCGATCACCGCGCCAAAGCCGTATTCCGAGGCGGTGTTCATGGCCGCCAGCAAGGCGCCGCCCACGGCGCTTTTGGTGCCTTCGGCCAAGCGGGTGCGGATGGCGCCGAAGGCACACACAAGCACCATCAGGATGCCCACCAGCAACGCCGCCTGCACTGCCCAGATGGCCGTGAGCTTGGCCACATCGCTTTGCACCGGCGCGCTCATGCCGGGCAGTTGCAGGCTGTGGCTGGGGCCGTACCACTGCGGGATCCAGTGGGTGAACAGCAGGTTCATCACCCCCACCAGCAGCAGCGGCGACAGGGCCAGCCAAGGGTTGGGCAGCGCCAGGTCGGCAGCGGTTTCCGGTTCGTTGCGCAAGTCGCTGCCATAGCCTTCACCGGCGCGCTGGGCCTTGTTGCGCTGGCGCTGCAGGTAGGCCATGCCGGTGCAGAACACGAACAGCGTGCCGATCAGGCCCAGCCAGGGTGCGGCCCAGGCGGTGGTGTTGAAGAAGGTGCTGGGGATGATGTTCTGGATCTGCGGGGTGCCGGGCAGGGCATCCATGGTGAACGAGAACGCGCCCAGGGCGATGGTTGCCGGGATCAGGCGCTTGGGGATATTGCTCTGGCGGAACATCTCGGCGGCGAACGGGTACACCGCGAACACCACCACGAACAGCGACACGCCGCCGTAGGTGAGCAGGGCGCAGACCAGCACGATCACCAGCATCGCCTGGCGGGTGCCGAGCACGCGGATGGCGGCGGCGACGATCGAGCGCGAGAAGCCGGACAACTCGATCAGCTTGCCGAACACGGCCCCCAGCAGGAACACCGGGAAGTAGAGCTTGATGAAGCCGACCATTTTCTCCATGAACACCCCGGTGAATGCGGGGGCCACGGCGGACGGGTCGGTGAGCAGTACCGCCCCGAGGGCGGCGATGGGGGCGAAGAGGATTACGCTGTAACCGCGGTAGGCAGCCAGCATCAGCAGGGCCAGAGCGGCTAGGGCGATGAACACGGTCATCGGGGTGGGTCTCCTGGGTGAGTCTTGTTTTTATTGGTGAGCAGGAGATAGCGGGAATCGTGCCAGATCTGTAAGTTGATGATTTTAAATGATTAATTTTGTTTTTCTAATAATCTTGTCTACATTTTGAGACTGTAGGGGGCTGCTTTGCAGCCCATCGCCGGCAAGCCAGCTCCCACAGGGTTATCCAAAAGTTCTGAAAGCGGTGCAATACCTTGTGGGAGCTGGCTTGCCGGCGATCGAGGGCGAAGCCCTCGCAGCGATCTCAAATCAGAAACATAAGTCTCAAGTTAGAGACGAAATCCCCAGCGCTACCATCTTCTTGTACAACGTCGACCGCCCCAACCCCAATGCCTGCGCGGCCTGCGGCACATTTCCCGCATACTCGGCCAATGCCCCAACAATCAGCTCACGCTCAAACTCTTCACACGCCTCACGGTAAGTCTGGCGCACAGGCGCAGCCGCCACTGGGCTCAACGGCCCCAATGCCGCCCGTAGATCCGCCACCCCCAGACGCGGTTGATCCGCCAGCAGCGTGGCCCGCTCCAGCACATTGCGCAGCTCGCGAATGTTCCCCGGCCATGCATGCCGCGCCAATAGCTGCTGCGCTTCGGCCTCGAGCTCATACTGGCTGCCCAGTTCGCCCAGGATGGCCTCGCACAGCGCCGGCAGGTCCTCCAGCCGTTGCCGCAGTGGCGGCACCTCGATCGGCAGCACATTCAGCCGGTAATACAGGTCGGCGCGGAATGCCCCGCGGGCGATGGCGGCCTGCAGGTCGATGGAGGTGGCGGCAATGATGCGTACATCACTGCGCAGCATCTGGTTCGAGCCTACCGGCTCGTACTCCTTCTCCTGCAGCACCCGCAACAGCTTGCTCTGCAGGGCCAGCGGCATGTCGCCGATCTCGTCGAGGAACAGCGTGCCGCCTTCGGCCAGTTGCAGCTTGCCGCTGCGGCCCTTGCGATCGGCGCCGGTAAAGGCGCCGGGGGCGGTGCCGAAGAATTCGGCTTCCAGCAGCGTCTCGGGGATGGCCGCACTGTTGATGCTGACAAACGCCTTGTGCGCCCGCGCCGACGCCGCATGGATGGCATGGGCCAGCAGTTCCTTGCCGGTGCCGGTTTCGCCCAGCAGCAGCACCGGCGAATCACTGCTTGCGCCACGCCGGGCGCGGCGCTTGGCCTCCAGGCTGGCGGCGCTGCTGCCGACGAACTGGGCGAAGCTGTACTTGGCCTGGCGGGCGCGCAATTGCGAGCGGGTCGAGGCCAGTTCCTGCTGCATGCTGGAGTAGCGTTTGAGCAGCGGCGACAGGCTGCGCAACTCATCGAACAGGGCAAAGCCGATGGCGCCGATCAGCGCGCCCTGGTCGTCGTGGATGGGCAGGCGCATTACCACCAGCGGCTCGTTCGGGGTGTCGAGCATGTCCAGCAGGATTGGCCGGCCATTGCTCACTACTTCGCGCATCAGGCTGCCCGGGATCACCGCCTCGCATGGCTGGCCGATGGCACTGGCGGCGTCGGCCAGGCCAAAGCGCCGGGCGTAGCGCTCGTTCATCCAGACGATGCGCGCCTGGCGATCGACGATTACCGTGCCCTCGCTGGACTGCTCGATGATCTCGAACAACGAGCGGATCGCCAGTTGCCGTACCTGGGGGTAGTCCTTGAGGCTGTCGCTGTCGTGCATGGGTAGAAATCCTGAAATCTGTAAAAGCAGGGCCGGCCTCTTCGCGGGTAAACCCGCTCCCACAGGTACCCCACAGTCCTCAAGGTTTGTGGTGACCCTGTGGGAGCGGGTTTACCCGCGAAGAGGCCAGACCTGAAAACCTATCCCCTGGGGTCGAACGCCTCGCGCAAGGCATCCCCGATAAACACCAGCAGCGACAGAATCACCGCCAGCGCAAAGAATGCGGTAAAGCCCAGCCACGGCGCCTCCAGGTGCTGTTTGCCCTGGGTCACCAGCTCTCCCAGCGAAGCACTCCCGGCCGGCATGCCGAAACCAAGAAAATCCAGCGCAGTCAGGGTGGTGATCGCCCCGGTCAGCATGAACGGCACATAGGTCAGCGTTGCGTTCATGGCATTGGGCAGGATGTGCCGCAGCATTACCTGGCTGTCTGGCAACCCCAGCGCCCTTGCGGCCTTCACGTACTCCAGGTTGCGACCGCGCAGGAACTCGGCGCGCACCACATCGACCAGGGTCAGCCAGGAGAACAGCGCCATGATGCCCAGCAGCCACCAGAAGTCCGGCTCGACGAACCCGCTGAGGATGATCAGCAGGTACAGCACCGGCAACCCCGACCACACCTCCAGCAGGCGCTGGCCGACCAGGTCGACCCAGCCGCCGTGGTAGCCCTGCAGGGCACCGGCCGCCACCCCTATCAGCACGCTGACCACGGTCAGGGCGAAGGCGAACAGCAAGGATACCCGGGTGCCATACAGCACCCGGGCCAGCACGTCGCGGCCCTGGTCGTCGGTACCCAGCCAGTTGCTCGCGCTTGGCGGGCTGGGGGTGGGTACCTGCAGGTCGTAGTTGGGGGTATCGGCGCTGAACGGGATGGGGGCGAACAGCATCCAGCCACCTTGCTGCTCGATCAGCTGGCGTACATAGGCGCTGCGGTAGTCTGGCTGGAACGGCAGCTGGCCGCCGAACTGCTGCTCGGTGTAGCGCTTTAGCGCCGGCACGTACAGGTCGCCCTTGTAGCCCAGCAGCAGCGGTTTGTCGTTGGCCACCAGCTCGGCACACAAGCTCAGCAGCAGAAGGGCGGCGAACAGCCACAGCGAAACCCAGCCGAGGCGGTTGCGGCGAAAGCGTTGCAGGCGACGACGCGAGATCGGTGAAAGCATCAGCGCGCCCTCGTGTCGAAGTCGATACGCGGGTCGAGCAGGGTGTACGACAGGTCACCGATCAGGCGGATCAGCAGGCCCGCCAGGGTGAAGATGAACAGCGTGCCGAACACCACCGGGTAATCCCGCGACACGGCCGCCTCGTAACTCATGCGGCCCAGGCCATCGAGCGAGAAGATCACCTCGATCAGCAACGAGCCGGCGAAGAACACCGTGATCAACGCCTGCGGCAACCCGGCCACCACCAGCAGCATGGCATTGCGCAGCACGTGGCCATACAGCACCCGGCGCTCGCTCAGGCCCTTGGCGCGGGCGGTAACCACGTATTGCCGGGAAATCTCGTCGAGGAAGGCGTTTTTTGTCAGCAGCGTCAGGGTGGCGAAGCCGCCGATCACCAGGGCGCCGACCGGCAGCACCAGGTGCCAGAAGTAGTCAGCGACCTTGCCCAGCAGGCTGAGCTCGTCGAAGTTGTCCGAGACCAGGCCGCGCACCGGGAACCAGCTGAGCGAGGTGCCGCCGGCGAACAGCACGATCAGCAACAGGGCGAACAGGAACGAGGGCAGGGCATAGCCGACCACGATCAGTGCACTGCTCCAGGCATCGAAGCGGCTGCCGTGGCGCACTGCCTTGCGGATGCCCAGCGGGATCGACACCAGGTAGGTGATCAGCGTGGCCCAGAAGCCCAGCGACAGGGTGACCGGCAACTTGTCGAGGATCAGGTCGGTGACCTTGGCGCCGCGGAAGAAGCTGTTGCCGAAGTCCAGCCGGGCGTATTGGCCCAGCATCAACCACAGGCGCTCGGGGGCGGACTTGTCGAAGCCGTACTGGCGCTTGATCTCCTCGATCAGTTTCGGGTCCAGGCCACGGGTGGCCCGTGACTCACCGTGCACCACCTCGGCCCGGGCACCGGGAGCGCCGCCGCCGATGCCCTGCAGGCGTGCCACCGCCTGCTCCACCGGGCCACCCGGCGCGGCCTGGACAATGGCAAAGTTGACCAGCAGGATCGCCAGCAGGGTGGGAATGATCAGCAACAGGCGGCGCAGGATGTAGGTGGTCATGGCGAGGATTTCCGGCGTTCGGCCATTTGCGCGTTGGTCAGCGCGGTGGGGCTGACTTCCCACCAGGTGTCCAGGCCTTCGTCATAGGCAGCCTGGACCTTGGGCAGGCCGAAGCGGTTCCACCAGGCAGTGGAACTGCCCGGTGGGTAGTAGTTGGGGATCCAGTAGTAGTTCCATTGCAGCACCCGGTCCAGGGCATGGGCGTGGTGCAGCATGTCGGCCTGGGTGTCGGCGCGCACCAGGCCGTCGATCAGGTGGTCCACGGCAGGGTCCTGCAGCACCATCAGGTTGCTCGACCCAGGGTCGTGGGCCGCTGCCGAGCCAAAATAGTTGTACAGCTCGGCGCCGGGCGACAGGGTGACCGGGTAGCCGGTGACGATCATGTCGTAGTCACGCGCCATCAGGCGGTTGACGTACTGGGCCGAATCGACGTTGCGGATGTCCAGGGTCACGCCAATCTGGGCCAGGTTGCGCTTCCACGGCAGCAGCAGGCGCTCCATGCCTGCCTGGCCGTTGAGGAAGGTGAACGCCAGCGGCGTGCCCTGGCTGTTCACCAGGCGGTCGCCTTCGGGGCGCCAGCCGGCTTGTTCGAGCAGCGCCAGTGCCTGCAGCTGCTGCTTGCGGATGATCCCCGAACCATCGGTGACCGGGGCGGTGAACACGGTGCTGAAGACTTCGTCCGGCACCTTGCCGCGCAACGGTTCGAGCAGTTTCAACTCGCCGGCATCCGGCAGTTGGCGGGCGGCCAGCGGGGTATTGGAGAACACGCTCTGCTGGCGGATGTACATGTTGCGCATCATCTGCCGGTTGCTCCACTCGTAGTCCCACAGCATGCCCAGCGCCTGGCGCACGCGACGGTCCTTGAACTGCGGCCGGTCGAGGTTGAACACGAAGCCTTGGGCCACCTGCGGTTTGGCCGGGCCCAGGTGGGCGCGCTGCAGGCGGCCGTCGTCAAGTTGTGCGCCGTTGTAGCCCAGGGTGTAGGCGGTGGCGGAGAATTCGCGGTTGTAGTCGTAGCCGCCGCCTTTGAGCACCTGCCGCGCCACTTCGGTATCACCGAAGTACTCGATGCGCAGCTTGTCGAAATTGTAGCGGCCACGGCTGACCGGCAGATCGCGCGCCCACCAGTTGGCGTCGCGCTCGAAGGTGATGCTGCGGCCGTTGTCGATGCGCCCGATACGGTACGGCCCGCTGCCGACCGGCTTGTCGAAGCCGGCGCCGTTGGCAAAATCGCGCTGCTGCCAGTCGTGTTCGGGCAGTACCGGCAGGCTGGCGAGGTCCAGCGGCAGGGTGCGGCTGTGGTCGGGCTTGAAGTCGAAGCGCACGCTGTGCGGGCTTTCCACGATGACGGCGGCGACATCGGCGAACTGGGTGCGGTACTTGAGGCTGCCCTTGCTCATCAGCAGCTCGAAGGTAAAGCGTACATCCTCGGCGCGCACCGGCTTGCCATCGGCGAAGGTGGCGCGCGGGTCGATCTCGAAACGCAGCCAGGCATCCTCCGGGCCGCGCTCCATGCGCCGGGCGATCAGGCCGTAGACGGTGTAGGGTTCATCGAACGAGCGCACGGCCAGTGGCGCGTACAGCAGGCCATCGACCTCGCTGACACCGATGCCTTTGTCGATGTACGGCAGGATATGGTCGAACTGGCCGATCTCGATGGCCGAGCGGCGCAGGATGCCGCCTTTGCGGGCGTCGGGGTTGACGTAGTCGAAATGCTGGAAGCTGGCGTTGTAGCGGGGGGCTTCGCCGTAGACGGTGAGGGCGTGGGTGGGTGCAGCCTGGCTATTGAAGGAAAAACAAAGCAGAAAAAGGTAACACAGGGCCTGTGGGAGCGGGTTCACCCGCGAAAGCGCCAGATCAGGCAACGACGTTGCGTGAACGGACGCATTCGCGGGTAAACCCGCTCCCACAGGGGACATGAGCAGCTACTGGCTACTTAGTCCTGGCGGCTGGTCACTTCCAGCAGGTGGTAGCCGAACTGGGTCTTCACCGGGCCTTGCACGGTATTGACCGGGGCGCTGAACACCACGGTGTCGAACTCCTTGACCATCTGGCCCGGGCCGAACGAGCCCAGGTCACCGCCCTGGCGGCTGGACGGGCAGGTGGAGTTGGCTTTGGCGATTTCGGCGAAGTCGGCGCCTGCTTCGATCTGGGCTTTCAGTTCGTTGCATTTATCGATGCTGCTGACCAGGATGTGGCGGGCGGTTGCACGGGCCATGGGTACTGCTCCTTGGGGGAAAAAGGCAAGCCTAGCGCACTTGTCCGGGGTATGTCTCGCCAGGCTTGCGTCCCGCTACCTAGAGTTTTTGTGCCGCCTCGCGCAACAGGGTTTCGGTCGAGGCCCAGCCCAGGCAACCGTCGGTGATCGACACGCCGTATTTCAGCGCGCCCTTGCCCAGCGCCTGGCAGCCGTCGAACAGGTGCCCTTCGATCATCACGCCGACGATCGAACGGTCGCCGGCCAGGCGCTGCTCCAGCACATCGTTGAAAACCGCCGGCTGGCGCGCCGGGTCCTTGCCGCTGTTGGCATGGCTGCAATCGACCATGATCCGCGCCTGCAACCCGGCCTTGGCCAGCGCCTGGCGGGCCATGGCGATGCTGTTGGCGTCAAAGTTCGGGCCCTTGTGGCCGCCGCGCAGCACCAGGTGGGTGTCCGCGTTGCCCAAGGTCTCGATGATGGCCGGGTAGCCCTGCGCATCCATGCCGAAGTGGCGGTGCGGATGGGCGGCGCTGCGCATGGCGTCGCTGGCGATGGCGATGCCGCCGTCGGTGCCGTTCTTGAAGCCGACCGGCAGCTCCAGGCCACTGACCATTTCGCGGTGGATCTGCGACTCGGTGGTGCGCGCGCCAATCGCGGCCCAGGCCAGAAGGTCATCGAAGTAGCCGGCGGCCATTGGCTGCAGCAGTTCGGTGGCAACCGGCAGGCCGCGTTCGATCATGTTCAGCATCAGCCCGCGGGACAGGGCGATGCCGGCGTGCATGTCGTCGCTGCCATCGAGGTGCGGGTCGTAGGCAAGGCCTTTCCAGCCGACCGTGGTGCGGGGTTTTTCGACGTAGGCGCGCATCACCAGCAGCAGCTTGTCGTCGACTTCGCGGCTGAGGGCGGCCAGGCGGTCGGCGTATTCCAGGGCCGAGCGCGGGTCGTGGATCGAGCACGGGCCAACGATCACCAGCAGGCGCTGGTCGCGGCCTTCGAGGATGTCGCGGATGGCCTGGCGGTGGGCATGGACTTGCTGGGTAAGTTCGCTGGACAGCGGCATTTGCTGTTTGAGCAGGTGCGGGCTGGGCAGGCGCTGGCTGACGGTGGTGTTGGCCGCTTGCGGCTGGGTCAGGGCGAGGCTGGAAGCTTGCATGGCGTTTTTTCCCTGGGCGGACGGCGGGTTCTGGCCCGCGTGGTCGGCCCTATCGAGGTGTTCGACAGATCGTTGAATTCGTATTGGCTGCTGCATTGCCACCTGTGGAAGACCGAACGGAGGCGGCAGGCTGGCCCGAACGGGATTGGCTAAATCGCCAGGCGTAGGTGTTTGCGTAGTAATAAGTGGCGTAGTTCATGAATCTGTCCTCAATGTGAATCGGTGTTGTTCAAAGGCCTGAAAAGCAAAACCCCCGGTCGGGGAGCCGACCGGGGGTTTGAGTATTCTCATGTTCGGCGGCCCCTCGAAGGTGGGCGCCGTGTGGGTATCGGCGCCTAGTGGCTAAACCAATACCCAAAGTAATAGCTGGCAGGTGCCACGCAGCCGGCAACGGCCAGCACAGGGCGCAGGCTGCGACCGGTGTGGTTGGCGTGGTTGCGGGTGTGTTTCGGCATGTTGCTCTCCAGTGAATGAGCCCGAGCTTACTTCAGTTCGGCCGGGCCATTCAATGGATAAATGTTATGGGGGTGATCAATTGTTTTTGTACCGCACGGTTCAATGGCCATAGCGCCCGACCAGGCTCTGCGCCCCTAGCGCGTGACCTTGCAGCAGTTGCAGCAGGCCGCTGCGGTCCAGGCCTTCGGGCAGGGTGCCCAATGGCAGGTCGGTGGCGATCAGCGTCAGTGCGTAGTGGTGCGGGTTGTCGCCGGCGGGTGGGCAGGGGCCGCGGTAGCTGAGCGTGCCCCGCGAGTTGCGCCCCACGGTCACGCCTTGCCCGGTCAGCCCGGCGACGCCTTCCTTCAGCCCATCCTGGGCCGGGTCGATGTTGTAGGCGATCCAGTGGACCACGCCAATGCCCTTGCCGCCGTCCGGGTCGAACATGATCAGGGCCAGCGACTGGGTGCCTGCGGGGAGGTTGTCCCAGCTCAGTTGCGGGGTGCGCTCTTCGCCGGCACCACAGGCCGGGTCCGGGCCAACCTGTTGCAAGGCGATCACGCCGCCATCGGTGAACGACGAAGAGCTGATCGACAGTGCGCCCTGGCCGCCAGCGACGGCCAGGGCGCTGCACGGCAGCAGGGCGGCGAGCAGCCAGGGTTTGAGGTTCATGGTGAATCCTTGGCAGGGCGTTCCGGCGCAGTGTAGCCCAGGCCGGCCTCAATGGCTGTCCTGGTCCTCGGCGGTGCCACCCGAGTGCCCGGCGCCGGAGCCGGTGGCTTCGCCGGTGCTGTTGGAGCCACCAGCGGCGCCGTCGGCGGCATCGCTGTTGCTGCCGGTGTCGCTGCTGTCGTTGGCCTTGCTGCTGCCTGGGCTGTTGACGCTGCTGTCTTCACCGGCGGTCTTGCCACCGTACTGGTCGGTTTGCGGGCGGCTGTCGGTGTCTGTGTCGGTGGCGGCGAAGCTGGTGCCAGTGACGCTGGCAAGGGCAAGGGCAAGGCACAGTGAGAGTGGGCGAATGCGGATCATGGAACGTCTCCTTTGCGGATGATCTGTCATTCGTTGGGCTGGGGGCGGGGAGTGGGGTGCCGTCTGGGCGACGGATGGTCATTGTTGCGGGCTGCCGTGCAGCCCGCTCGATTGCAAGGGGGCCGCGCAGGCCCCGAGGAAGGCGATCAGCGGCAGTTGCCCGCCTTGCGATAACCCGCTGCCTGCGCCTCACCCTCTGTGGCGAAGGTGACCTGGTTCTTCGCGGTAACCTGGGTATAGCCCGGGCAGCCGACGGAAAGGTGATAGACGTGGCTGTTGCGGTTGCCAAGCACCGCCCCCACCGACCCGGCACTGGCCAGGCTCGGCTTGGCCTCTGGCTTGGCAGCCTTCGCCGGCACCGCTTGCACCACGCCACTGCCGACTGGCTTGTAGTTGGCGGTCCATTTGCGTTCCCCGGTCACGAAGGGGTTGGCATGGCCCATGATCGCGGCAATGCGCCTGTCACGCTCTTTCTCCCAGGCCGACACCGGGTGCTGTTTGTCCCAGGCCATCAGCAACTGCTGCTGTTGGCGCGACATGCTCAGCTTGTAACGGTCGTACATGTAGAAGGTGGTGCGGGCGACCAGGCCTTTCACTTCGTCACGCGGTTCGGCAGCACGCTGCACGAAGTCGACCTTGGTGGAGCACTGCCCGTATTGCCCTGCATTGCCAGCAACCATGCCGTAGTTGAAATTGCTGCGGTCGCCGTTGACCTCGCCCACTGCCGGGTACAGGTTGAACAGGTCGGCCTCCATGGCGCGGAACACCGGGTCGTCATCCACGCAATGCTCGCGGCCACCGTTCTTCCAGCACTGGCGCTGGTTGCCGAAGGTGTAGGCCGGCACGATGTGCTCCCATTCGGTGCGTTCGGCGCGGTTCTGCTGCTTGCGTGTCTGATAGCCGCAAGAGGCGGCATCGATACGCCCGCCAGACTTGCCCACCCAGGCCCATTTGCAACCGCAGTACAGGTCGCCCATGGCACTGCTGGCCTGGTCCATGTACACCTTCTGCTTGGCCACCACCTTGGCCTCGGTGAAGGTCGCCGGTGGGCTGGCAAGGGCGGGCAGGGTAAAGGAAAACAGTAAGGATACGGCGTAAAGCAGTGATTTCATGGGGAAAACATATTTCAGGTTGGGGCGTGCATTGTAATCATTTCCTTGGGGCTGGCCAGCTCGCTGATCCACACCAGTGGGCGGCGCGGGTCGTCGCTGCCCATGCTGCTGAACGTGGCCGAGTCGAGCATGGCCTTGAGTTGGGTGGCCATGCGCAGCAGGCGCTCGATGAAGCCGGTGCCGACGGCGCCGGTGTCCTCCAGGGAAACACCGCTCTGGTTGTGCTGGATTGCCAGGTGGTAGTGGCTGACCCCGGCACCGTTGCCACTGCCGCCCAGCACCACGGTGAAGCGCGGGCCGAGCAGCCCGGCCAGGCGTTGCTGGACCAGGTCGAGTAGCGCGACCGGGACTTCGTCGGGGCGCAGTGAAGTGGGGAAGCATGGTGTGAAGGGAGGCATGGGCATGTCCTGCTGGGCGGGGTACGAGTCCTGGCCAGCTTAAGCAAGGTCACTGTCAACTTGGGTTAAGCAGGGGTAAAAGCGGGTAATGCTCAACGCCAGCGCGTTACGGCATCAGGCATCAGAAGGTCTGCCCCAGCGAGAACTGGAAGATCTGGGTTTCTGCCCCATCCGGCTTCTTCAGCGGTGCCGCCAGGCTGAAACTCAACGGCCCCATTGGGCTGTACCAGGTCACGCCAACCCCCAGCGACACGGCCATCTGTGCCAGGTCCACGCTGCCGCAGCCCTGGGTGGTCGACAGGTAGCAGGTGTCGGCGTACACGTTGCCGGCATCGACGAACACCGAGCTGCGCAGCTGGCTCTGGTCCTTCACGAACGGCAACGGGAAGATGTATTCGGCGCCGCCGGCAATCAGGATGTTGCCGCCCAGCACGTCGGTGTCACGGTCGGAGTAATAGGCTTGTCCTGCGCTGGCGTAGGTGCCGGTGGCCGGGGTATTGCGCGGGCCGAGGCTACCGTCCTTGAACCCGCGCACCGAACCCAGCCCACCTGCGGTGTAGCTTTCATAGAACGGCAGCCCGTCGGTGGAACCGTAGCCGTTGCCGTAGCCCAGGCTGGTATGCAGGCGCAGCGAGGTGTTGCTGGTTAGCGGCAGGTAGGTCTGGCCGCTGTAGTCCAGCTTGTAGAACGACAGGTCGCTGCCAGGGGTGGTGGCCATCAGCGTAAGGCTCTGCGAGTGGCCGCGGGTAGCCAGCACGCCTTTGTTCAAGGTCGATTCCGACCAGCCGATCGAGGCCTTGAGGTTGTTGAAACTCTTGCCTTCGCGGGCGATGAAGTCGTAGATCTCGTCGGCGCTGTAGGTACCGGGCGAGATATTGTCGTGCTGCAGGGTCAGGCCATAGGTCAGGCGCGAGGTTTCGTTGATCGGGTAGCCAAAGCTGACCCCGGCACCGTAGCTGTCGATCGCATAATAGGACACGCCGTCGTCGTAGTAATCGCTGTAGTCGGTGCTGTTGTAGAACAGGTTGTAGCCCAGGCTGACGCCATCGGCGGTGAAGTAGGGGTCGGTGAAGCCGAAGTTGTACTTGGTCTGGTACTCACTGCGGGTCAGGCCGATGGACACCTTGTTACCGGTACCGAGGAAGTTGCTCTGGCTGATCGAGCCACCGAGGATCAGGCCGGCGCTCTGGGCGAAACCGACGCTGGCGGTGATCGAG